>CAYZNC010000300.1:0-8276 GCA_964478555.1 uncultured Bacteroidales bacterium | reverse complement strand
GAAATCGTTAAAAGGTCTAAAAAAAGTAGACATCGTTTTGAGAAGGGTAGACGACATTTACACTGATCCGCTTGAGTTGAAGGAAGATTCGCACTTGGGCGTGCCAGGTTTACTGGAAGTAGTGAGAAAACAAAATGTAACGATCATAAATCCGATTGGAAGCAGGGTTCTGGAAAATCCGGGATTAATCCCTTTTATTCCGGCTGTAGCAAAATATTTTTTAAATGAGGATTTAATCTTACCTCAGATCGCCACCTGGTGGTGTGGGCAGGAAAAAGAAAGAAAATATGTGTTGGAGCATTTATCTGACTTAATTATAAAAAAAATTGACAGGGCAAATCACGGCAATATCTTTTTTGGGCGCACAATGAGCAATGCTGAATTGGATGATCTGAGAAGACAAATTTCCGAGCGGCCTTATCGATTTGTAGCACAGGAAAGAATCAGCTTTTCAACTGCCCCTACATTTGTAAACCAGCAATTGGAGCCCCGGAATTCGGTTTGGAGAAGTTATTCCATTGCCAGTAAACAGCAATATTGTGTAATGCCTGGAGGTTTGGTTCGGGCGGCGGCAGAAAGAGACGATATTATCGTGTCTAACCAAAGGGGAGGCGATAGTAAGGACATTTGGATTGTCGGCAATCATGAAGAACCCGATCAGCCTGTAAGCATTACAAATTTAAACCCGGCTTTAGCCTCTGGTTTGGATGATTTACCAAGTCATACGGCAGAAAATTTATACTGGACTGGTCGTTATATTAGCAGGACCCTGATTACTTCCCGTTTCATCAGAATGGTTTTAAAGAATATGACCTTTCTCCAGTCATATGAACGACAACCAATTACAAAGAGTTTGGAGCTCCTTTTGCAAGCCATAACAAATTTAACGGCAACTTATCCGGGTTTTATCGATGAAAACGAAAATACATTGGATGATCCTTACCCTGAGCTGTTATCTGTTATCCTTGATAAGGAAAGAACCGGCAGCCTGTTCCATACATTTTTAATGTTTACCAATTCATATCATGCCCTTCGTAATCTTTGGTCGCCTGATACAATGAGAGTGTTTGACAGCATTAACAAGATATGGAAAAGTATTCAAAATGAACCCGAAAAAAACCTTGGAAAGCTAATTCAAATGCTTGATCAGCTCATATCAAGGATCATAGGATTTATGGGACTGGTAGAGGAAAGTATATTAATAGAACAAGGTCTATTGCTTTATTATATTGGATTTCAGTTGGAACAGAGTTTGTTAAATATCTCAAAAACCCGATCGTTGCTTATCTTTAAACAGCAGGAACAGGTGGAGTACGAAATTCTTGAATCGTTACTTAACAGTAATGAAAGTATGGGTATTTACAGGTATAGTTACAGATCGCATCTTAACATCAAAAATGTGATCAATCTCATTTTACTGGATACCAAATATCCACTTTCACTTGCGTATCAACTAAACAGACTGAATAAAGACCTTTCCGTACTTCCTCATTCTAAAAATTCTCATGAACTTACCAATTACGAAAAATATATTTTTAATGCTTTTTCAAAAATAAAACTAGTCAATACAGAAGCGCTGGTGGGATCGTCAAATGAATGTTTGATGCGGACCCAGCTTGATGCATTGCTTTCGGAATTAGCTGATTTGCTAAACAATGCATCGCTTACCATTACCAATATTTATTTTAGCCATACGGATACGCTGAACCAGTTGGTAAGCTATAATTTGCGTGGTTAACTCCATATAAAATACTATGATTGAATGAAATATATAGTAACCCATAATACAGAATATAATTACGACGACTATGTGAGCTATTGTCATAATCTTGCCACCTTGAGGCCACGTGCTTATGACGGCCAACAATTACTTGAATACGAGGTGAGTATTTCCCCGAAACCTTCAGAAATTTCAGAGAGAATTGATTTTTTCGGTAATTATATAACCCGGTTTTCTATTCACGAACAGCATAAAGTATTAACCGTAACCTCAAAAAGCAAAATTTTTCGGGAATATGGACGGTATCTCGATCATTTTTATTCAGGACAACATCAACATATTAGCCTCCAAGCAGCGCTGGAAGAATTACAAGTAACAAATTCCGCAAACCTTGCTGCGAGCCAATTTATCCTCGAGTCGCCTCTGATAAGGAAAATACCGGATGAGATAAAAAATTACGCCTTTGAATCCTTTCATGCCAGCCGTTCTGTTTTTGATACTGTTGTTGAATTAATGGAGAGAATTCATCGCGACTTTCAATTTGTTCCCGGCTTTACTGATATAACAACAGGTTTGGATGAAGTGATTAAGTCGCGGAAAGGAGTATGTCAGGATTTTGCACATCTGGCAATCGCATGTATACGTTCCGTGGGATTACCGGCAAGATACGTAAGTGGTTATATAGAAACAATTCCTCCGGAAGGTGCAGAAAAATTGGTTGGAGCTGACTCCACGCATGCATGGTTTTCGATTTATATTCCAGGCTTTGGGTGGCTTGATTTTGATCCTACCAATAATCAGATTCCTGCTAATCGGCATATTGTTGTTGCCTGGGGAAGGGATTATTATGACGTTACACCCTTAAAAGGAGTTATATACACGAATGGCAAAAACAAAATGAAGGTTGCAGTTGATATGAACCAGGTACGTTAAAGAATTGACTAAAGTTGGGAGTTCCTAAAATTTGGAGTACGTGAAGTTGATTAAAACCTCCATCTAAATCCCAGCGGGATTAAATGTTTATAGAAAGGAATAACCCATTAAGTAAAAGTGCGACCCCAGCCGGGGTCGAATAATATCTATTTGGCAACGTATTTCTATAAATATTTGACCTCTCCGAGGTCCTTGGAGACTTAACTCTAGGCACTTTAGCTCACTTTAGATACTTCCTTAGGGACACTAAAATAAAATGTAGACCCTTTTCCCATTTCGGATTCCACCCAAATCCTGCCTCCATGGTGCTCAACAATGCGTTTGCAAATGGCCAGGCCAATACCGGTTCCCTCATATTCGTCTTTTTCAACCAATCGCTGGAATATTTGGAATATCTTTTCAAAATACTTTGATTCAATTCCAATACCATCATCTTTTACAGAAATGGTGTGAAAGTCCCTATCAAACTTTGAAGCAATATGGACGCATGTATTATCTTTGCTAAATTTAACTGCATTACCAACAAGATTTTGCATTAATTGGAGCATTTGTCCCGCATCACCCATAATCTCAGGTAAGGTTTCAACTGATAATTGTATATTTTTCCCCTTAAGTTTCAAACTTAGATTATGCTTTACATCTTCAACAATTTGAGACAAATTCACATGCGAAAATTCTCTGGATTTTGTTTGAATTCTCGAATAAGCGAGTAACCCATTAATCAAGTCCTGCATACGTTTAGCCCCATCAACAGCAAAATGAATATAATCCTGGGCGTTTTGATCTAACTGGTCCTTATATCGTTGAGCAAGCATTTGTGTGAAACTCGAAACCATTCGCAAAGGTTCCTGCAGGTCGTGCGATACGATGTATGCAAAGCTTTCAAGTTCTTTATTTGACCGAAGCAGCTCTTCATTGAGTTTTATAACCACTTGTTCGGTTCCTTCTCTCATTGCAGTGATATCAAAGCATACACCTGTAAAATTAGCTGGTTTTCCATCTTTGTCTTTATTTACTAACGCTTTTGTACTAAAATATTTTGTTTCTCCATTTTTAGATTTGGGACGAAATATGGTTTCTAAGCGCAAATCGCTATCCAACGCATTACGGATCGATGTTTGCAGGTGTAAAATATCTTCTTCATTGATTAAATCTTCAAATTCTGCATACGTTATTCCAGCCTTATTGAATTTAATTCCGAACATTTTCTCTAATCTTTCATCTAATTTAACTTTGTCCGTTTTAAGGTCCCACTCCCATATTCCAATATTGGCATTTTCTAAAGCAATATTCAGTTTTCCCTGAGCTTCATGTAATGCATTTTCTGCTTTTCTACGTTTTGTAATGTCCTGAAAGACGGTTGCAAACTTCCCTTTCCCGGGGCTAAAAACCGATATTGAAAAATATATGTCCATCGGTGGAAAATAAGTTTCGAAGGTCGTAGACAAACCAGATGATGCCACCTGATTATAAATGTCGATATAAGGTGCCATTTCAGTGGCGTAAACTTTGGTTGCTTTATTACCAATAACATTGCTTCGTTTTATCCCGGTAATTTTTTCATACGCGGGATTTACTTCAATAACCATGTAATCGATTGCTTTCCCGGAATCATCATAAATAATTTCATGCAGGGCAAGACCTTCTGTCATGGACGAGTAGATATCAGAAAGGTTTCTTTCGCTGTTTTTCAGCGCCTCCTCAACCTTTTTATGTTCGGTAATGTCAATCGATGCCCCTATGATAGCGGGGTAGCCATTATACATTATGGGGCGTACGGATGTTATGATCCAAAAAGGCGTTCCATCATTTTTTTTAACTTTCAGCGGATGGTTATTAACCAACCCCTGCTCCTTGAATATTTTGACCATTTTTGCACGGTCGTCTGGGTCGAAGTAATAATCAGGACCTTTTGTTCCTAATATCTCCTCTCCACGCATGCCAAACGCTTTATTATTGTATTCGTTGGTAAATAAAACGATTGAATCCTCAAGCCGGGTGATGCATACCAAAGCCGGCACAGTTTCTGTTATAATACGAAAACGCTCTTCACTTTCTTTCAGCGTCTGTTCACTTTCCACAAGTTTTTTTTCCGATACTTTGTGTTTTTCCCGCTCTTTAATGATGAACCATGCCTTAATGCCCAACGTTGAAAAAAATATTCCCAACATAAAAAAAGCTCCCACCACAAGTATCAGCTTATTTCTAAACATGTTCAGATTGGAGAATTCATTGTAAAAATTGTTAAAAAGAAAAGCGCATATTGTGGTATATGCCACTGTAATGACAATAAATATTATCTTCTTCATCCTAAATATTCCTCAAATAAACTACAATAGACCATTATGCATCTCATTTACAGGTTTCACCCGATTGTTTTTTACTAACATAGGGTTAATTAAATCAGGAAGATAATTCAAAAGTGGATGGGGATTTCCACAAACCTGTTTCTAATCTCAAGGTTAAAAATATGTTGAATGTGGGTTTCCATTTTTGACTTAGGTTTTTAAAATATCTTGATTTTAATGCAATCTTACAAAGCATTTTGTTTTTTAAGTCTCCTATACAGATATCCGGTCAATGCCGATATTATAAAAAATCCAATGCCAATAATTACACGATATGCTTTGAATGGATTTCCGGGGTCTATATCAGATACCACTATGATTAGTAAAAATAAAGAAATGATCCAGATGCCTATAGTAATAAACAAAACAAGTTTTGCCATAAATGTATAATTTAATTTAAGGTAACTTCACTCTTGATCCCTGCAATATCATTAAGCCATTTTTCAAGTTCTCTTTTATGGGTTAACTCATCATTCAAAATTGACGTTACCAAACCGTGTGTAAGGGGATCTTTTTCATAAGTAAAGTCAGCTATTTCTTTATACATTTCTATGGCATAGCGCTTATTGATTAAGCTTTGATTAAGAATAAATTTTATATGATTATCGGTTGGTGGCTGACAATGGGGATGCTTCATTGTAACTGAAAGGCCAGTCGGAGGGACTTCACCAAGTTGAATAATTCTTCTTTTTATCGATAGCGCATGGTTTAATTCCTGTTTTGAGAGAATACTCATTTCAGGCTTTATTTCATTTCTCATGGGGCCTTCCATCAGTAATGCTCCTATCCACGATTGATAATAGGAAATCCATTTATGACTATATGCCTGAGTAAGCATTCCTATTAGTTTGTTAAGATCTGCATCGGAATTTAACACGCTATTTTCTGTCTCTCTCATTATCTTAATTATTAATTAAACATGTTATTTTAAGAATGGCTGCATTAGAAAATGGAGCGATAAGTAAGGAAGTTGTAATCATATCTTACTGTTTATTTTGTCAGCAATACTATTCAACAAAACAAATATTTTGTTGTCCAAAAATATATTAATGCAAACACTAATGAATTAAACAGGAATTAATATTAGATTAAGATAGGATTAAGAATACCTTGCAGTAACGAGATTTTGTTAACTAAAATTAACACAATACTATGAATAAATAAGAAAGCTATATCAAATAAATAAGTACCTTTGCCTTACAAATGAGATCCGGTCAAAAATGCGAAATCAGTTTATAGCGGTCTTTTTCTGTTTTCTTTTTCTAATTCCAATCGTTGAAAAAGGGATTCATATACATCATCATGTTCGTGAACCGAATTGTGATACTTCAGGCATACATTTTCATCCCTTGGAATCTCATTGTTTAATTTGTGATTTTACAATTACTGATTCCAATTCTCCAATTCCTGCAAATTACTCAAACTTAATTCAGGAGACCTATTTTTTGTTTCACGCATTTACGGAAACTATTTCTTACCAGGACACGTTTCTACACCTTTCTTCCAGAGCACCGCCTATTGCCTAGTTTCTGTCAGGCGTTTTAATGAAAATGTTTCTTTTTTCTCAATTTATTATTGAAATCTAAAAAACCAAGCAATGTATTATTTTATACGTATTGCCCTCGTGGCTATACTCTTTTCCGCAATTTCGGCAAATGTTTCCGCTCAAAATGACAGCATCAATAAAGCCGATTCTGTTTTATTAAAACAAATTACACAACAAATGAATATTGCTGAACCACCCACTCCTCCCGCACAAGTTAGAACAGCACCCTCTACCCTACCCGATATCAGCGTAATTGGTGACTTTCAAGCTTCGTACAAAAACAATGTCAAAAGAAATTTTAATGCCGGGATCAATGAAGCAGAGCTTTCTCTTCAATCGGTTGTGGACCCTTATGCCAGGGCCGATTTCTTTTTTACCCTAGGGAAAGATTCTGCAGGTAAATTCAGGGAAGATTTGGAAGAAGGTTACCTTACTACATTGTCGTTACCAGCACATTTGCAATTAAAAGTAGGGAAGTTTAGAAGTGCCTTGGGAAGGATTAACCCGGTGCATCCACATGCTTTGCCATTTATTAGCTTACCTGTAGCTTATGAAAATTATTTCGGTGGTGACGGAATAATTGACGAAGGAGCTTCGTTGAGCTGGCTACTTCCAAATGCTCAATTTTATCAGGAACTCGTGGTGCAGGTTACCGATGGTCCTATTGATAATCCGAGTTTTTCCAGAAGTGTAGGAAACACCTATCTTGAAATGGCACATCTGAAAAACTTTTTCGACTTGTCATCAAATGCTACCCTGGAATTAGGATTAACAGGCATTACAGGTGCCAACTTATATGATTTAAGAACTAACATTGGGGCATTAGACCTTACCTATAAATGGAAACCGGTGCAGTTCAATACTTACAAATCATTTACATGGCAGTCCGAAATCTATTTCAGTAACGCAAACATTCCAAACGCAAAAACAGTTAATTCACTCGGAATGTATTCGTTTATTAATTTTCAATTCGCGCGACGTTTGTTTTTTACCGGTATGTATAGTTATTCAAACAAACCCTATTCAGCAAGTACCGTTGAAAACTCTTATTCAGCAACCCTGGGATGGTATGCCACGGAATTTCAGAAACTGGAAATCGAAGGAGAAACAATCACAAGCAATATTGAAAAAGATCAATACCAGGTTTTGCTTCGCTGGATTTTCGTGATTGGCACACATGGAGCACATCAATATTAATTATTAAATAAAAAATGAAAAAAATGAAACTGAAAATTGTCTTTGTCCTTCTCTTCTGTATGGGAGCATTAGCAGTAAATGCAAAAAAAATAAATGTGGTTACCACACTTTCTGATTTGAAGAGTATTACAGAATTAATTGGTGGTGACAAAGTGGATGTCACTTCTATTGCCACAGGCTATCAAAATCCACACTTTGTTGATCCCAAGCCAAGCTATATCATCAAACTTTCAAAAGCCGATATGTTTGTTACCATCGGATTGGATTTGGAAACAGGCTGGTCGCCTCAACTTCTTTCGAGTTCACGAAATACGAATATTCAGAAGGGAAGCGTTGGTTATGTGGATGCCTCTGTTGGCGTTAATTTGTTACAAGTGCCTTCCAATATAAATCGTGGTGAGGGCGATATTCATATCTATGGAAATCCCCACTATTGGTTAGATCCGATTAATGGAAAACAAATTGCAAAAAATATTAGTGATGCCCTTGAAAAAATTTCTCCTGAAAACAAAGCATTTTTTGAAGCGAATCT
>CAYZNC010000299.1:0-8338 GCA_964478555.1 uncultured Bacteroidales bacterium | reverse complement strand
AAAAGGAAGGCTAAAGTGAGAACTACCGTAAGAAACCTGTTTCTGTTTTTCATAATTAAAAAAAATTTAGGGTTAGAGACTTTTGTTTATCGTTTTCTAAATTCATTTATAGATGCAAATATATATAATTATTTTAATATACCCCCATTTTTTGATACTATTTTTTATTTTTTTAACTTTTTTTGAATTTGACCCCCTATTTTTTCATTAGATATTTTCATTTTTATGCTTTTTTCAGAGGTTAAACTTATTTTTTGAAAAAATATATTTTCAAAATTCATTGATTTTTAATAATTTAAGCGATATGTTACTTTTAATTTAATTATATCGCTTTTTTCGCTTTAAAAGTTTTAATTTTTTACAATTATAACATATTTACTTAATATTTTAAAATTTTAATTGTGCTTTTTACGCCCTTTATGTTCTAAAAAAAGTGTCATTACCTTAACAAAGCAGCCCGTATCAAAGGTATGCCCAACACATAAATTTTTGATTAAATTGTAATTAAGATGGGATTAAGACGAAATTAAGATGATAATGAGGATAAAAATGTTATTTTTTTAACTTAACCTTTCAAAAAATAGGGGAAAGAAACTTAAAAGGACCAAAAACTAAGTTATAAGGATATTTTTGCTTTCTATAGCCATGGCTATACGAATGTTCTGAAAGCCACTTTTTTAATGCCTGTCTGCCCACTGGCGGAGGGTTTGGGGTCAAATTATGAAGTCGTTGAGGAGTTTTAAGACCTCAAAGGTTTTGAAAACCTTTGAGGTCTCGCTCTGCATAAAATCTTATATGATCATTCCCGCACAAACGGTTTCATTGGTTCCTTCATCAATTAAAACAAGGCTTCCGGTAATACGGTTCTTTTTGTAACTGTCGTAAAACAGAGGTTTTGTAGTTCGCAGTTTGAGCCGTGCGATATCATTCATTTGAATTAAATTATCATCATAATTGTTTTCCAGGGTATTAATATTTACCTTATATACAACTTCTTTGATCACACATCTTGCTTCGTTGGAAGTGTGCTTTAGATGATATTTGCCATTCAATACCAGTGGCTTTTCGTTTAACCAGCAAATCATCAGCTCAATATCCTGTCCCATCAGTGGAAGATTGTCCTTATGAACGATCATATCTCCTCTCGAAATGTCAATATCATCATTCAGCGTAAGTGTAACTGACTGTGGTGCAAACGCCTCTTCGAGTGTCTCTTCAAAACTGTCTATCGATTTTATGGTGGTTGTTAACCCCGAAGGCAACACCGTAACTGCATCTCCCTTGCTGAAGATACCACCTTCAATCCGGCCTGCATAACCTCTGTAATCGTGAAATTCATCTGAGTTAGGACGTATAATATATTGTATCGGAAACCTTGCATCTACCAAATTATAATCGCTAGCAATGTGAATATTTTCAAGCAGATACAATAGCGATGGACCACCATACCATGACATTTTTTTCGAAAGTTTTACCACATTATCACCATTAAGTGCACTGATAGGAATAAAATGAACATCACGAATGTCCAATTTAGCCGTGATGCCTTCGAAACGATGTCTTATCTGATGAAATACGGATTCATCATAATCTACCATATCCATTTTATTCACGCATACAATGATATGAGGTATATTTAAAAGGGAAGCAATGTAGGCATGACGTATAGTTTGTTCCACTACTCCGTTTCGGGCATCAATAAGGATTAAAGCCACGTTGGCAGTGGATGCTCCTGTAACCATATTACGTGTGTACTGGATATGTCCTGGCGTATCGGCTATGATAAATTTTCGCTTAGGTGTGGCAAAATAACGGTAAGCCACGTCAATGGTAATTCCCTGCTCGCGTTCGGCTCTAAGTCCATCGGTCAGCAGTGCAAGATTGACATGCTCCTCTCCCCTTCTTTTACTTGCCAATTCGATTGCTTCGAGCTGATCAGCAAAAATAGCCTTACTATCATAAAGTAAACGACCAATTAATGTACTTTTCCCATCATCTACACTACCTGCTGTAGTAAATCGCAGGAGCTCCATGTTTAAGTAACCTGTTTGAATATCCTGATGCATTGAAAATATTGTTTTAATTAATTAAAAAAATTTAACCACCCTGCCCTCCTTGAAAAAACGAGGGTATTCAGTTTCGTTAAACTTAAAGTTTTATTTTCATTTTAGACTCACTATGCTTATAAAATATTAAATCTGTTCGAGACTGTTATAGCCCCTTGTTAATGCCTGTCCGCCAACTGGCGGAGGGTTGGGTTTGAAATCATAAGTATTATGAGGTTTTTACCATTATTTCAAATTTCTAATATTTACGACTGGACTTGTCGTTTCCACCGTATTCCTGTGCAACCCGCATTCCTTATGTTCAGGTTGCTCCCACCACCATCTGCCCGCACGCACATCTTCTCCTTTTTTTACTGCGCGTGTACAAGGTTGGCAGCCGATGCTTGGAAAACCTTGATCGTGCAATGAATTATACGGTACCTCATGTGTTTTTATATATTCCCAAACCTGTCTTTCCGTCCACGTGATCAATGGGTTCAGTTTAATCAGTCCATTGGGTTCATCCCACTCAACCATTTTGGAATGAAACCTGGTTATGGATTGATCTTTACGAAGGCCGCAAATCCAAACTTCAAGATTTTGGAAGGCACGTTTTAAAGGTTCGATCTTGCGGATATGACAGCATTCCTTCCTGTTTTCGACACTTTGATAAAAAAGGTTGATTCCTTTTGTTACCACCATTTCCTCCACCTTTTTATAATCGGGGAAAAATACTTCGACGGATATATTGAAAAACTGGTTAGTTTTGTCTATCAAATCGTATGTTTCCGGAAATAAGCGTCCCGTATCAAGGGTAAAAATTCGCGTTGTTTTATCAATAGCACTTATCATAGAAGTCAATACCTGATCCTCAGCCCCCATACTCGACGCTAAAGCTATTCGGCCTTTGTATTCTTTCAAAAAGTATCCAAGAACTTCCTCAGGCGTACTTTTTTCAAATTGTTGATTCAGAAGATCTATGGCATTTTGTATCGTTGACATGATATTATATGGTAATGAAATGATTTAATGTGATTTTCTTCTGATAAAACTTGTACTGAGTGGCTGAGCGGAGTCGAAGCCACCGAAGCTGACTAGCTAAACCGCCGGCGCCAATCACTCTGCTTCGACTACGCAGTTTCGACTCCGCTCAACTACCGGTTTCGGTTAAAAATACCCTTCCTTTTTTCTATCTTCCATGGCTGATTCGGAGCGTTTATCATCAAAGCGTGTTCCCCTTTCTGTAGTTCGGGTTGCAGCGACCTCTTCTATAATTTCTTCTACTGAGGAAGCCGGCGATACAACCCCTCCGGTGCAGGTCATATCTCCTATTGTTCGAAATCTTATTTGTAAGAATTTAATCTGATCATTTTTCTTTAGTTGAATATATGAACAATTAGCCAGAAGAACACCGTCCCGCACAATCATCTCCCTTTCGTGGGTGAAATAGAGATTGGGAATTTCGATATTTTCAAGATAAATGTACTGCCATATATCCATTTCTGTCCAGTTACTGAGCGGGAAAACCCTGAAATGTTCTCCAAGATGTTTCCTGCCATTTAAGATATTCCAAAGTTCAGGCCGTTGATTCTTAGGATCCCATTGCCCAAATTCATCGCGATGAGAAAAGAAGCGTTCTTTGGCCCTGGCCTTTTCTTCATCACGGCGACCCCCTCCCATGGCTGCATCAAATTTGTACTCTTCGATGGCATCGAGCAGCGTAACCGTTTGCAGTTTATTGCGACTTGCATTAGCCCCGGTTTCCTCAACAGCCCGGCCTTTATCGATCGACTCCTGCACAAGACGAACGATACAGGTAGCACCGGTTTTTTTCATTAAATTATCTCGAAATTCCAGTGTTTCCTGAAAATTATGTCCTGTATCAATATGTAAAAGCGGGAAAGGTACTTTCGCAGGCCAAAAAGCCTTACGTGCTATATGAAACATAACAATGGAATCTTTTCCTCCGGAAAATAAAAGTGTTGGGCGTTCAAATTGGGCCGCAACCTCGCGGATAATATAGATGGATTCTGATTCAAGTTCCCTTAGGTGGTTAATATTTCTAAATTTCAAAGATGACATAATATTTTTTAATATAATTAATGTGTGTTAATTTCAAATTTACTTGCCTCACGTGCCCCCTTCTTTGCCTCACCCCAACCCCTCTCCCGAAAGAGAGGGGCTAAGTGCCATTTCTATAGACACTGTCTTGCGTTCAGACGACTCCCCTCTCACTTCAGGAGAGGGGCCGGGGGTGAGGCCATAAGGCTGCGCTCTCTATGACAGGTGTGGCAATTTAACTAAAATTCCCTGATAAATACTCACGAGTAAGTTCCTGTTTGGGGTTGTTAAAAATTTCGGCTGATGGTCCGGCTTCTATAACTTCGCCCATATACATAAAAATAATGTGATCGGCAATTCGTTTCGCCTGCCGCAAAGTATGCGTAACCAATACAATGGAATAAAATTCCTTCAGTTGAACAAAAAGTTCTTCTATTTTTTTACTGGATACAGGATCCAGTGCAGAAGTAGCTTCGTCGCCGAGAATAATCTCAGGTTCCACTGCCAAACCTCTGGCAAGACACAAACGCTGTTGCTGTCCAATAGACAAGCTTACTGCAGGTGTATTTAGCCTGTCGGCTACTTCATCCCAAAGGCCAACTGCTTGAAGATAATATTCCACAATCTGATTAAGCAATTTCTTTCCTCTCACACCATGAAGTTTTGGTCCATAGGCAATATTATCATATATCGACATGGGTAGAGGACACGGCCGTTGCGAAAGCAGACCCATTTTTTTGCGGATATGCATGATTTCGACCTTATTCCCGTGTATATTTTCCTCATCAACCAATACTTCGCCACTAATTTTTACATCCGACGACTGTTCAAGCAAACGATTAAAGGTTCTCAGCAAAGTAGTTTTTCCACACCCCGAAGGACCTATAATACAAGTAATCGCTTTATCCGGAATATCGAGATTTACATTTTTCAAAATATGATTTTTCTGCAAATATACATTGAGGTTGCGTACCTTAATATGAGAACTGCTATCCACAGCTTTAACAGTCAGGTTGGGCTGTCTGCTCTCTTCCATATCGGACAGGAAAAATATATTCCTTGAAACATGTTCTGCAATGGTGGCCGATTTGATAAAACTCTGTATCATCATATTTTATTTTTTGAATATTTTCTTGTGTAAAAGCGAGCCGCAAGGCTTAAAACCAAAACAATTAATGTAAGTATAAGCGCGGCTGCATAGGCTCTGTTTTGAACTTCTTCTATGGGGCTACTGAGTTGAAAGAATATTGCCAATGGCAATGTAGCAGCGGGTTGCATTAAAGAAGTAGGCACACTATCTGTATAACCTGCCGTAAACAGCACTGAAGCTGCATCGCCAATAGCCCTTCCTACCGAAAGTAAAATTGCTGTTGTTATCCCCGGAGCTATTTGTCTCAACATCACCCTTATAATTTCAAAACGTGTAGCTCCCAGCGATAGCGTTGCCTCTTTCAGATCTTTTGGAATTAATTTGGCAACTTCATCCATGGAACGAATGAGAATAGGTATAATTAATAAGGTCACGGCAATGATACCTCCTAATAATGAAGTTTTCAAACCGAGAAAAACCATCAGCGTGAATCCAAAAGCTCCATAAACAATAGATGGTATACCAAACAATACATCCGACGCAAGTCGTGTGACATCGGCCAAAAGTGATTTCTCCTTTAAATAAACATTACAATAAACCACAATGGGTATACTTATTATAAGACCAAGCACTGTCGACCCTATCACAATAAATACCGATCCGGCTATTGCATTTAACAATCCACCTTCTTTACCAATGTAAAAACCTCCGCCAGGTATTTTAGTGATCATATCCCAATTCATGGCTGGTGCCCCTCGTCTCACAATGGTATAAATAATGAGAAAGAGGGCGCCTAATATCACCAACGTTGCCAGTATCATTAAACCTTTAAAAAACTGTTCTTCAAATTTCTTCATAGCGCAAATTTTCTTTCTATTCTTTTCAATATAATTCTTGAAACCGTATTGAAAAGAATGATAATCACAAACAGAATAAGAGCCGCAAGCATTAAGGCTGAATCATATAATGGTATAGACAACATTTCACCATAATTATTCGCAATGAGGGCTGGCAGTGGGTAGCCTGAATCAAAAACAGATTTGGGAACCTGAGGGATGTTACCACATACCATCAGAACAGCAATGGTTTCACCAAAAGCTCGGGAGATGGACAACACCACAGCCGCTATAATTCCGGGTAATGACTTCCGTAGGAGTACAAATTTAACTGTTTGCCAGTTCGTAGCCCCAAGTGCTAATGATGCGTCCCGTAATTCCTTCGGTATCGCTGCAAATATTTCAAAAAGGATACTTATTAATAAAGGTATGATCATAATTGCAAGAACAATGCCACCTGCAAGTACGCTGTAGCCAGCTGAATATTCTACAAAATGAGGCCCCAGTTTGTCTGAAATAAACGGTACAATCACCAGCACACCCCAAACTCCATAAACAACCGGAGGAATACCTGCCAGTATATCGATCATAGGAAAGATAAAACGTTTAATCCTCGGATGAGCATATTCTGATAAGTATATACCTGCCAGAAGACATAAAGGTAAAGCGATAATAATGGCGATTCCTGTAACCCATAAAGTTCCCATGATAAAAGGGAAGAAGCCGAACTCACCCTTGAAAGGGCGCCAATTACTGCCTGAAAGTAAAGTCCAAAGCGGATGTAATTTAAGAATAGGAACAGATTTGAAATACAGACTCAATCCAATGATAAGAACAAGAAGCAGGGAAAAAATAGTTAAACTTAACATGATATTTTTTGCTATTTTATCCTTGATAATCCGAAATTGAGTTCTGCTGATCAATGTCATATTAAATCCCATTTGTATCGAACGGCTTTTGTTCTATTTAAAGAATAAAACATTATATAATCCGAAATTCAAAATTGCACCTAATTTTAGGGAGAATCAATACCTCTTTAGTGGTATTTTTAATTGCACATTTTAGGTAGGTATAAATACTTAGTGGGGGATAAAACGGGCTGGAGGAAGATAAAATTTAGGATGTTAGTTATTAGCGATGAGCGGTTGGCTGTTGGGATAAAGTCCGGAGTGCTTGCATAGCCCTCAATGAAATTACGGGTCAGCTATTAAGTTCTAATTTTGTGCAACCTCTACAAGGTTTATTACCTATGACATATGTGTTTACTACAATAATGTAACCTCTACGAGGTAAGTTTGAACTTCGTAGAAGTTCCATAATTGTAGTAAAGATCTCAAAATAATTTCTTTAAACCTCGTAGAGGTTTCACATCAAAATAGGGTTTTGTTTAGAACTTCACAGCTGGCCATACTTTGTTAAAAATTCACATCCAAATTACTAAACCTTAACCTCTTGTAATTACGAATGGCACAATGTTTAATCTAATTACATGGAGCTTCGCATGGATTGAAATCGGATTGCTCAACCTGAATGGTACAATGTCCTATATTAAAATTATTGTGTATGTAGTGGGTAATATTAGAAACAAAAAAGTGGTCTACTACTTCGTGAGTCACCAAATGCACCGTCAGCGCAGTTTCAGAGGTGCTTAAAGCCCACACATGCAAATCGTGGATAGATTTAACCTCCGAAAGATCCGATAAATAATGCTGCACAGCTTCAATATCAATATTTTTCGGAACAGCATCTAATGCCAGGTTCAATGAATCTCTTAAAAGGCCATATGAACTATACAAAATAAAGCATACTACAATTAAGCTAACTGCGGGATCAATCCAATAGTATTTTGTAAAAGCTATGGCAATACCTGCAAGTACCACGCCAACTGAAACGAAGGCATCGGCAATAAAATGAAGAAACGCACTTTTAATATTCAAATCTTGGTGCCTGTCTTTCATAAAGAGCCAGGCAGTAAAACCGTTTACAACAATACCTACACCGGCCACAAAAATAATGGCAGTACCTTGAACACCGGCCCCTGTTTTGAAATGTTTAATTGCTTCCAGCATGATATAAACAACAGTTACCATCAAAAGCATGGTATTTAAAATGGCAACCTGTATGGTGGAACGCCTTAATCCGTATGTAAAGCGTAGGTTTGGCTTACGTTTGGAGATGACTATCGCAAACCAGGCAAACAATAGAGCTATTACGTCAGTGAGATTATGACCTGCGTCGGCAAGTAAAGCAACTGAATTGGATAAAAACCCATACGCTGACTCTATGGCAATAAAAGCAATGTTGAT
>CAYZNC010000298.1:0-8394 GCA_964478555.1 uncultured Bacteroidales bacterium | reverse complement strand
TTTTTTCCTGCTTTTAAATTTTGCCGATGCGGAGTATTTTAAGTATACCGGCAAGCGATCTACAGCGGATTTGTTTGGCTATCTCTTTCTAAGCAACGACACATTGTTATTAGTTCCTCAGTTCCTTAAGGATTTTTGGTATATTGTATTGATCTGGATCTCCACTATTGTTTTATATATTAAACTGGTAGCATGGTATCCATTTAAAAAAGCACTGAATTACAGTTTTAATATTAAATCGTGGATTATTACCGGTCTCCTGTTCTTTTTGGTACCGGGAATTTTATTTATTGGAGCAAGGGGAACCGGTCTTAAACCCATCATGATTATCTCAGCCGCCAGATACACCACACCTCAAAATATTCCACTTTTGCTAAACACTTCATTCACCATTTTACATACGTTAAAAGAGGGTCCTGTAAAACCAATCGTATATTTTGATAAGGACCGGTTGAATGCCATATATAACCCTGAGCAACAAATTCATCCGCATCATCCGAAACGTATTAATAATGTAGTGATCATTATACTGGAAAGTTTTTCGAGAGAATTTGTCGGAGCGCTCAATGACAATAAAGGATATACGCCGTGTTTAGACAGTATTATCCATAATGGTTTGGTTTTTGAAAATGCTTTTGCCAATGGAAAAAGGTCTATTGAAGCCGTACCTGCTATTTTAGCCGGACTGCCAACATTGAGTGATGATTCATATATTACATCACGCTTCTCAGGAAACAAAATAGAAGGGTTACCCGCCATATTGTCCAAAGAAGGGTATCATACTTCTTTTTTCCATGGTGGGCGCAATGGTACCATGGGGTTTGATGAATTCTCGCGAGTAGCAGGGATACAACATTATTATGGACTGAATGAGTATAAAGGCCCAAAAGCATTTGATGGTACCTGGGGCATTTTTGATGAGGAGTTTCTGCAATATTTTGCCAAAGAACTAAATACCATTCCACAGCCATTTTTTAGTTGTGTATTTACGTTATCATCTCATCATCCTTACAAAGTTCCTGACAAATACAACGATAAATTCAACAATTCTCCAGACAAACTTATCAGAGCTGTTCGCTATGCGGATTTTGCATTGGGTGAATTTTTTAAAACCGCATCAGCCCAACCCTGGTTTAAAAACACCCTGTTCATTTTTTCAGCCGACCACACTGCGGCTGAACAATCGAAACTGTCAGTAACTCGAGTTGGTTTGTTTCGAATACCTATTATTTTTTATCACCCTGGCGATACTTCCTTACATGGCCGAAGTAAAAGGGTTACACAACAAACTGACATTATGCCATCCGTTATTGATTATCTGGGTATCGATAAACCTTTTTTGGCTTTTGGCAGCAGTGTTTTTCAAGAAAATACGTTTACTTTTGCCGATAATTACCTGGGGGGGATCTATCAGTATTTTGAGGGAAATTATATGCTTATGTTCGATGGAGAAAAAAGCAGGGCATTGTATCAATACTCACTTGACAAGATGTTAAAGAAAAACATTTTAAAGACGTCCGCGGGTACTGCTGCAGGTATGGAGCATAAATTTAAAGCTATTATCCAACAATATAATTACAGATTGCTGAACAACAAGATGATCAATGAAACGGTTAATCCAGTGAAAAGTAAGTAGTTTAAATTTGTATTTTTTGATGCGGTTTGAATTAGAAAGAAGTTGTATAATTGTACAGTGGTGGGATTTGGATTATTTAATTTTTAACAGAAAGTAGGTAGGATGCTTATTTATAATTTGTTTGTTACTTGTTACTGGGGTGCTATTTATGTGGCCTCTTTTTTTGGTAATCCAAAAGCTAAGCTTTGGATCGAAGGACGTAAAAATTTATTCCAAACATTAAAAGCTCAGCTTAAACAGGATAATTATAGAATATGGGTTCATGCAGCTTCACTGGGTGAATTTGAGCAAGGCCGGCCACTTATTGAGAAAATAAAGGAACAGCATCCCGAAGTTCAGATTTTCCTCACTTTTTTCTCCCCATCAGGGTATGAAGTACGAAAAAATTACTGCGGAGCCGACTATATTTTTTATATGCCTATGGATTCGAGGCGGAATGCTCAACGATTTATAGATCTTGTTAATCCTCAAAAAGTATTATTTATAAAATACGAGTTTTGGTATCATTACTTATTGTTACTTAAAAAGCGGAATATCCCCGTATACTTATGCTCTGCAAATTTCAGGGAGAATCAGATGTTTTTCAAGTGGTGGGGTGGCTGGTACCGGAAAATGTTACACTTTTTCAGTCACTTTTTTGTACAAACAACAACTTCAGAACGATTGCTGGAGTCCATAGGACTTAGTAACCTCACCATTACCGGTGACACCCGTTTCGACAGAGTTTTTGATATTGCATCACAGGCCAGGGAAATTCCAGGCCTGAAAACATTTGTAGGTGAAAGCCAGTGCTTTATTGCAGGGAGCACATGGGAACCCGATGAAGAATTAATTACCCGCTACATTAATGATACCACAGGGCCTGTAAAGTACATCTTAGCGCCACACGAAATCCATGCAGCTCATATAGAAAGACTTGAAAAATCAATCAAAAAAAGAACGATTCGGTTTTCTAACAAGGACAATGTCGCTTTAACTGATTATGATGTTTTGATTATAGATAATATAGGGATGCTTTCATCACTTTATAGATATGGCAAGGTAGGCTATATAGGTGGAGGTTTTGGAAAAGGCATACACAATATATTAGAAGCAGCAGTTTTCGGATTACCCGTTCTTTTTGGTCCCAATCATCTGAAATTCCAGGAAGCAATTGACCTTATTAAGGAAGGTGCAGCTTTCCCCATCTGTAAATATGACGATTTGAAGTCGAAATTAGACGAACTTTTCGGAAATGCTGAAACGCTCCGCGTGACAGGGGAAAAAGCAGCCACCTTTGTTAAACGGAATATCGGAGCTACAGAAAAGATAATGAAACAAATCTGGCCTTAAGAACTTTCTCATATTTCCATTGTTATAACAGATTATCAAAGAAGAATAGGTAGGTTCTTTTTAATTCCCGGATCCGACTGCAGGAGATAGTAATCTAGTGTTATATAGCCTATTAACATTAATTTAATGATTGCTTAAGATAGGAGGTTAATAACTAAGTTTATTTGTTAATAAAACTAATATTTTAGCCTTGTTCAGACATACGACTCTTGTTAACTTGCAATCCATAAAAACGCTACTACCAAAAAATTATAAACCTCTCAAAAACAATTGAAAAATGGAAATTGAAGAAGTGGTTGCAATGCAGACATTTGACCCCATGAAAGGAAAAAAGTACACGTACGACGAAGTTTATAAAAAAACCTTGGAGTATTTTAAAGGAGATGAGCTTGCAGCGAGAGTTTGGGCAACCAAATATGCTTTAAAGGATTCTTTTGGAAATACCTATGAGCTTACGCCGGATGACATGCATTGGCGAATAGCCAGGGAAATTGCACGCATTGAGAAAAAATATGCAAATCCAATGTCGGAAAAGGAACTTTATGAAGTGTTTAAAGATTTTAAATACATAGTTCCACAAGGCAGCCCTATGACGGGGATTGGCAATAATTTTCAGGTAGCTTCCTTATCCAATTGTTTTGTAATTGGTAATGAGCCGGCTGCGGATTCTTATGGCGGTATTATGAAGATTGATCAGGAACAGGTGCAGCTTATGAAGCGTAGGGGAGGAGTAGGACACGATCTTTCGCACATCCGTCCACACGGTAGTCCTGTTCTTAATAGCGCACTTACCTCAACCGGAGTAGTTCCTTTTATGGAGCGCTTTTCCAACTCAACTCGCGAAGTGGCTCAGGATGGCCGTCGTGGAGCTTTAATGCTTTCGATATCCATTAAACACCCTGATGCTGAAAATTTCATCGATGCTAAGATGGAAGCAGGTAAAGTTACAGGCGCAAACGTATCCGTTAAGATAGACAATGAGTTTATGAATGCTGTTGTTAACGATCTGCCTTATATTCAACAGTATCCTATTGATTCTGCCGAACCGGTATACAAGAAGGAAATTAATGCCCGTAAATTATGGGAGAAAATTATTCACAATGCTTGGAAATCCGCTGAACCAGGAGTTCTTTTCTGGGATACCATTATTCAGGAGTCGGTTGCTGATAGTTATGCCAAATTAGGCTTTAAAACTGTTTCCACTAATCCTTGTGGGGAAATACCATTATGTCCTTACGATAGTTGCCGGCTCATAGCCATCAATCTTTATGGCTATGTGGAAGAACCATTTACTTCCAATGCACGGTTTAACTTCGATCTGTTTAAAAAACATGTGGCTATTACGCAGCGCATCATGGATGATATTATTGATCTGGAATTGGAAAAAATCGATCATATTCTTCAAAAAATAGCCGATGATCCTGAAGATATTGAAATAAAACGTGTAGAGCGCCGTCTTTGGGAAAATATACGTATAAAGGCCGAAGAAGGCCGTCGAACTGGTATTGGTATTACCGCAGAAGGAGATATGTTGGCTGCTCTTGGATTAAGATATGGTAGTGATGACGCTATCGATTTCTCTATCGAAGTTCATAAGACACTGGCAATTGAAGCGTACCGCGGGTCGGTTAACCTGGCTAAGGAACGCGGAGCTTTTCCGGTATTCGATGCTATGCTTGAACGCAATAACCCCTTTATTAATCGTTTAAAACAAGAAGACGAGCAACTTTATCGCGAAATGGTAAAACATGGCAGGCGCAATATAGCATTGCTTACGATTGCTCCTACCGGAACCACCAGCCTTATGACCCAAACAACCTCTGGGATTGAGCCGGTATTTATGCCGGTTTATAAACGCCGTAGAAAAGTAAATCCCAACGATACCAATGTTCATATTACTTTCATTGATGAAGTAGGCGACGCATGGGAAGAATATAATGTATTTCACCATAAATTTTTAACTTGGATTGAAATAAATGGTTACAATGTTGAAGAAGCTAAGAATTACAACGATGATGAAATTCAGGCTTTGGTTTTGAAATCACCCTATTGTAAGGC
Organism: uncultured Bacteroidales bacterium; assembly: GCA_964478555.1. Classification (GTDB taxonomy): domain Bacteria; phylum Bacteroidota; class Bacteroidia; order Bacteroidales; family JAAUTT01; genus JAAUTT01. The sequence continues at coordinate 3,368 of CAYZNC010000298.1, read as the reverse complement.
TACTTCCAATGATGTGGACTGGTTGAGTAAAGTCCATATGCAAGGCGAGATTCAAAAATGGGTAGATCATTCCATTAGTGTTACCATTAACTTGCCTGAAAGTGCTAATGAAGAACTTGTTGATCAGCTTTATGTTACTGCATGGAAGAGTGGTTGTAAGGGGGTAACCGTTTATCGCGATGGATCGCGATCCGGCGTACTTATTGCTCATAAAAAAGAAGACAAAAAATCCAAGGTTATGGGAGAGCCAATTCAGCGGCCAAAAGTACTGGATGCTGAAGTAATCCGTTTTAAAAATGAACGTGAAGAATGGATTGCGTTTGTTGGGATAATGGATGACCGGCCATACGAGATTTTTACCGGTTTAAAAGATGAGGAAATGTTTCCCATACCAAAATCCATAACCACAGGTAAGATAATTAAAAATAAGGACGAAGAAGGGCATACGCGATACGATTTTCAATATATTGACAAGTATGGTTATAAGAATACACTGGGTGGTTTATCACACATGTTTAATAAAGAATACTGGAATTATGCGCGTCTTATTTCTGGTGTGCTAAGGTACGGTATGCCTATAGAAGACGTGGTGAACCTAGCTTCTTCACTCACCGTGGACAGCGATACAATTAATACCTGGAAAAATGGTTTGGTTAGAGCACTTAAGAAATACATTCCAAATGGTACCAAAGTACCAAAAGGTAAGTGCGGCGAATGTGGATCCGATTCCCTGGTTTATCAGGAAGGTTGCCTTACCTGCACAAACTGTGGTTCATCAAAATGCGGGTAAAATAGTTAAAGTTGATTGAGTAAATTGTATGGAAGAAAAAATATTGAAAGGTAGGGCGACCTACCTTTCGAATTTTAATCTGGTTCCTTTTGTCGATTCGTTAAACAGCCCATTTTCATATACAAGTTTTCCATTAACAAAGGTATGGGTTACCTTACCTGAAAAAGTATAACCTTCAAAAGGCGACCATTTACATTTATAAAGAATATTATCAGCGCTTACAGTCCACTTTTGTTTTGGATCAAATAGTACCAAATCTGCAAAATACCCCTCACGAATATATCCCCGTTTATAAACTTTAAAGATATCAGCCGGATGGTGGCACATTTTCTGAGCTACTTTAGTCAGCGATATCTTCCCCTGGCAATGCAGTTCGTGCATTACATTCAAAGAATGCTGAACAAGAGGCCCACCCGAGGGAGCCTTAAAGTAGGTATTGCCTTTTTCTTCGAGCGAATGCGGAGCATGGTCCGTAGCAATTACATCTATAGTATCGTCCAAAACAGATTCCAGTAATCGTTCCTTATCAGATTGCGTTTTAATGGCAGGGTTCCATTTAATCCGGTTACCCAATCTTTCATAGTCTCTGTCGTCAAACCACAGATGGTGAACACAAACTTCACTGGTGATTCTTTTATCCTTGAGCGGTATTTGATTTGAAAAGAGCTGCATTTCACGCCCTGTTGAAAGATGAAGCACGTGAAGACGTGTGCCATATTTCCTTGCTAATGATACCGCTAAAGCACTGGATTTATAACATGCTTCTTCGCTACGAATAAGAGGGTGTGCGGAAACAGGTACCTTTTCACCATATTGATCAAAGAAGCGTTTTGTATTTGCTTGTATAGTTTGTTCATCTTCGCAATGAACTGCTATTAATAACGGAGATTGTTCAAATATTCTGTTTAAAGCTTCAAGACTATCCACCAGCATCTTACCAGTAGAAGATCCCATAAATATCTTAATGCCACACACTGATTGTGGATCAGTTTTCAGAAGTTCATCCAGATTATCGTTGGTAGCACCAATATAGAAAGAATAATTGGCAAGGGATCTTTGTGAAGCAATGTTGTACTTTTCTTCCAGTAACTCCTGGGTTATGGTTTGTGGGTTGGTATTGGGCATTTCCATAAAGGAAGTTACACCGCCTGCAACGGCTGCTTTTGCTTCTGTGTAAATGTCACCTTTATAGGTTAACCCTGGTTCACGAAAGTGTACCTGATCATCTATAATGCCGGGTAACAATAACTTGTCACTCGCATCAATAATTACTGAGGATTGGATTATATCTTCAGGGATTTCTTTTTGAAATATCCGGGTAATCAGCCCCCCCTCAACTAATACACTTCCCTTAATTTCTACACCATCATTAATGATAAGTGCGTCTTTAATGAGGATTCGCTCAGCCATATAAATCAGGTTAAACCTTTATTTTATTATAATTTCTAAAATAGCTTCTCAATTTCATCAGGATTACCCCCCAGATTGCTTCGTTAAAGATACCTCCGCTCATTTTCGAGGCTCCTGCTTTTCGATCGGTAAAAATGATCGGGACTTCCTCAATTTTAAAACCCATTTTCCAAACGGTAAACTTCATTTCTATCTGAAAAGCATATCCTTTGAATTTAATTTTTTCAAAATCAATGCTTTCAAGGATCTTTCGGGTATAGCATTTGAAACCTGCGGTAGTATCTGAAATTTTCATACCCGTAATAAAACGAACATATTTTGAAGCAAGATATGACATTAATACCCTTCCCATTGGCCAGTTTACAACGTTAACCCCCGATTTATAACGCGATCCAATAGCTAAATCTGCGCCATTTAAACAAGCATTATATAAGAACACCAAGTCATCGGGATTGTGCGAAAAATCCGCATCCATTTCGAAAATGTACTCGTAATGTTTTGTAATAGCCCATTTAAAACCTGCAATATAGGCTGTACCAAGGCCTAACTTTCCGGAACGCTCTATGAGATTTAAACGGCCAGGTTGCTCAACTTGTATCCGTTTAATAATATTGGCAGTGCCATCGGGAGAGTTATCATCTATAATAAGAATGTCCATTGGCAACGAGAGCGAAAAGACCTTATAAATCAGCTTTTCTATATTCTCCGATTCATTATAAGTAGGAATGATTACTAATGCGTTTGTCACAAAATTTACTTTTTAAGGTTTATAAAAGGAAAGCCTAAAATTAGAAACAATCAGTTAAAACCAAATATATTAATTAAAATTTGATGAATTATTATTTATAACTATCTAGTAATAATAAGTATGCATTTTTCTTAACAATTTCTTAAAAAAGCTTTGTAATATCAAAAAACCAGATTACATTTGCACCCCTATTACAGTATTAAAGTTCTTTACGTCGTGGTCAAGCAAAGATTTTTTTAAAGAAAAAAAAATTAAAAAAAAAGACTCAAAAAATTTGGATCATAAAAAAGAGTCTCTATCTTTGCACCCGCTTTTACAGATTAAAGATACGGCAACGGAGCTTTAGGAGTAGGAGTAGAAGAAGAAAAAGATGCCGCAAGGCAAAAGAAAATAGGAATACAAAGTTCTTTGAAGAAATTG
>CAYZNC010000297.1:0-8493 GCA_964478555.1 uncultured Bacteroidales bacterium | reverse complement strand
TTCAATTGTTCTGTGGAACTATTTGTATTTATCAGAACTACTAACGGAAGTTCAAACACAAAAAGAGTTGGAGGAGATCATTGTTGTTGTGACAAATGGCAAAACTGTTACATTGCAGCAAATTAAAATACTAAAAGAATATGATTTTAATAAATTGCTTTCGAACTCTACTTTTCGTTTTTATATGCAAAAATTAAAAGCTAGGAATTTCTTTTTAGTGGATTTATTCCCGAAGCTACACAGCCACCATCACAAAGTATATCTGTGCCGGTTAAATAGCTTGCCTTACTGCTTACACAGAAAACAAATAGATTGGCGATCTCTTCTACACGTCCGAGTCGTTTTAAGGCACTCTGCTTTGTATATTCATTCGAGCTGTCTTTTTCCAGTTCTCCCATGGAAGTTTCGAATGATCCCGGAGACACACTTAATATGCGAATTCCTTTTTCGCCAAATTTAAGTGCATCAGTTTTTGCGTACCAAATAACAAAGTGTTTTGAGATGCCATAAGCCATACTCGACCTTAATTTTTTAGGAAACAGGTTTACCCTGGCCATCATCTTTTTAATAAAAAGTTCTTTGTTAATACGGCTATACTTGTATTTTCTATTGGGCATTATTAACGAAGGAACCATATAGGCAGACATGGAAGACACATCAATAAGGCAAGAGCCTTCAGTCATAACATTGAAAAATGCTTCGTTAATATTAATAGTTCCTAAAGCATTTACTTCCATTATAGTTTTGGCATCACCCATGTGTGGAGACATTCCAGCGGCATTTATCACCGATGATATCCGCCCAATTTCGTGCGCCCTAGCTGCTAATTTATCGACCGATGCACGATTTGATATGTCACATTCGAATGCCTCTGCTTCGATTCCTTCAGTAATCAATTCTTTTATTGCATTTTCAAGTTTCTTAACTGTTCGGCCTGCTATTATAATGTAATTTTCTTTTCCCAATAATTTGGCTGTTGCAAGTCCCATACCACTGCCGCCGCCGGTGATCACACATACGTTTTTCATCATAATAATTTTTTTTAAAAGAATGATGGAACACCCATGTAGGAAATTTTATCACTTTAGTGTTTTCGTTTGATAAAACATGAGTGTTTCATACCTATTATTTTATAGTTTTTTTTCGTTCCGCCTATGTTGCCGAAATACCAGCAACTTTCATTCTAAAACTTCTTTTCTAATTTAGATATCTCTTTAAAAAAGTTGCCATTTTCTCCTGTGCATCAGTTGAATCGATAGATGATTTATATGTGAATCCATGAAATGCATTTGGATATTCATAGATTTCCGTTACAACACCCATTGCTTCCATCATATTACGATATTTAGCACCTTCATCATGAAGTGAGTCTCTACCCGCCAAAATGAACAAAGCCGGTGGTTGTCCTTTTATATCTTCAATAGTTGCAAAAACAGGAGAGACATAAGGATCCTTAGCCTGAAACGGATCTACATAACTATCATTGAACATTAATGCCATTTTGGGAGAAATACAGCCTTTAGGCTGCGGTTTGTCAAAAGCACTGGTTGCTAAGTCAAGTGGGGGATAATCCAGAACTTGACAAACAAACTGGAATTCTCCTTCCTTTTTTGCCTTCATGCAGGTAACTGTGCTTAAATTTGCGCCGGCACTGTGACCTCCTATGGCCATTTTACTATTGTCAATTGAGTATTTATGTGCGTTTTCAAAAACGTGTTTTACCACTGCGTATATTTGATTTACTGCGGCGGGATAAGGTGACTTAGGCGCTTTTGCATAATCAATACTAATAATTTTACAACCGGCTATTCTGTTGAACCCGAGATTCATATTCTCATCCATATCAGCATTACCAAGTACGAAACCTCCGCCGTGCAAGTCGAAAAAGATTGGGGTTTTATTTGTGTTTTCAAACCCATACCAAAGCGTCCTAACCCTGTCAAATTCAGTATCAATGAAAACCTCCTTTCCTAAAGATTTTCGTATAAACTTTAGCAATTTATTGACAATCGTCTCAAGATAACGAATCTGGTTTGCTTTTTTTATATTCTGCTCGCGAGTTAATAATTTTGACATATACTGTATTTATTGTTGATTAATCTGGCACATGCGCTTTCATTTGCTTGTTGATAAGGTTTTTGGCAAACTTCGGACTTATTTTGTAGATAAAATTCAAAGCTTTAATATCTGTTCCAACAAGTACGCATTGCTTGTTTTTCTCCATGCTATCAATAATTATTTCAGCTGCTTTAGCTGGTTGTATAGGCTTAATAGCGGCTTTTTGCAACTCTGCATCATTTTTATGATTTTTATCTGCTCCCGAATTGAATTTTATATCAGTGGCTATTCCTCCTGGAATAATCAGGGTTACCTTTATATTCGTATTCCTTAGTTCTGCTTGTAAACCTTCGGTAAGTAGTTTTACAGCAGCTTTTGCTGCACCATACACACTTTCGCCCGGAACTGGAAAAAGTCCTCCCATGCTGGATACATTCACAATATGTGCTTCCGGTCGTTTTAGAAAATGTGGCAGAAAAGCCTTGGTCATATAAAGTGTTCCATAAAAATCCACGTTCATAACCCGATCAATTGTCGCGTAATCGAGATCGTTTACCTTTATAAATGGTTGAATAATTCCGGCGTTGTTTATCAGTCCGTCTACCTGACCATGTTTGGCTATCACCTCTTCGGGAAACTTTTCAACTGCAACTCTGTCAGTGATATTTAATACGTGCGTAGATAGATTGTCGGCTTGAGCTCCAGCCAGTTTTTTAGTTTCTGCTAAAGCGGGCTCGTTAATATCAACTGCTGCTATTTTTGCTCCTCTCGAAAGCAGATTTAATACTATTTCGCGGCCCATGCCATTGCCCCCGCCTGTTACTATAATTGTTTTGTTCTTTACATTCATCGGGATTATTTTTTATATGATTTATTATTAATACCTTAAATTTTATTTATTCAATAATGTGGATTTACTTTTCAAACTTTTTCATTTCCAACAGCCATGTATCGTTCTTTGGCAATTTATTGATTAAATGCGCAAAGAGTCCAGAGAAATAAATCTCCAAACCGTCTTTTACCGATGAAGATACCGGCCATATCAGCATTTGGTGGTTGCTGAGATTGTGCGGAATTACCATTTTGGGCTCGCCATTTCCAAAATCCACCGTGTAAATAGGTAGCTTCGAAAAGTTATTATTGTAGAACGAAAACGGCTTTCTTGAATTCATACTATCCAAATCGATGGAAGCATAAGGTAACTTTGCATTCATAGCTGCCAGATTCAGCAAGAAAAAGTCCGTCACTTTTTTAGTTGAGCCCTGAAGCATTGGGTTCAGCGAGTCATGAATAATTTTAGCAATCTCACTCAAAGTTGATGTACGCTTAAATGGTGCAGTAGGTATGGCCGTAGAAGCATTTCCAAAAAAGCCATCCGGAATGCCTTCAAAACGATTACGTAAATTGGCCACCACAGCTTCGGTATATTCCGTATCCGCAGGAAGATCATTCAATATTGTGTACATTTTGCCAATAAGAGCTGACAGAGCTATGTTTGTGCTGCACTTGAATCCGCATTCTGCAGAGATTTCTTTCTTCAACCGCTCTATCGAATCAGGAGAAAAATAAAAAGGATTCGTTTTTTCATCATCGATTCCGGTCATAGACATCAAATACATTTTCAATATAGTACTAAACGTTACTTTTTTCCAGCCTTGACTTGTGACAGACTGCAACACTTCAACTTTGGACATCGTTTGTTCCGTTGCAAACATCGACTGATTGAAGACCGGTTTCAGTATTTCTTCATTTCGGCTTAGTTTACTCCAATCATTCACCAAATTGTAAAAACTACCACCGTCCACACAACCATGAGTACATTGTACACTCAGTACGGTTCCATCTTTCAGCATCGTAACCGTAACATTCATCGGAGCGATATTGCCCTTTTTCAGTTCGTCTATATTCAATGATGTCGTGAAACGTTCCGCCCATTTGTCTGCTTTTTGTATATCGTTTACTGATATTTCAGGTTCTTCTTTTACAATAAAAGGAACTCCCCTGTTTGTAAACACTAAGCCGGTCTTTTTAGTATTCACTCTACCGGCAAGAAGTTGGTAGTAGGTTAGCAATTTACTCAGCGACGACTTTAAGTTGTCGATATCCAGTACCGAGTCATAAATCCAGGTACCTCGAAGATACATCTTCATACAGGCTAAGTCCAATTCGGAGAATTCCCATACACCGGAAGAATCACTATTTTTCTCAGCCCGAACCATGTCAAGGCTTAATGTATTATTATCTATTTCCATAGTCTTGCTCAATTATGTATACCCTTATATTTTACACGTCATCCCCCTTTATGCCAACAGTTTTTTTGCTTGCTCGCAAAAGCTATATATTAAATCGTATTGTTCTTCAATGAGCAATGCCACTTTGGATTCCTGTTTGATTTTGATTTTTTTATATATAGAAAAGGGGAAAGCAAAACCAATGCAACCAAGTAAAACCAACACAGTAGCCAATAGTAATTTACCCGCCAGAAAACCAAAAACAGCTCCCATTAGAAAGCCAAGACCAGCTATACCTATGGACAATGAAATAATCACAGCGTTAGACTCCTTTGATGTCTCCAATCTGTCGATTTTTGACAAAGCACCTTCACACTTCCTCTGAAGCGACAGCAACATGCTCCTGTTTTTAATTTTCCGGGCTCTCTTTAATTTAAGATTCACCATCGAACCTATACCATGATTGATGAGCACATTTTCAGATTCAGAACTAGAAATGGCCTGCCATCCTAAGTTTTCGTAGCAATCGGTGTAAATAAGTTCGAAATTTTTCTTTACATCAACCGACAGATATTCATAAGCTACATAATCTGATTTAATGTTTTCTTGCATTTCCATATTCAACTTTATTTTTTTTGATAAAAAGTTCTTTATATGTTATATCTCAAATCTGTCGATATAAAAGTACTTCCGATCATGGGACTCTAAAAGGTCTATTGTGCTATTTAATTGGCCGTTTAGTCGTTTTTAATATATAGTCCTAATTTATGTGAGAATTTAAAGATAGGTATTTACCCGCCCAGCTATACTGCATGGTTTACCAATGTAATGTAGCTACCGTTAATATAGATGTAGACGGTATGTCTGATGGTTATTTGCCGGTTTAACACATTTTTCAACTGAAAAATATAGCTCATTGGACATAAAGCAAGAAAATGGAACCAGACACCTTGTTTATGTATTAAACGACAAGGACTCTGTCGGAATAAAAATAATAGGTAAATCTGTTTGGTTTCAGTCATGGTGGAACTACAATGGACAAAATAATTAATTCCTATAGTTTGGATGGTAAAACCTTTTACACCTTTTGGTGGTTCTTCTCAATTAGTCTGGGGTAGTTACCGAGGAGACAGAATTGGTATTAATTTCAATCCAAAAGAAGACAAAGGTTATGTGGATATCGATTGATTCAAGTATGATTACAAGAAAAGGTAAAAACAAGATAAAACAATAAGCAACTTGAATTGTTCTAAACGAGAATAGCATTGGCAGAAAAGACATTGGCAAGACTAAGGTTTTTAAGATACATTTTAAAGGAAAACAAATATACTTTCACAACTATGACAAAGACAGACGAATTAATAGAAAAATCAATGAAATGGTATCATTACATTGCTGGATTTTTTGCAGGAGTATTTTTAACGAATGTGGTTCCCCATTTTGTTAATGGAATTACAGGAAATGCATTCCCAACGCCATTTGCTAATCCTCTAGGACAAGGACTTTCATCTCCTTTAACTAATCTTCTTTGGGCATTTTTCAATTTACTTGTAGGATATTTACTTTTTAGGGTTAGTAGGATAAATTCAAAAAGCAAATTAGGGTTGTTCGTATTTTTTGTAGGAATGGTATTTATTAGTATTGTGTGCAGTCTTACATTTATGAATAAAGCTATAGCCCATTAATAACAGGTCGTAAAACACATCAATGGCAGAGGTTGGAATGAAGCGACTTAGTGCGTTTGGGCAGCTCTTTCATTTTGCAAAATTACGAATTTCATATATAGGCAAAGTAGTAACATATCGCATCAGACTAATTTTGTAATATCTTGGTGCAAAGTTGACTCTTAGTTTTTCATGTAAAGACCTCATGTCCTCAGAAACTTTATTGCAAAAATTTTGGCAACTAAAATAGCGGCAGAAAATATTATATTTAAATAAACAGATTAGGCACGAACAATATATTAGGCGGCATTTAAGATGCTTTTTAATAATGCTTATAATTGAGCCAATTTAGGAGTATTATTTTTTTTCGAAAGCATTTTTCTTAATTCCTTCATATCCTCACTTACTTTCTTCTCAATGACCTTTGCATATATCTGGGTAGTTTCAATACTCGTATGCCCCAAAAGTTTGGAAACGGTTTCGATAGGAACACCATTGGTTAGTGTTACTGTTGTGGCAAAGGTATGCCTGGCGATATGAAAGGTTAGAGGTTTCTCAATTTCGCACAAATCAGCAATCTCTTTGAGGTAGGAATTAAGTTTCTGATTGGAATAAACCGGTAGCAGCTTACCGACGGCCAATACCATGGGGTTGTTTTTGTATTTCTCAATTATTGCCATGGATTGGGGTAATAATGGAATCCGTACAGAAATATCGGTTTTATGACGACAGGTATTGATCCAGTATCCGCCATCGATGCCTAAAACTACATTGTGAGGTGTCAACTCAAAAACATCAATGTAGGCCAGCCCCGTATAGCAACTGAATACAAAAAGATCCTTGGTCTGCTGTAGGCGGGCTATCTTAAACTCTTTCTGCTCGATGGCTGCAAGTTCTTCGGCAGAAAGAAACTGACGATCGTTCCGGATAAAGGTTGGTTTGAACTTTTGAAAAGGATCGCGTTCGAGCCAATCGTTTTTGATGGCCATGTTTACAACCTTCCGTAATCGCTCAATATGTTTCATGATGGTATTTTGTCCACAGGGTGATTTATGATCTTTGGGAACATAGGCTCGCATGAATCGTTCGAACTCGGCGAGGAACCTATAATTGAGATGGGATAGGAAGATATCGTTTGTCTTCAAATGTGCCTTCAGATATTCTTCGATATACCGACGGGTGGTAAAGTAGTTTTTGAGGGTTCCCCACTCCAGGGTGGTTTTCATTTCGGTATTGTGGTAATCGAAAAGGGTCATCAGCGAGTGTTCCTTTTCGTCAAAACCACAAAAAAGGTTTTTCACGGCATCAGCTGTAACCAACTTTTTCTTTAATACCAATTCCTCGTAGCATTCTGTTAAACGACTCCGGATCTGTTCGAGGTAAGTATTTAAGGCGCGGACCTCATCGTTTTTACCTCTGGCAGTGCCTTTTGCATCGTTCCAATTGTCGGGGAGGACGGATCGCTTGAGTGAAATTTCGATGCGGCGACCATCAACAGAAATGCGAACATAAAGTGGATACTTTCCGTTTTTAGCTTTGTTAGTGCGAGTTATAAACTGCACTCCGAAGGTGTTGTTTGATCTCATGACAATTCAGCTTTTGAGTTTTTGTTTTTACTTGATTTGGTTCTCAAAAGAGTTCTCAAAAATGGCTACCAAACCAGATCAAACAAGACTAAATGGAACGATGTATTGTATTAATTTAATGCAATTTGCATCGTTTCTGGTGAACTAAATTAAAAATTAATTTGGTTCACCTTTTAGTTCTCATTTTTGCTGAAATTGTTCAAATCGAATTGATTTACAAAAAATGAAAAAGCCTGCAAATCATATAATTTGCAGGCTTTTGTTTTGGGAAGATTCCCATTTTGTCGGGGTGGCCGGACTCGAACCGACGACCTCTTGGTCCCAAACCAAGCGTACTACCAACTGTACTACACCCCGGTATTTGGTGTGAGTGATGTGTGAGTGTGTATCTTAATTATAGCTTCTGAACATTCCCAGAAGCATTTTTGATATCGTTTCGTAATTATCGTAAAACTCCTTAAAGATACTATCTTCTATCAGATTTAACCCTTTTAAAGTGTCTAAAATTGCTACTGATTCAAAAACACTCCCGCGAGCCACGGTTAAGTAGTGTTTCTTATCGGTATTAGTCATTTGTCCTGTACCTTCCGCCAGATTCAATAGCGTGCTTAAACTAGCCTTCTTCCATTGGTCTTTAATGTACTCGTCGAGTTGTGTGTGTCCATAAATATATTTAAGCGCCTTGATGTTTTGCTCCTTTACGATCTGATACACATCAAGCTTTTCAAAATCAAACATATTTATTTTAATCCTTTGTTATTAAACATTATCACACTCACTCTTTAACCACGATCACATCCGCAATAATATGCGGAGAGAGGGGGATTCGAACCCCCGGTACCATTTGCACAGTACGACGGTTTAGCAAACCGTTGGTTTCAGCCACTCACCCATCTCTCCTGGTTTGTGCTAAATTAATCAGAATTAACTGACATTAAGTATTTTAAAGAACAT
>CAYZNC010000296.1:0-8506 GCA_964478555.1 uncultured Bacteroidales bacterium | reverse complement strand
ATAAATTGAAACGTTTAGGCATCGAAGTTAACGAAAATGTATTTTATACCAGTGCACTTGCCACAGCCTCCTTTTTGGCAGCACAAAGACCTAAAGGGAGTGCCTATATTATAGGCGAAGCAGGTCTGATTAACGCATTATATAATGTTGGTTATACGATGAATAATGTCGATCCCGATTATGTTGTAGTTGGCGACACACGCTCTTACAGCTTCGACAAAATTTCCCATGCTGTTAAACTGGTTTTGAAAGGAGCTAAATTAATAGGTACAAATCCGGATCTTACTGGGCCAGTGGAAGATGGCATAGTCCCTGCAACTAAAGCATTGATTTCACCCATTGAATTATCTACAGGCCGTAAGGCATATTTTATAGGTAAACCTAATCCGCTTATGATGCGGATAGCCTCGAAAAAAATAAACTGCTCTACAGAAGAAACAATCATTATTGGCGATCGCATGGATACTGATATTATTGCAGGCATTGAATCAGAAATAGAAACCTGTTTAGTATTGAGTGGTATCACTTCGCGGGATATGATTAATAATTATCCTTACAGACCTCATTTTGTGTTGAATGGAGTAGAGGATATTATTAAAAGTTTGTAGCTCGCCAAATCATTCCGGTCCTTAGAAATTATACCGTATCGCTAATAATGAACTAATTAACCTTGTGGTTGTTTTACAAAGGTTTACTTCATGCAAGTATAAATATGCGGTTGCTTAAAAAAGTCATTCAAACATCAATGTTCTATGGAATATCGTCAGTTCAAAAACAGTGATTTAAAAATTTCAGCTATTACATTTGGTGCTTGGGCCATTGGTGGCTGGATGTGGGGTGGTGCCGACCGCAACGATGCTTTGGATGCCATTGATGCAGCCATTGATGCAGGCATAACCACAATTGATACAGCTCCTGTTTACGGATTCGGTCAAAGCGAAGAAATTGTAGGACAAGCTATCAAAGGTAAGCGGGATAAACTTCAAATTCTCACCAAATACGGGCTTCGGTGGGATGGCACAAAAGGACAACATTTCTTCAGAAGTACTTCGAATGATGGTAGTCCTATCGAAATCTATAAATTTGCCGGCAAAGAAAGCGTTATTCAGGAATGCGAATTCAGCCTTAAAAATTTAGGTACGGATTATATTGATTTATACCAAATTCACTGGTCCGATCCCACCACTCCGATTCAGGAGGCAATGGAAGCCATGGATATTCTCATACGACAAGGTAAAGTACGTTATGCAGGTGTGTGTAACTTTGATGATCAATTAGTGGCCGAAACGCTCAAATATCATCCAATTATCTCTGATCAGGTACCTTATAGTATGGTTAAGCGGGATATCGAGAATAAACTTATTCCGTATTGTTTAAAAAATAATATCGGAATATTGGCTTACAGTCCTCTTCAAAGAGGAATTTTAACCGGTAAAATAGTGAACGGTCACAGGTTTAATCCTGGCGATACCCGTCCCACAACACCCTACTATAAGGAACCTAACCTAAGTAGAATAATAGCTTTTACAGAGAGCATTCAACCTATTGCAGAAGCTCATGATGCAACCATAGGTCAGGTGGTAATCAATTGGACCATACAGCAACCCTGTATTACCTCTGCATTGGTAGGTGCACGTAACCGGATTCAGGTCAGCGATAATGTAAAGGCCATTGATTTTATGCTAACCAAAAAGGAAATAGCTGAAATCAATGTTAAATTGGAGAATCTTAAATTAGAAAATTAAGGAAGGGTTATTCCTTTACATCGTCTTCCTTATCCTGCAATACATTTTTATCATCCGCTCCTTTGGGGATTTCTACTTCAGCATCCAGGTGCAGGTTATCAGGTTTGCCTTTAATCTGGGCTTTTTCGTCTTTCTGCAGCTCATATTCATTTTCTACCTGATGTTTATTTGCTCTAATTGCTGCTAAAGCTAGTTCTCTGGCTCTATAGGAGTGGTGAATTGCCCGTTGATACTTACTATCTTTGTATAAAGATCTGGCCAATCGCTGATGATACACCGCCTTTACAACATCTCCAGTATACACTTTTTCAACATTAACAGCCCCTTTGGCTTTCACTATTATTTTGTTGGTACGATTTAAAAAAGCACGTGCCTGAATCCTGTTTTGGGCAATCACGCTACCTGCATTCAACACAAAAAATGAAATAGTCAGTACTAAAATTAAGTGTTTCTTCATAAATTTAGAGTTTGAGTTATTAATTAGAGTATCATAATATAATCTGCCTGATTTTTTTTAATTCATTGTACGATTATAAGATCTTCAAGGTTTCTAAAGTTTGACCTTTGGCTGTTAGCCATTAGGAATTAATGGTCGCCAATAGCTAACCGCCAATAGCCAATGGCTGAATTTTTGCCAGTTGCATCCTGAAATGATGTAATCAAAACATTGGGTGATTGTTTGCTGCTTTCGCAGGAACTTCTTGCATAACATCCCAGTGTTCGGTTATTTTTCCATCCTTAACTCTGAAAATATCAACAACTGAAACGGTTTTGGAACCCATATGGCTTTTTAAATGAATAAATACCAAGTCTCCGTCAGCACCAATATGTTGGATGTCTATTTTTTCTTTAGGTGCATTTTTAAACCAATTTTTAGTAGCATCGAGGAGTGCCTGTTTTCCATCGCCAACGTAAGGATTATGCTGTATATACGCTTCGCCAATGTACTTATTAATGGCTTCGGTATCTTTATCGCCAAATAACTGCTGATAAAAATCAGCTACTAATTTTTTATTAGCTTCCATGGTTTGCGCTTCTTTTTCACAATCCGTGTTTTTTTTGCGAAAAACGGACTCATAGCCGGTCAGCAATATTAAAACCAAAATTAAACCTGCATATACCTTCATCATCAGATTGATTATTAAGTTTACTGTTTAACACTTAATAAACAATATACAAGAGGATGTGTTTAAAAAAAAGGCGGTTAGGTATTAGGAGGTAAACCCTATTAGAGTCACTGTTTAGGCACCGTTCATGTAATAGGTCGCCGCTATGCGGCTTTCTACAACTTGCTGATTACGTACTACTACAAAGAGGTCGCCGCTATGCGGCTTCGCACTGATCACCGTTTATACTTTGTACTTTATACTCTGTACTTTAAACTCCCTACTTATTTAATGTCTTCCATTATAGCATAAAGCATCATTCAAGGCAATAATAGCCTTTTCATAGTATTCGCGCTTAATAACAAATTGCATACTCACTTGCCGTAAGGATTGTGAAAAACACTCTATATTAATATTGTTATCACATAAGGCCTTTGCTGCTTTTGCTAAAATACCAGGTTGGGCTATATTAGTTCCCAGAGCGCATACAATAGCAACAGGTTTTGCAATTACTTCGAAGAAATTGGCTTTTAAATCTTCAACCAGCGGGTTAACTTTGTAATTATCCCAAATTACAGTAGTTATACAATTTGCGTTTGTGGCTTTCAGAACATAACTGATATTGAACTTCTTAAAATACTGCATGATGCTAAGGTCAAATCCACTTTCACCAACCATCATAGGATCATGTACTTCAATAGCAACCATTTTATTAGAGCCAGATACGATCTCAACTTTGGACTCTTTTCCCATATAGTTCCTCGAAATCAAAGTACCTTCATGGTCCGGTTCAAAAGTATTTTTAATTCGGATATTTATATTGGACATTTCCAGTGGCTTTGAAGCTTTAGGATGAATAGCTTCCATGCCAACATCAGCTAGTTGATCAGCAATAATAAAATTGGTATGACCTACAGGAACTGACTTGTCAATACCTACAATCTTAGGATCGGCTGATGATAGATGAAACTCTTTATGAATTACTGCCTCATCGGCTTTTACTTCGACCGCTATCTTACTAAAAGTTACTTCGGAATAACCACGGTCAAATGCACGCATAATTCCTTCGGTACCTTTAGTATACCCGGTAGCAATAACCAACGTCTTGGAAAAATCTATATCTGTGAATTGTTTATGAATACGTTCGTCAATAGTTAAGGATTCTGAGTCATCAAAACCGCAAAGATCAACCAAAGTTGAATGAATATTATTATTGTTCAGAATATTAACAGAATTAAAAGCAGAATGGGCCTCGCCAATCGATGAAAGTATTTCGCGAGCTGCAAGATAAATATTCTGTTTGTCGACATAGCCGGAGGCTATAACGAGCCCCATGCTTCTAAGAAACTTCTTTGCTTTGCTGATACGGTCTGTAATAAAGGCATCTGCTATCTTTTGGTCGAGTTTAATATCTTCAAACTTACGATTAATCTCAATTAATTTACTTAATAATTCGTCGAGAAAAACTTCATATTTCTCGTTATTTAAAAATTTAACATAAATACCCGGTTCGCCATTTTTTTTGTGCTCAAGGAGCCAGTTAGTAACATTATTATAAGCTGATACAACCAAAATCCGGTTGTAATAATCTGTAGGTTTACGCTTTCCTATGATAATATTCTTCAATACATCATGAAAAGCAGACATAGAAGTGCCGCCGATCTTTTCAACTGTTAACATTAATCCTATTTTTTATACAATGTTTTATAGCGTGCAAAGAAAATTATTTTTTCCAAATATTATATTAAAAATACTCCTTTTTATGTGAGCGCATCAAGTTTACGTATTTCTCAATGCAGCTTTGGCAAAAGTCCCTGCCACTTGAGCCTTGGTATAAAAAACAAGCCAGTACCAAGAACCGGTAGCAAGAAAAATGATCTTTTTTTTGCTACAAAAATACAAACGCATAATCGACAAATTATTACAGCAAAATTTGATTCGCTATAATCTTTACTGGGCTAATATTTTTTCTTTTGCACAATTTGTTGTAAATTAAACTTTAATTAAGTGCTTTAAATGAGAAAAGTTTTATTTCAATAACTATGAGGTCTCATGGATAATCCAAATTCATCTAATAATAACTTTATTACAAGTATGTTAAGTGATACTTTAAGGACTTTTTTTGAGGCATCCAACCTTGGTTATTTCTTCATCGATTTAACAGGAAAAATTGTAGAAGCTAATTCGATATTAGCAAATGTGATAGGTTTCGGGAAAGAAGAATTGGTAGGCAAGAATTTGTTAACCTTTATTGGGGACGAAAATCGTAAACAGATTGAACAAGTTCTCAAAGATAATTCAAAAAACACACATCATAGTATTGAGTGTGAGCTTATAACAAAGGAAGGAGAGAAACTGTTTACGGTACAGCATTTTACTTTCCTGAGTGCTAAAAATGGTCACCCCCAAGGTGCAGCTATTTTAGTGGATAACATTTCAGGTTATAAGCAAACTATTGAGCAATTATCGAAACAGAACCATCAATATCTGCATGAAATAGAGCACACCATTTCAAAATTTACCACTTTAGTTGACAACTCGCGTGATGTCCTATACAGCTTATACTACGATGATTATAAATTTGAGTATTTAAGTCCTTCCATTTATGAAATAACCGGGTTTACCCAGGAAGAAGTTTTGGCAATAAACAAAGGGCAGTTGCTTCAAATCATTCATGCCGACTTCCGTGATAATTTTAGAAAACATTGGAAATCACTTAAAGACAATACCGATCGCCTCAACCACACCCATGAATTCAAAATCAGGCCCAAAGAGGGTATTTCGAGGTGGCTGAGCGACAATCATAAGCTCGTTTTTGATGATCAGGGAAAACTCATCAAGCTAGTTGGTAATATAAGAGATATTACTGATTTCAAGTTAGTTGAAGAAGCACTAAACAGGAGCCGCGATAGGTTATATAAAGCCATTGAAGCTACCAATGATGGAATGTGGGATTGGAGACTCAACACTAATAAGGTATACTTTGATGCCAGGTTTTATACCATGTTAGGTTACGCTCCGCTTGAATTTCCTGCTGCTATAGAAGAGTGGATGAGCAGAATCCATCCTGATGAAATATCCAATGTTGAAAATTTATTAAAACAACATCTCGAAGGAAAATCTGAGCAATGGTTGATAGAATACCGTTTTAAGGCAAAAGACGACAGTTGGATCTGGGTATTGAACAGAGGCAAAGTTTTTGAACGGGACAGTGAAGGAAACCCGCTTCGCATGGTGGGTACGCATTCCGACATATCGCTGCGTAAAAAAGCTGAAGAAGAAGTTAAGCAACGTAGTATAGAGTTACAAATCATATATGAACAACTGCAAGTCAGTGAGGAAAAATTCCGGCAACTCGCTGAAAATACTCAGGATGTTTTTTGGCTCCGGGATGAAGATCAGATTATTTACCTCAACTCGGCTTTTGATAAAGTATGGGGTCGAGACCGTGAAGAATTACTCTTAAATCCCGGGATCATGCAGGAATGGATCTATCCGGATGAAAGAGAGTCAATTGTGGCATGGAAGCCGTTTAGTGCTTTTACCAGCAAAAAGGTACATATTGAACAATACCGGATCGTTAAGCCTGATGGCGAAGTTCGCTGGTTATGGTCCAGAATGTTTCCGATTTTTGACGACAAAAATGAAATTTATCGTCTTGCCTGCATTGCATCTGATATCACCGAACAAAAAAGAATTGAGGAAGCTTTGATAGCAGCCAAGGAGAAGGCCCTGGAAAGCGATCGTTTAAAATCAGCGTTCCTGGCTAATATTTCACATGAAATACGCACACCTATGAACGGTATCATAGGATTTGCCGAATTACTGAAAGACGAGAGTCTCGCGCTTGATAATCGCATCCAATACGTTAATATTATTACCAAGAGCAGTGAACAACTCTTACATATTATCGACGACATTATCGATATTTCCAAAATTGAATCTAATCAGCTAAATATCACTAAATCAACTTTTTTACTTGATAACTTAATCAAAGATTTACAGGTATTTTTTGATAATGAAAAACTCCACCTAGGTAAAGGACATATCGAACTGAAAATCGATATTGACTCCTCTGCTCATGACAATCAAATCAATACCGATGAATCGCGATTGAGACAAATATTTATGAATTTAATTTCCAATGCCTTGAAATTTACAGAGCAGGGGTATATAAAATTCGGTTTTGTTGTACGCTCCCAGTATTCCATTGAATGTTTTGTTGAAGATACTGGTATTGGCATTGCTGCTGATATGCAATCTGTTATTTTTAAGCGCTTTCGGCAACTCGACGATTCGCTCACCCGGAGATTCGGAGGTACAGGTTTGGGACTTGCAATTAGTGAAGGATTGGTGCATCTATTAGGCGGAAAAATCTGGGTTAAATCAGAAATAAACAAAGGATCAACATTATTCTTTACATTACCTTATCAAGAAATGAATGCAACTAAAATGCAAACTCAGACAGAAGCCAATATTAACGATACCTTTAACTGGCAGGGTAAAACTATTTTAGTGGTTGAAGATGATGAAATCAACCAGGAATTTATGAGTGCAGTTCTTACGCCTACTAATGTAAACATCATATACGCATCTACAGGAGAAGATGCTGTGAATACTTGCTTAACTAACAATACAATTGATCTCGTTTTAATGGATATTAGATTACCCAAGATGAATGGCTACGAGGCGTTTACAATAATTCACCAAAATTTCCCTGATCTTCATGTAATTGCGCAAACTGCTTTTGCTATGACTGAGGATGCATCGCGATGTATCGAGATAGGATTTTCAGATTATATTGCCAAGCCAATTAACCGAAAGCAATTCCTGTTAATGATCAACAAACATTTGAAGGTTTCAGGGCCAAAAAAATAAATTCTTACACCAATATACCTCCCATATTTCCTACATTTAGATATGTTTTGTGAAAATTTGTTAGATAACTTTTAAAAGTCTGAAAAATTTATATAAATTTGTCAGATTATTACTAAACTACTATGAATGTTCAGGACTTTTGGAACGAAGATTGGAAAACAATCAAGTTCGAGGGTATTAATGCTGATGAGACTTATCAGATATCCAATTATGGACGAGTAAGAATCTTCAAAAAAGACAAGGATGAATGGAAAATCCTTCGATCAGCTAATGTTAAAGGTTACCGCTATTTTACTTTTAAATCCAATATTGATTGGAAACATAAAGTAACTAAACCTTTACATCGCCTGGTAGCAGAACTTTATTGCGAACAATCCAGCGATGAGCATAAGTATGTAATCCATATTAATTATGTGAAAGACAATAATTATTTTAAAAATCTGAAATGGGTTACACAAGAGGAGCTTACCGAGCATAATATGAAGAATCCGACGGTTATCAGATCACGTCGTAAAGGAGTAATAACCAATGCCAAATTAACTGAAACACAGGTTATAAGGTTGAAGTTAAAACTCAAACGAGGTAAAAATCCGCTGTATAAAATTGCCAAAGAATTTGGTATTACCCACACGCAGCTCAATCGCATTCGGTCCGGAGAGAATTGGGGACATATCAAGGTCGACTAACTCACAACTTTACCGGTAAAAGCGTAAAAAAACGCCAAGTGGCAATTTCTTCCCCGACCGGTCAGGAAAATACAGCTCGCCCAATTCGTAG
>CAYZNC010000295.1:0-8532 GCA_964478555.1 uncultured Bacteroidales bacterium | reverse complement strand
TTCATTGTTCATTGTTAATTTTTCATTGTTAATTGTTTTTTGTCATGGACAGAATTTTAGACGGTAGCATCAAACGCAGAAAGTTGATTATTACATACTCCATTGCTGGAACATTTGTTTTAGCAGTTATACTCTTCTTTATTTTCAGGGACAATAGTTCGAAATTGAATGTAGAACAGGATAAAATAACGATTGAAGAGGTAAAAAAGGATATTTTCCAGGATTACATTTCTGTGATTGGTACGGTTGAGCCGATACAAACGGTTTATCTCGATGCTACCGAAGGTGGGAGAGTGGAGGAAATATTTATTCGCGAAGGGACTATGGTAAAAAAAGGTGATGTGATTATGCGCCTCACTAATGATAATCTTTTGCTTGAAATATCGAATAATGAGGCAGAAGTTGCCAGGGCAATCAACGATTTAAAGTCGATGCGCGTTACCCTCGAAAACCAACAAATCAGCAATCGGTCTCAATTGGTAGATTTATATTACGATCTGCTGAAAATGGAGCGGCTTTATAAAAATAATGCTAAACTGTTAAAAGACAAATACATTTCAGAGGAAGAATACTTGGTCTCCAAAGAGAATTTTGAAAGAAATAAAAACCATTTTGAACTGTTATCCAAAAAAAATATGCAGGACTCTGTGTCTATAGAAACCCGGATTGCAGCTTCGGAAGCTTCGGTTGAAAGTATGCAGAAGAATATGGCCATGATCAGGGAACGTTTGAATAAACTTTCAATAACAGCTCCTGTAAACGGGGAATTAGCTTCTTTAAAACCCGAACTTGGAGAAGTAATAGCGTATGCAACACGTATAGGAACCATCAATATCCTGGATTCCTATAAAGTAAGAGTAGATATTGATGAACACTATATTTCGAGGGTGAAATTGAAGTTAAAAGCATATTGTGATTTCTCAGGTAATGATTATGGCGCTTCAATTACCAAGATATTTCCTGAAGTCAAAGATGGTAAGTTTTCGGTTGATATGGAATTTTCGGGAAAAATTCCCCAGGAAATACGCATTGGTCAAACCTCCAGAATTCGCCTTGAGCTTGGCGAATCAGAAACAGCTTTGCTGATTGGCCGCGGGGGATTTTATCAGACTACCGGTGGTCAGTGGATATATGTTGTAGATAAAAGCGAAACCTTTGCAACTAAAAGAAACATAAAAATTGGACGCCAAAATCCACAATACTACGAAATACTGGAAGGACTTGCTCCTGGCGAGAAGATAATCACTTCCGGATATGAAAACTTTGGAACTGCCGATAAGCTTGTTTTGAAATAAAAATATTTGTCATTGGAGGCCTAACTCTAAAGCTTGGTTAACTACTTTAGACTCAGAAGCATATTTTTTAAGGATGGACATCATGTTAATGTATGAAACTCGCTTTAAGTGAGAAACTAAGCTCGGATAGGAGTGACCCCTCCGCCAGTGGTCGGACAGGTTTTGTAGAAAAGTTCATGCAATATTTATTACCGACGCACGAACCATTTTAATAAAGCGATTATCATGGTTGCATCGAAAGGTAAGTTTTAGATGAAGGCGCAAGCTTATTCATTCTTCGATTTAAAGGCATTCGTGCGCCCAAAAGCTTATGGTCTACTATTTTCTATAAACATATGACCCTCCTGGGGTCGGTCTTGAACATATGATAATTCTTTAACTGGCGGTAAGCCTAATGAAGCTTTAATCATCAAAACTTAAAGAAAATCAATAGTACCATTTTGTACTCCTTTTTTATCTAATCGTCCACCCCTAAATTGCCAATAGAATTTAATTTCACTTTACAATTATTTATTAATTAACTAACTAAAAATTAACTAAAATGAAGAAACAATTTTTACTCATTGTAGCATTGTTTTTGGGTGGAACAATGTTAAATGCACAACCAGGAGCACACGATCCTTCCAGGATGACGCAGAATACCGATGGTCGGTACTGGGTTTTTACAACGGGTCAGGGGATATATGCTATGTCTGCACCTTCTACCAGTTTTTCAGGTTCCCGGTCGGAAGCAACTCCTTTTGGCAGCAGTTATCCAAGTTGGGTTAAAAGCTATGTAACCGGTTTCACAGGATTTTTCTGGGCCCCGGATGTTGTTAAGTATGGTAGCAAGTATTTGTTGTATTATGCTTGTGCAGGTACAGGTGCACCTGCCGCCATTGGTGTTTGCACTGCAACAAATTTAGCTGGTCCATGGACTGACTATGGAGTTGTAGTACATGGTAACAATGCAATTGACCCAGCACCGTATTGGGACGGAACCGATTTTTATTTAGCCTGGGGAAACTGGCAATCGGGAATAGACATTAGCAGAATTAGCACATCCACTGCAAAATTGACAGGATCAGTGACTCATCTGATAAGTGGCCAGGTTGAAGGCCCTTATTTAATGAAAAATGGTAGCTATTGGTACTTGTTTTATCAAAGGGGATTGTGCTGCAATGGCGTAAACAGTACATATTACGTTGTTGTTGCTCGCTCATCCAGTGCAACAGGACCATATTCAGGGGAAAGAGTATTCCTTCCCAACAAAAATGGTCGCGTTATAGGTCCAGGACACGTTGGCTACGGTTGTGGTAAACTGACTTACCATTTTTATGATGGCAATGATAATGGTAATCCAAAGCTTGCAATTACTACACTTAGCTGGGGTAGCGATGGCTGGCCTGTAGCTGGCTCATACAAAAGCGGGACTGAAATTATGGATGATGCAAATGCCAACGGTAGTATTGCAGTATATCCTAATCCATCTAACGGTAATTTTACGGTTAGCGGGTTAAAAGCTGAAAGCACAATTACAGTTATGGACATTCAGGGACGTGAAGTGTTTAGCAGCCTGTCAGGTCAGGCTGAAGTAACTGACATAACAGCCAATCTTAAGCCAGGTTCCTATATTGTTCGCATTGAAAATACCAATGGTGTTACTATTAAGAAATTGATTGTTGAATAGTTCATTAGCATAAGTTTAAGATAACAAGGCAACCTTGTAATAGCGAAGACTATTGAGGGTTGCCTTTAATTTTATATTTTTCTTTAAAAACTTAACACAAATGTTGTTTGCTTACCAGGCAGTGAAAATGCTGAAATACTGCCTTTATGCAATCGCATGATCTGCCTCGATAAACTCAAACCAATTCCAGACCCATTTTCCTTGGTGGTATAGAAGGGAATAAAAATTTTTTCTATCTCATCAGGCGTAATGCCCGGCCCGTTATCTGTAATATTTATTTTTAATTTATTCAATGAGTTTTCTATCACTCCCAAAACTATCTTTTTCCCCTTAGAATTTTTTAAGGCATCTATGGCATTGTTTAAGATATTGATGATTACCTGATTCAATAGTTTTTCATCGCCAATTAATGCTTTGCTCGATTCCTTATTCACTACCTTCAGTTCTATATTTTCTTCGTCCAGTTTATTCTTCATTAATAATTGAATGCCAGTTAACCAATCGCTGATATTAATTGGTTTAAAGGCAGGTTTGGGAATTTTCGTAAGCCTGCGGTAATCTTCAACAAAATGCATTAATCCTTTGCCTGTATTCTCAATAACGTCTAGCCCATGAATCGTATTGGCAATGTGTTTTTGAGTTAAGGCATTTACTGGCAAAGGCTCTCCGTTGTTCACGAAAATTTTAATTAGTGTATTGCTTAAGGATGTAATCGGAGCAATAGAATTCATGATTTCGTGGGTCATAACCCGGATGAGTTTTTGCCAGGAGTCTAATTCATTGGCTTCTAACTCAGCTTTGATATCGTAAATGGAGTAAAGTCTGAATTTTTTTTCGCTAAATTTTAACACCACAACTTTTAACGAAAGAAGCCTGAGTTCATCCCCAAGCAATGTTTTTACAGTCTGGGATTGCCCAGGTTTAAGATTGTTCATCTGTTCATACAGCTCATTATTTTTTTGTTTTAATAAATGGATGTGTGAGATATGAGGAAGTCCTATTAAATCGAGCGCTGAATCGTTTATCAATTCAATATACCCTTTGTCATCAACAGCCAATAAACCGGTGGCCGAGTATTTCATTAATTCACGAAAGAATTTTTCATTGTGTTCATTGCTGATTTTAATATCAGATATGTGTTTGTTTAATCGGTTAAGACTTTGATGTAACTCTTTTAATGACTTGTTTTGAGAGTTCTCGTTATAATGAAGTGTAGTATCATCGTTACTTACCGCATCAAAGAAGAAAGAAACCTTACGATTTATGCTATTCATAAAATAAATCAGATTCCACCCGGAGATAAAAAAAGGCAAAATCAACAAAACAAAGGCCAACCAGTTTAGATGAACCAGTGTGATGCCCAAATAGGCAGAAATAGCCGCAAAAATTATCAAACGAACAATAATGGCTAAATTAAACGATTTATAAATCATAGCGTTTGATTTTGTTATACAGGGTCTGGCGAGTTACGCCTAATTGGTTAGCAACTGCAGTGAGGTTTCCATTATGAGTGTCGAGGGCTGCCCCTATCATCTGCTTTTCCATATCTTCAATTGTAAGTATACTGGTATCCAAAGCTTTTGCAGATGCTTTCAAAACAAAATCTTCAGGCTTAAGTGTTCCTGCATCAGAAAGAATAACCGCCTTTTCAATAATGTGTTGTAATTCCCTTACATTACCGGGCCAGGCATATTTCATCAATTTATTAACCGCTTGAGAACTTATTTTAAGAGAATTTTTATGGTATTTCTTTTCGTAACGTTTTAAGAAAAAATTTGCGAGGAGTTCAATATCTTCCCCACGCTCACGGAGGGCCGGAACCTCAATTCTTATCGTATTTAGCCGGTATAGCAAATCTTCCCGGAATTGTTGCTGGGAGATTAATTGTTCCAGATTACAATTGGTTGCACTGATCAAACGGATGTCTATTGGAATCGATTGATTTGAACCGACAGGTACAATGGTCCGGTTCTGCAGTGCGGTCAGCAATTTTGCCTGGAGTGGTAAAGGGAGATTGCCAATTTCATCCAGGAAGAGGGATCCCTTATGTGCAAGTTGAAATTTTCCTGTTCTATCTTCCCTTGCATCGGTAAACGCTCCTTTTTTATGTCCAAACAATTCGCTTTCGAACAAAGTTTCAGGAATAGCAGCCATATCAACAGTTACGAGCAATTCGTGGCTTCGCTCTGATTTCCGGTGTATCTCACGGGCTACTAACTCTTTTCCGGTGCCGTTCTCGCCTGTTATTAAAACATTGGCTTCTGTTTTAGCCACCTTTGCAATGATTTGCATCATGTGCAAAATACATGGAGACGAACCCACAATAAGCCTTTGTTCCTGGTTTAGCTCTGTTTTTATAGAATATTCCCTTTGCTTTAGCACTTCCACTTCAACGTTCGATCGTCTTAACTTTAAAGTTGATTTAAGGGTTGCTAAAAGCTTTTCATTTTCCCATGGTTTTAGAATAAAATCGGCGGCTCCCAGCTTTAGGGCCTTAACCGCTAATTCAACTTCACCATAAGCAGTAATCATGACAACCTCAGTGTTAACTGCTATTTTTTTTATTTCACCCAGCCAGAATATTCCTTCATTTCCAGTATTGATTCCGGCTGAAAAATTCATGTCGAGCAATACCACGTCAAAATCGGTTTTGCGAAGTTCAGCGGTTATCTGGTTAGGGCTATTAATCGTGACTACAGTTTCAAACTCACATTGCAAAAGCATTTTGAGTGCGCTAAGGGCATTTTTGTTATCATCTACGATCAGGATTTTGCTGGTTTGTATCATATTACATCATTGACGATCAATCAAATTTAATTAACTTTAAGGAAGTGTTTGTGCAAGTGTAAAATTTTTTTACAATATGGTGTCATATTTTTTTACGATTAATGAATACGTTTACATGTAATAATTTGATATTTAATTTATTATTGTTTTGGCATGTGATTTGGCTAATTTTAAAACGTAGTACTTAATTTAAAATAAACGGAAATGATCAAAGTAGAAGCACTCACGAAAATCTTCCAAACAGATGAAGTCGAAACTACCGCATTGGATATGGTAACATTCGAAGTCAAAAAGGGCGAATTTGTTGCCATTATGGGACCATCGGGCTGTGGTAAGTCTACCTTACTTAATATTATTGGCTTACTGGATAACCCCACAAATGGGAAGTACTTGTTTGATAACGTTGATGTGTCGAGTTATAAAGAACGACACCGTACGGATATGCGGAAAGGTAATATAGGCTTTGTTTTTCAAAGTTTTAACCTGATTGATGAGCTGAATGTATACGAAAATGTTGAATTACCATTAATTTATCTAAAACTAAATGCTTCAGAGCGCAAACATATGGTCGAAACCATTCTGGAACGCATGAAAATCGGGCATCGCAAAAAACATTTTCCACAGCAACTTTCCGGCGGTCAGCAGCAGCGTGTGGCCATTGCCCGTGCGGTTGTTTCCAATCCAAAGTTAATTCTTGCTGATGAACCTACCGGAAACCTCGACTCTAAAAATGGTTTGGAGGTGATGAAATTGTTATCGGAATTAAATAAGGAAGGCACAACCATCATCATGGTTACCCACTCGGAACATGATGCGGGGTTTGCTCACAGAATCGTAAATCTATTTGACGGGAGACTGATTACGGAACAGATGAAACGGGACCAGGATTTACGGGATTAAAGGATTAACAGGATTAAATTAGGATGTGCGGGATGAAAGGATGTACAGGATTAAAAAACATACAGAACAATAATCTATGAAGCTACTCGATATAAAATATACTTTTCGCTACCTTATCCGTAAGAAGTTTTACACCTTCATCAACGTTATTGGGCTGGGTATTGGGTTAGGTTGTGCTATGCTGATGGCTATTTACCTGATTCATGAATTTTCATACGATCAGTTTAATTCCAAAGCAAACGAATTGTATAGGGTGGTAGATGGGAAAAAATGTGAAACGCCCTATGCCATGGGCGAAGCCTTTAGGAAAGAGGTTCCGGAAGTAAAAAATCTATTTCGGGTTTATAGTTTGGATGAAATTGAAATTATTCAAAACAATGAACCTGTGAGGGAGAAAAATTTCTTTTTTGCCGATTCATCCATCCTATCTATGTTGGATTTCAAAATTATATCAGCTAAAGACAAGGACCTACTTGACCAGAAGGATGATCTCATAATCTCGGAAAAAATTGCTCAGAAATACTTTCCCGGCCAAAATCCCATTGGTAAGATCCTTAAGGTAAGGATCATGTCGAGCGACATCAATTTTACAGTGAATGGAGTATTCAAAAACCTTCCGTCGTATTCTTCCATGCAAACCGGGTTAATTGCAAATATTAGACAGGCATTCGATTTGTTGCTGGATATCAATTACTCGCTTGGCTTTAATAAAGAAAAGGAGAAGTTCGACTTTGCAAACGATTGGAAGAAAGACGATTTCATGACCTTTGTTCAGCTTAACCATAACCCCAACACGATTAATATTATGCAGAAATGCACGAAAGTATGTCAGCAATATAGAAAGGAGGATGCCAATCAACGCATTTTTCTTCAACCTTATACCGACATGTACCTTCATTCGGAAGAATTTAGCAGTATTCAAACCTTTAAGGTAAACCAGATTAAATCTTTGAAGATATTCATGGCCATAGGGTTGCTTATTTTATTGGTAGCCTGCGTCAACTTTATCTTGATTTCTAACGCCGATACAGATTCGTCTGTTGCTGAAATTGCCTGTCGCAAAGTAAATGGAGCATCTCGGATGCAGATAGCATACATTTCGTTATTTAAAAGCTGTTTTGTAGCTTTTTTTAGTTTGATACCTGCGCTGCTATTTATTAAGCTGGTGTTACCTGTTTTTAATAATTTGTTTCAAAATGAGTTAAGTTTATCACTTTTGATCAAATGGCAATATCTTCTCGCTGTCCTATCCATTACATTGATTACCGGCATATTGGCTGGAATTTACCTTGGCGTTTATTTGTCGGGGGTATCGCCCGTAAAATTGTTCCAGAACAAGGGAGCAGCTGGTCATAGCAAAGCGAAATTAAAGGGCTCATTGGTGGTTTTTCAGTTTATAGCCTTTATCTTACTGGTTACCAGTTTTATGCTTATGCAAAAGCAATACAATTTTTCGTTACATAAAGATTTGGGACTAAACACCCAAAACGTAGTAGTCATAAACTTTAAAAACGAAGATGTTAGAAAAAACGCTTCGGTAATTCGCGATAAACTAGCAACAGATCCCAATATTCAATCATGTGTACTTACATCGTTTATGACACCGCCTTCCGATAATATTCTTCACTTTAATTATAACGATCATGCTACTGGAAAATCGGGGACTGTGGAAGCCTTAGTGATGGGCGTTGGAGAATTGGAATTGTTACAAATCCCTTTACTGAGTGGAGTTACCTTTAATGAATCAAATGCCCTGGACAGAAGAAACCTAATCCTTAACGAGGTAGCAGCCAGGAAATTCAAGCTAAGTGTAGGTGATCATTTCTTGTCGGATAAAATTATAGGGATATTCTTTGAGATTTCAGAAGCGGACTTAGCAAC
>CAYZNC010000294.1:0-8536 GCA_964478555.1 uncultured Bacteroidales bacterium | reverse complement strand
TTCAGGAGAGGGGTTGGGGTGAGGCAGATTGAAGGAGAGTCAATGTCATGTTATAGCAGGTTTCTCGCTGATTCCCATATTTCCAAATCCTTAATTTCTGAATCGTCAATAACGAACCGAACCGCCGTTTTAACCTTGTGAAAGCCTGAATTTCCGGCTGCACCTGGATTTATATGCAACATGTTGAAGCGCTTGTCAAATATTACTTTTAAAATGTGCGAGTGGCCGGCAATGAAAAGTTTTGGAGGTTTCACCTGAATTATCGCTTTTATATCCGGCTCGTAATGATTGGGGTATCCGCCAATGTGGGTGATCAAAACATCCGTTTGTTCGCATTCAAAACGCAGCATCTGAGGGTACTGCAGTCGCAATTTAAAATCATCAATATTTCCGAAAACAGCCCGGAATGGTTTGAACTTAGCCAGTTGATCGGCAGTTTCTATATTACCAATATCGCCGGCATGCCATAATTCATCACATTTTTCAAAAAATGAATACAGTCTCTCATCAATAAAACCGTGGGTGTCCGACAGAAGACCAATTTGTTTCATGTTTTTTAGGGTTTTCTGTGTTACTTTGTAAAAGTTCAAAAGTAAATTTTTTTATGCAAATTTTTTACACCCCGGATATAACCGGAATGGAATATTTTCTTAGCGAAGATGAATCAAAGCATGCCATAAGGGTGCTGCGAATGAATGAGGGCGACGCCATATACATGGTAGACGGTAAAGGAACATTTTTTGAAGCCATTATAGCCAATGCTCATCCTAAAAAATGTCAGATTTTAGTGCAGAAGGTTGTAACGGACTACGAAAAACGAAGCTATTTTCTTCACATGGCTATTTCGCCGCTAAAAAATGCAGACCGGTTTGAGTGGTTTTTGGAAAAAGCGACTGAAATAGGTATTGATGCTATTACTCCCTTATTTTGCAAACGAACGGAAAAGAAAAATTTTAATGCAGACCGTTCAAATCGTATCATAGAATCGGCCATGAAACAGTCGATTAAGGCTTTTCATCCTATCCTTAACCCGTTAACGAAATTTGACGATTTTATCAAAAGAGCAGAAGAGGATAATAAAATGATTGCCTGCTGCGAAGGGGAACGACAATTGATCCATAATTGCTATAAACCGGGCCAAAATGCGCTTATACTGATTGGTCCGGAGGGCGACTTTACGGAAGATGAGATTATGCTTGCAAAGAATTCAGGTTTTATCCCCATCACTTTAGGTAATAGTCGCTTACGCACGGAAACAGCTGGCATTGCAGCCTGCCATTCTATTCATTTTTTGAATCTTTAAGCGCGAATAAAAGCAGATGAGGCTGTTCAAAAAAGTTTACGCGCTTATTCGTCCCTAAATCCACTAAAGGGGGTTGCCGTCAAGCTATTGTTTGTAATTAATTGATATTCAATAAGAATGTTTTTGTCCATTCATTTACTTCGTTTTTCTTTATGTTTTTTATGAGTAGTAACTTCTCTATGTGCAATTGTTATGGCTCTCTTAAGGCATTACCGCCGGTTAAAGAATAATAATATGTTCAAAACCGACCCCAGAGGGGTCATATGTCGGTAGAAAATAAGAAAACATGAGCTATTTTTGGCGCACGAATACCTTTTAAATCGAAGAATGAATAAGCTTGCGCCTTAATCTAAACCTTACCTTTTCGACGCAATCACGATAATCGCTTTAATTGAAATGGTTCGTGCGTCGGTACATATCTTGCATAAACACTTCTTCTACAAAGAGGTCGCTCCTATGGAGCTTAGGCTCTTACTTAAAGCGTGCTTCATACTTTAGCTTGACGGCAATCTCCCTTCAGGCGGATTCCTTACTCTCAATCGGTTGCGTGTTTTCCTAATACTTTGAGGTTTTATCATAAATGCCTGCAACCTCATTGAATTTTTTAAAAGGGATCTTATACACTTCGGTAAAAAAACAGCGCGTGCAGCTAACCGTGGTAAATTTTTTTGTTAACATATTATTAAACCAACGATTCCCGGCAGCCTGAAATTTGTCGAGGACATATTCGGTATTGCCACATTTTGGACAATGGAATTTAAAATTGGGCAGATAATTTGTTTTCATGATTTTTCCTGGTCTTTGGTTTTTGACATTTTTATCCTTCCGGCCTCTTTTAGCGATTTGTCGATAATCCATTCAATCTGGCCATTAATGCTTCGAAATTCATCGGCAGCCCATTTTTCAATTGCTTCGAGTTTTTCGGAGTCAATTCGCAAAACAAAAGCCTTTTTTTTCGTCATACGTTCAATTTATTGATACAAAGTACCCGTATTAATAACAGGGTTCACGTCTTTGTCGCCACAGAGTACAACCATTAAGTTACTCACCATGGTAGCCTTTTTGTCGTCATCCATTTCAATAATTTTTTTGTTTGATAATTGCTCAAGGGCCATTTGTACCATGCTCACAGCACCTTCCACTATTTTAAAACGTGCTGCAACAACTGCTGTGGCTTGTTGACGACGGAGCATAGCTCCTGCTATTTCCGAGGCATAGGCAATATAATTTATTCTCGCTTCTATCACTTGAATTCCAGCTATTTCTAACCGGTCTCTTAATTCGGTTTCCAGTTGATGATTTACTTCCTCGCCTCCTGAACGTAAAGTGATTGTTGCATCTTCAACTTCAAAGTTATCATATGGATACAAGCCAGCCAATTTCCGCAAAGCAGCTTCACTTTGTACCACCACAAAATGTTCGTATTTATCTACTTCAAAAGAAGCTTTAAAGGTATCCTCCACCTTCCATACCAACACCACTCCAATCATAATGGGATTTCCTATCTTATCGTTTACTTTAATGGGCTCCGAATTAAAGTTTTGTGCTCGTAACGATATCACTCTTTTCATAAAAAAGGGATTAACCCAAAAGAAGCCGTTATTCTTAATTGTTCCCCTGTAATCCCCGAAAAGCGTAAGCACACAAGCCTTATTAGGTTGTACCGTAAGCAATCCCGGCAGTGTTAACATGGTTAATAAAATAAGAATAACACATAACAAAATCCATTCGTGAGTACCTGCAAATATAGCTCCGGCAATGAAAATCAATGCGGCAAATGTTGCAATGTAGCCTGAATCCGGTTCGTAAGTTTTTTCTGTTTTCATTTTTCAATATTTTTAAGTTAAATGGATGAATTCGCATGTGAATTCATTCATGCCTATAATTTGCGAACATGCTCGTTATGGAAATTCTAATTTAAAATGATATTAAAATGATATCACAAAGATATTAAATTTTTATGATCCGGATCCTGAAAGACGATTTTTTTGAAAATATAAATTATGTTTCTTTTTAAAGATGATGATTTATACTATATTAGTAATTTGATTTATTAGTTTTGAAGATAACCTATAAGTTTTAAGGCACTTACTCCAAAATCCTTTCAATGGAAGATGAGTATTCGTTCGGAGCGCTCAAATGACGGTTAATGATTATGGAATAATGGCTTAGGGGAGAGGATTAACTGGTTTCGATGTATTTCTAACTAATAATCTAAATTGTAAAAAAAAGTCGTACTTTTAAGACAATTATTATACCTAATGGAAAATCTGTCAATTAAGGGTACCAACAGAACTCCTGAAGTTGATTTTGATGTTACTGGTAATATCAGGATTAAAGGTCGATCTATTCCTGAAGATGCAGGATTATTTTACAATCACTTATATTCATGGATCTTTAGATACTGCATGAATTCGCAGCCAAATACCAACGTTCACCTGGAGCTGGAGTATATGAACAGTGGCTCAGCGAAATCAATACTTCAACTACTCAAGGAATTGGCTAACATTGTTCAAAACGGTAACCAGGTGGTTGTGCATTGGTATTATGAAAATGGTGATGAGGACATGCTGGAGAGGGGTGAGTATTTTGAGTCTATTTTGAAATTAAATTTTATTTATATAGAAACGCCTTAATTTGAGAATTGCAGGTGATTATTCATTACCTGTAATAAAAGTGCCTGATCAAAAGGTTTAGTAAGATAGTGATCGCATCCTGCATCATAACAATCTTTTCGTTCGTTTTCCATGGCATAAGCAGTTTGAGCAATAATAGGTATCTCCCGTCTGATCTTTTTGATAATTTTAGTTGCCTCAAATCCGCTAATACCTGGTAATCGCATATCCATTAATATAATGTCAATTATTTGAGGGGTTTTACAAATTTTAACGGCTTCTTCACCGGTTGTCACGTGCAAAATGTTGATGCCACTTCCATCTAAAAGATCATAGATATAAGTATAATTTACAATTTCATCTTCTACCAGTAGAAGCGTTTTTCCGTTCCATTTGCAATCAGCTAATTTGATTGTTTGATAATAGTTGAGATCTGTTACCGATTTGCTATCACTTTGTTTAAGTGGAAAACTAAAGTAGAATTCGGAACCTTCAGCAGGTTTGGAGTTAACCCATATTCTACCCTCCAAGAGTTCTGCTAATCCCTTTGAAATAGCAAGCCCAAGACCCGTTCCTTCATGTTTTTTAGACGAATGACCAACCTGTTTAAAACGTTCGAAAATAATTTCTGTTTCATCCTCCGTCATGCCAATACCAGTATCTTTCACATAAATCACGATCTGATCCCGTACCTGATAGCCGAATTCGATATGGCCTTTTTCAGTAAATTTCAGCGCGTTGCTGATTAAATTGCTGATGATTTGCCTCAATCGCAACGGATCTGTAATAATCAGTTGAGATAAAGGATTTTCAGGGGTCATGAGTCGGACTTCGATGTGGTCTTTTCCGCGTCTTATTTTTTCACCCTGATAAAATTCACACAGGTCCTTAAGCAAGGCGAGCAGGTCTACTTCAGTATATTCAATGTTAATTTGTCCGGCTTCGATTTTTGCAATATCTATAATGTCATTTACAAGACTTAACAGCAAATGTCCACTGTTATTAATGATTCGAAGGTACTGAATGGACTTTTCCCGCGAAAACTCACGCATTTCCATTAGATTCGCAAATCCCAGGATTCCATTGATCGGAGTCCGTATTTCATGTGACATGTTGGCAAGGAAAGCCGATTTTAACTTATCGGCCTGTTCTGCTTTTTCTTTCGCCTTACGTAATTGGTCTTCAACTAATTTATATTGGGTTATATCTCTTGATATTCCAACTAACTGGGTTACCTGCCCATCCAGATCCTTAACTCCAACCATGGTTGCCGATAACCAGGCACTCCCTATTTCGTTAATTATTTCGCGATCGACATTGAGACTGGTTACACCTGATACAAAAATAGCCTGCTCACTTTCGTGAATGATGTCAGCCAACTCTTTTGGGAAAACATCGTACACTGTTTTGCCAATCAGGTCTTCAGGATTATCATAGCCTAGCAACCTAGCCTGTCCTTTGTTTGCTCTTACGAACCGGCCTTGCTTATCCTTGAAGAAGACCGCGTCTGGCACATTATCCATGATAATCTGTAACGTATCCCTTTCTTCAAACAAACGGTTTTCAATTTGCTTTTTTTCTGTTATATCAGTTAGGGTACCTTGTATCAAAACAGGTCGCCCGGCTTCGTCAATAACCACCTTACCTACACTGTGAACATATTTGGTTTTGCCGCCGGTAATGATCCTGTAGGTGGTACTAAAATTCGCCCCCGTTTTAATACTTTGCTTTCGGTTTTCGTCCAGCAAAGCACAATCATCAGGATGCACATATTCATAATTAAATTCATCGTTTGATGGTGGAGGTAGCTGGGGATCGCGTTCGAAAATTTGATACATTTCTTTTGACCATGTACTGTAGCCGTTGAGCAGATTAATCTCATATATTCCAAAATGAACATTTTTTTCAGCATCTTCAAGTTTTTGTTTGCTGATATTGAGTTCGCGCTCATTTTTAACCCTATCGGTGACATCCGAGGTTGTAATTAATATGGTTTCTACCGCATTAGTACCATTAGCTTCAGGGACTATAACCGATTCAAAATGTTTATGTCCCAGGAGGGTTTCGACTGAAAAATTAACCGATAATTCTTTATTTTTGCGAAATACCCATTTCATTTTTTCTTCCATGTAGGAAGCCAGACTTGTCGGACAATTAATGTCATTAAGCCTCTTGCCAATGATCATTTCAGCCTCAAGGCCCACCATTTTAACTATATTGGGGCTAATGTACTGGCATTTATAATTCCTGCCGTACCTGGAAATCACATTTGGAGAATGCTCGAGCAATGCTTTGAATTTCTGCTTTTCATCAAATATGTCCTTTTCGTGATTTCTCCTGTCCGTAATATCCCTGATGAGCGCCTGAATAATTCCATTTTCGGATGTAGTTATGAGACGTGCACTGATACTTACCGGTAAAATTTTTCTTTTAGGAGTAATTATTTCATTTTCAAAGCTTACCGATTTTTTTTCGAGGATACGATTTAAACGGCGGTGTAAAAATTTTAGGGTTTGATTGCTAAAAAATAGATTAATATTACTGTTTATAAGTTCTTCCGGCTTAACTCCAATCAAATCACACAAATTCCGGTTAACTTCCATTATTTTGCCGGAAAAGTCGAATCTGCAAAAGGCATCATTGAGATGCTCAAATATCGATTTATATTTTTCTTCACTTTCATGTATCCGTTGGCGGGATAATACTTTTTCATTAATGTCAATAGATATTCCTATGATTCGTCGGGGTTTTTTGTAAGCATCTCTTTCTATAACTCTGCCACTGTCGAGAATCCAAATGTATTCCCCCGATTTAGTCATTACTCTGTGTTCAGTTTTATAGCCTGTTGTAATGTTTTTGAAGTGATTCTTGAGGGTTTTTAACACCATGTTTTTATCATCCGGGTGAATACAGGCTTCCCAAAATGTACGGTAATTATCAACGTCATCTGGTTTGTATCCAATCATATTAAGCCATTGCTGATCAAGATAAATTTCGTCAGTTTGAAGATCCCAGTCCCAGAAACCTATTCCTGCAGCATCTACAGCCAGTGATATTCTATCATATGCTTGTTGAAGAAGTATTTCGAGATTTCTTGATCCTGTAATATTTATTTTATCGGCCATACCAGGAAGATTTTTTTCAAATTTAAAATAGAAAATCTATAACAACATACAATCCATTTTTACCATCCTTGGGGTTAGCCGCAATTCCATAGGTTATGCCTCCTACAAAATTTTGGTTCATTGCGCCATAAAGACCCAAACCATAAGTTTGATGCCATGTTTCCGGACTACCTTTTGAAAGATAATTAATTGCATCGGGGTTGTCGGTAGTAAATTTGTACTTTTCCACAATTCGTCCAAAATCAGTAAATCCGTCTACTGCAAAATAAAAATTTTGATTAAATAAGGTGAGCCATAAGCATTTGCAACGTAATTCCAAGTTCCCATATACAAAACTTTCACCAATTACGCGATTTCGAAGAACGCCCCTTAGGGTTCTGCTACCTCCCAATCCTTCTCTGATATCGTCCGAATTGTATACCTCCGGAAGCATATAAAAAGGCACTTCACCGCCAATTCTTCCCTGATAGCTTATACGATACGCAAGATTGAGAATATCTTTCTTTAACGTAAAATATTGGCGATGGGTTACAATTAACTTGGCGAAGGAATTTTTGTTTCCAAAAAAGGAGGGCGCAGCTACAATCATAGCTTCCGTCCATATACCTCTCATGGGATTAGGCTCGTTGTCGCGGGTATCATAAACAACACCAAGCTTGGCTACTCTCGATTCACCTCCCCTTTTTTGATTTTGCGGGATAATACCCCATTTCACGTAATTGTCGTACAGTAAAAAGGTATCTGGCAACTGATCTTTATTCCTCCTGCCTCTGTTCAGTTTGTGAATATTCACCGAACCTATTTTTGTGTTGAAGAAGGTACATCCTCCCAACCATCTGAGTTTTTTGTCTACGATGCTTCCTTGCAAAGTTAAATCTACGAAGGTTTGTACGCGCTGGTAGCGGTAATACATACGGGAGATATATTCCGGATTGCCCTTGGTTTCTAAATCCGGATTATAGTAAGCTTTATACCCGTTGAATCCAAAAAAATCGGAAGCTTGCTCAATGAAACGACATCCCTGAATTGTAATTCTGGTTTTAGGAATAAGAAATTCGGAATCGTAAGAGATTGTGTTTTTCCAACTTCCTTTAGAGTTACGCGATATTTCCAGAAAAAAAGAATGCCTGTATTTAGGATAAATTTTACCATAATCATAAACATTACTTATGATTCCATAATTCAGACCCAGATCAGAATCGTAGCCTAATGCTGGTAAAGCGGCAATATTCCATCCTTTCTTTATTTTTTCATGACGAACTAAGGTATCGGTTTTTTGGTCTTGCCCTGACATAATGGTGGCCTTCAAAAATAATATGCTGATCAGTAGCAGCTTAACTTCATTCATGAATAACGATTTGAAAATAAACACCAAATAAATTTGATGGAAGCATTTAGCGAAAGTAAAATTAACATTTCCTTTCAAACTTTCATAGGTGAAGAATCACAAATTCTAATTGAAAATATTCTGTTGACAGACTATAACATATCTG
>CAYZNC010000293.1:0-8580 GCA_964478555.1 uncultured Bacteroidales bacterium | reverse complement strand
TACTTTTCTACCGATATTTCAGCCCGCTGGGCTTACATCCCTTATAAATAGAAAATATGTACTTTATCAAAGCCCGTTAGGGCTGGTATATCGGTAGAAAATCATAATGAGCGCTATGCTTTCAAAGCCCGTTAGGGCTGACATATATATCTAATAGCGATGAAAATACCTATCAATATGCTAATTAAATAAATCTGTCTTTGGTACCAGTGGGAGGAATCTCCTTATTTGTTTGTGCTGGTTTATGCAAAAGTCTCATCTGCTACGCTGGTTGTTTCTGGTAGCATTTGTAGCCTACCCGACAATTCGTTCGGCTGGGATATCTGCACATTTAAAATGCTTCAGGGGACAGGCTTTGTAACCATGCAATCCACATGGTCTGCAGGAAAGTTGTTCGGAAGTTTCAATAATTCTTGAATTTTCAGATAAAGGCCCGAAGCCAAATGCAGGTATGGTAGAACAAAAGATAGCTGTAACAGGTGCGTTGGTCGCAGAAGCCAAGTGCATTGGAGCTGAGTCGTTAACATAATTCATTACAGCATTTTTCATCAAAGCAGCCGATGCCAGAAAATCAAGCTGACCAGCCAACACTATGACTTTTGAATGTGTCGATTGTTGCTTAATCCATTCACAAGCCGCTACATCTGATTTTCCTCCCAACAGATACACCGTATATTCGGGATTTATGATATTGATTACATTTATCCACTTGTTTAGAGGATACTGCTTGGTAAACCAAACCGATGTAGGTGCAATGGTAACATAAGCCCCATCGGTTATAATTTTTTTAAAATCCTCATCGTTAGGATAAAGCCTTGGGTTTACTCTTCCGGTATTTTCTACCAAATCGCTGATCAAAGATAAATTTCTGTCAACTTCGTGCAGATCACTAACTTTAGCATTGATAAAGTGAGGGAAGCGTTTTGTAAAAAAAACAGAAAGCGGATTTTTGGAAAACCCGATCTTATGTTTACCAGCCGAAAGAACCGTTATAATTCCGGTAGTAAGAAAACGTTGCAGATTGATAACATAATCGTAATGCTCTGACCGGATACCTTTTATTATTTTTATTAAGGAAGCGTACTTATCCTGCTTTTTGTCCCAGATTATTATCCGTCTGAGATAAGGATGACCATGCAGTAAACCCTCATTGCCTCTCCGTAACAAAAAATCTATAGTAGCCTCAGGGTATGTCTGATGTAATTTTTCAATGAGTGGCGTAGCTAGTATAACATCGCCTATGAAAGCCGTTTGAATAATAAGAATATTCATCATTCTGAATAATTAGATTTTATGGGTCGCTTAGTTCACCACAAATGTAAACATCTTATTTAATACAGTTGGAACTCAATGCATAGAAAGTTGATTATTGGACAAAGTCTTGTAAAACATTAATTATCAAGATAAAAAAGAAAAGCAACGTTTCTGATTTTGAACTTTAATCAATTTCTTTTTCTTCCTGCCTATTTCAATTCTCTAAAAAATTAAGTAAATTTATAGATGTAGAGTAAAAAAAACACCGGTTTACTCCATTATAAAATCGATAGATATCCTCATTTATTCAAAAGAATTTGAAAATTGCTAAATTATTAATATTACAAAAAAGGATGAAAACCATTTTTTATAAGGGTTTTATTGGCTGTTTTCTTAATTGTCTGGCAATTAGCAACGCGTTTAGTCAATCCGGAAATTTTGAATTTGATCATTACACTACAAATGATGGTCTTTCTCATGGCTATGTTTTTTGTTTAACACAGGATAGCAAAGGATTTATGTGGATTGGAACCACTAATGGATTGAATCGCTTTGACGGCCTATCCTTCAAAAAATATTATTACGACCCCTCCGACACAACTACGGTATCCAGTAACGAAATTGATGCTTTTATTGAAGATACGGTGGGCAATTTTTGGGTCTTGAGCAGCAGGATGTTTAGTATATATGATAGAAAGAAAGATAATTTTTCCAGAAAATTCCTACGGGTGAAGAATCATATCTATAACGACCTGCCGATGAGTGCATGTTTTATAGATAGTAAAGGGTTTCTATGGATAGCCACCTATGGAGCAATATTTAAATTCAAAGTTTATAATAATCCGCAAATTTATAAAAGTATTATAGATGCGGAGCGCTACGTTTTGGATGAGGATGACTCGCCTCAACTCCCAACAAATCTTTACTCTTTTGTTGAGGATAAAACAGGCAAAATCTGGGTGAGCAGCTATAGCAATAAACTTTTTTATTTTGATAATCATTTGAATAAGTTTATTCCGCACCCGATTAACCTCCCCGATGCTAAGATTTTGAGCAACAAGCAAAAAAAGCTGATGCAAGATCATGATGGCGACTTCTTTATTACTACTGAGTGGGTGGGCCTGATCTGGTGGGATCGCAAAAATGACAAATTCACTTTATATAAGCCAAATGGGACAAATACAGGTCCGAATGATGACATTTTATTTGGAATATATGAAGATCATAACCATAATATCTGGATAGGCAGCAGAAATAAAGGCGGAATTAATATCTTCAACAAGAAGACAGGCAAATTTACTTATATAATGAGTGATGAATCAAACCGATATGCGCTAAACTCAAATAGTATCAATTGCTTCTACGAAGACAAGTCAGGATCTATGTGGGTAGGTGCTGGCAACAGTAAGGGCATAAATAAATACAGTCCCATTAAGAAAAAATTTAACAGCTATTTTTATAATCCCAAAAAAATAGATGGATTGAATTTTAACAATATTCTCTGCTTTGCTGAAGGTAAGTCTGGGATTGTATGGATAGGGACCGACGGCGGAGGATTAAACCAATTCGACCGTAAAACAGGTAAGTTTGCCTATTATACACATGATCCTGCCAATCCGAATTCACCAAGCAGTAATTCCATCATTTCAATCAACGAAGATCATGAGGGTACCCTGTGGGCAGGTACGTTTGACGGCGGTCTCCTACGAATGAAAAATAACCAATTTACTTCCTACAAACATGATCCTTCAAATCCAAACTCAATCGCTTACAACCACATATGGTATGTACTGGAAGATAGTAAAAATAATTTATGGGTGGCAACGTTAAACCGTGGTCTCGATTTATATGACAGAAAAAATAATCGTTTTTACCATTATAAACCGGATGGAGATCCTAATAGTATCTGCAATAATTCGATATTACAGCTTTATGAGGATAGCCATCAAATGCTTTATATTACCACTTATACAGGGGTGAGTATTATTGATCTGAATAAAGTCGATTTTTCACAATCGCCCCCTGTTATTAAATTTAACAATCTTATACACAGGGAAGAAATGAAAAATGGCCTCAGTAGCTATGGAATATATTGTGTTACCGAGGATAAAAAAGGAAACTTGTGGTTTGGGACCATGGCTACCGGTATTGATATGCTTGATAGGCATACCGGAAAATTTACTAACTATACAACCAGAGACGGATTACCCGGGAACACAGTAAGCTCCATTCTGGTTGATGAAAAAAACAATTTATGGCTGGCAACCGATAAAGGACTTGCCAACTTTAACCCCATAACAAAAGAAGTACGTACATTTGACCGTTTGGATGGCCTTTTAAATATGAACTTCCATGGGTGGGCGCTCAAAACAAAAGATGGTGAAATGTTTTTTAGCGGGGCCGATGGATTTAATTCCTTCTATCCTGATAAACTTAATTACAATCACAATAAGCCTCCTGTTAAGATTACAAAGCTAAAATTATTTAATAAACCAATTAAAATTAACGAAAAAATTAATAATCGGATAATTTTAGCCAACGATATTAGTGAGACCAAAGAATTAGTGCTTACTTACGAAGAAAACTTCATCACCTTCGAATTTATCGCACTCGACTACATAACATCGGAAAAAAATCAATATGCTTACAAAATGGTTGGCTTTGATAAGGATTGGGTGCAATGTGCTACCAAACGTGAGGCAAATTATACCAACCTCGATCCCGGTAATTATGTTTTTTGTATAAAGGCTTCCAATAACGATGGTATATGGAACGAACAGGGCGTTTCGCTGAATATAATCATTCTCCCCCCTTGGTGGAAAACGATTTGGTTTAAATTTTTCGCACTGCTTATCTTCGTTTTCTCCCTTTATGTAGCCTATTATTTGAAATTGGAATTGTTCCGGAAAAAACAAAAGGAACTAACTATCTTAGTACATCAACGAACTCAGGAAATTAGCCAGGCAAACAATATTTTGCTCGAACGGCAAACAAGAATAGAAGAATATGCTGAAGAACTTCGTATTCAAACGGAGAATCTGAAAGAAGCGAATGAGCTTTTAATGAATAACCAGAAACTAATTGAAAGCCAAGCCTCAGAATTAAAGACCACGAATCAACAGATGAACGATACCAACCAACAATTGTCGGTTCTCAATTCTACTAAGGACAGATTCTTTTCTATTATAGCGCATGACCTTCGTAATCCTTTCCATGTGGTAAGTGGATTTTCTGAAGTACTTCTCAAAGATTTTGACAAATTGCCGCACGAAAAAATAATAAAATTTCTGCATTTAATTCATACCTCCTCTACGAGCGGTAACAACCTGCTTGAAAATTTACTTCAATGGTCGCGATCGCAAACAGGGCGCATTACCTTCGATCCCATTGTTATTACACTTGCAGCTATTGCGGAAGAAGTTTTTGACCTTTTAGAAGGCGATGCACAGCGAAAAAACATTACACTCCACCAATTAATTCATCCAAGCACAAGGGTAACCGCCGATGAAAATATGTTAAAAACCATATTCCGCAATCTAATTTCCAATGCTATCAAATTTACACCCGACAATGGAACCGTAATGCTAAAAACAAAATCCACAGGCTCAACGGTAGAAATCACTGTTGCTGATACGGGAATAGGGATCGCTCCTGAAAATCAGGCCCTTTTATTTCGTATTGATGCTACATTTACGACCAAAGGAACCGCAAATGAGCCAAGCACAGGCTTAGGACTTATCATCTGTAAGGAATTCGTTGAAAAAAATAATGGAGAAATTTGGCTGGAAAGTAAAATAGGCGTGGGAAGTGAATTTAAATTTACGCTACCAATAGCATGATCCTGTGAGGTTATGAGCAAAAATACTACCCTATTATTAAATTTAAAATGCGGTTTCATAACTGCTTGTTTGCTCATTTCTTTAGGTATACGCTCACAAAATCCCACATTCAAACACCTTACCACCAATGAAGGACTTTCTTCGGGAAATATATGGAGCATTACTCAGGATAGCAAAGGTTATTTATGGTTTGGTACGGAAGATGGATTGAATAAATATGATGCTTATCGGTTTACCGTTTACCGGCATAATCCTGCCGATAACACCAGCATTTCCGATAATGCGATACAGGCTATTATGGAGGATAGTGATGGATTATGGATAGGAACAATAAATGGTTTAAATAAATACAACTATCAAACCGAATCTTTCAAGCAATATTTTCATGATGACAAAGACTCTACCTCCCTTAGTTCAAGCGCAATTTACGACATATTAAAAGATAAGCAGGGACGAATCTGGATAGCTACCAATCGTGGATTTGACTTGTATAATAAAAGGACCAACAATTTCAATAAATATCTTTACAAATCCAACAGTATTACTGGAGCTCAGGTACGTTCAATAACGATCGATTCAAAGAATACTTTGTGGCTAAGTACATATAATGGGCTATATCAATATGACCCGGAAAAAAATAATTTTACGAGTTACTTAAATAATTTAATTGTCGATAAAAGTTTTGGTTCCAATTTTATTCATCACATCTATATCGATAAAAGAAAAAATATTTGGATTGGCACAGAATTAGATGGGCTTTTTTATTACGATGCATCTGTTCATCAACTTTATCATTATACTCATAACCCCGCAGATCCACAGAGTTTATGCCATAATCAGATAAATCACATTATGGAAGATTATAATGGCAACATCTGGATCTCAACAAACGGTGGATTGTCATATATACCTTACGGTACAAAGTTAGGCCAAAATAATAGCATTTTTAAAAATATCAAACAAAAACCAAATGATAAAAATGGGTTAAGTACCAATATTATCAGCACAACTTATCAGGCGAAAAATTACCAATTTTGGGTTGGCGGTCGATTCGGTGATATTGATATTATGGATAACCCAAATAAACAGTTCTTCAACCGCAAGTTTACAGATATCGACAACCGGTTTACAAGCAATAATATGACTGCTATGGTTGAAGATAATGATGGAAATATTTGGTTTGGAACTGACGGAGGCGGTCTTTATTTCTGGGATAGGAATAAAGATGAATATATCGTATATAAAAATATTTATCGCAATAAGAATTCGCTGGCATGCGACAAAGTATTGGCATTATATCTCGACAGCTACAACATATTATGGATTGGAATGTGGGATGGCGGTATTGACAAACTGAATATAAAAACGAAAACATTTTATCATTACAAATACAATCCAACTGATATTAAAACAATATCAGGAAATAACATATATTGCATCTCTGAGGATCGACAAAAGAATATCTGGATAGGGCTCTGGAATGCGGGTGTGAATGTGTACAACCGTAAACAAAACAATTTTAAACGTTTCCCTTTTGGAACTGCCGGTTCTACTTCAATGAATGGGCCAACAGCTGTATGCATATATGCCGATAAAAAAAATAACCTGTGGATTGGATCTGAAGTGAATGGATTGAATTTACTGGACAGAAAAAACAATACGTTCCAATATTACAAAAAGAATAACGACGATACATGTTCTCTAAGCAATAATGGGGTCAATTGTATATATGAGGATATGCATAACCGGCTATGGGTTGGCACCAAAGAGGGGTTAAACCTGTTTGACACAAAGAAAAGAACATTTCGACGATTTACCGTTAAAGACGGCTTGCCCAATGAAATCATTTGCGAAATTCTCGAAGATAAAAAAGGGAACCTTTGGATAAGCACCAATAATGGTATTTCCAAAGTTACGCTTACCGAAAATCAAAATCAACTGATCGTTTCCTTCAAAAATTTTGATAAATATGACGGATTGCAAAATAATCAGTTTAACCGATGGTCGAGTTTAAAAACAAAGCGGGGAGAATTAATTTTTGGGGGCATTAACGGAGTTAATATTTTCTTTCCGGATAGTATTAGGGATAACACTATGATTCCTCCTATTGTACTTACTGGTTTTAGCATATTTAATAAACCTGTGCTAATCGGAAAACCCGGGTCACCGTTAAAAATGCATATCAGCGAAACAAAAAGTCTGGTATTATCTTACAAACAATCGGTATTTTCGTTTGATTATGCTGCACTCAATTACATAAATACGAATAAAAATAGAT
Source organism: uncultured Bacteroidales bacterium (assembly GCA_964478555.1). Lineage (GTDB taxonomy): Bacteria > Bacteroidota > Bacteroidia > Bacteroidales > JAAUTT01 > JAAUTT01. The sequence goes on along the minus strand of CAYZNC010000293.1, from coordinate 1,209 downwards.
ATGCCTACAAAATGGAAGGTTTTGAAACAGAGTGGAATTATGTGGGTGGTCAACGCAAAGCAACGTACACCAATCTCGACCCCGGCAAATATATTTTTAGGGTTATTGGATGCAATAATGATGGTTATTGGAATAATGAAGGCGTTTCTCTTCAAATTACCATTACCCCGCCTTGGTGGAAAACGATATGGTTTAAATTATTAGTTCTCATAATTTGTATTTTATCCTTTTATTCAGCCTATTCCGTAAGGGTAGCGATGTATAACCGTAAACAAAAAGAACTTATAAAATTAGTTGATATGCGCACCAGGGAAATAGCTCAGGCTAATAAAATTCTGGTCGAACGTCAGTCCCGCATAGAGGAACAGTCTGAAAATCTTACAGAAGCAAACCACACGCTTATTAGTAATCAACGCTTGATTGAAGCACAAGCCAACCAATTGCAGAAAACCAATCAGCAATTATCAATACTAAATTCCACGAAGGATAGATTATTCTCTATCATCGCTCACGATCTGCGAAATCCGTTCCATGTTGTTAAAGGATTTTCAGAATTATTAATAACCGATTATAAAAAATTGCCATTTGAGAAAGTTGATAAATATCTCTACCTCATTAATTCTTCTTCAACAAATGGAACTAATTTACTCGACAATCTTCTACAATGGTCGCGATCACAAACCGGGCAAATTTCGTTTGACCCAATTCACGTATCTCTTACAGCAATGTTTTTGGAAACCATTAACTTGCTGGAAGCTAATGCGCACCAAAAAAATATTAAAATCCATATACGACTTGAAAATGATATTGTACTATTTGCTGATGAAAATATGATCAAAGCTGTATTACGTAACCTTATTTCAAATGCTATTAAATTCACTGCTGAAAATGGACTTATCAACGTTAAAGCAACTTGCGACCAAGCGCAGGTTGAAGTAACCATCGAAGATACAGGAATAGGAATAGATCCGAACGTGTTGCCATTATTATTTCACATAGAAAACACAGTTTCAACCAAAGGCACGGCACATGAGTCAGGCACAGGCCTTGGTTTACTTCTTTGCAAAGAGTTTATCGAAAAGCATAATGGAATAATATGGGTTGAAAGCGAAGTCGGGAAGGGCAGTAAATTCACATTTACCTTACCGGTAGCTTAAAGAAAAGACATTAACAGGTACTTATTCAAATTCATATATAGCGTTTTTTGAT
>CAYZNC010000292.1:0-8597 GCA_964478555.1 uncultured Bacteroidales bacterium | reverse complement strand
CTGCAAAAGGATGTCGGAGTCCAAAACTGGTGCATTGATTGTTATTACCCGCAGATCCCAACTCGACATTTATGCCCAAACCGGTGAAATTATTAATGCCGATACTTCGACGCGATTATTAGAATCTATTTTCTTCAAAAACAGTCCTTTGCACGATGGCGCTGTTATAATTACCGACGACAGAGTACATGCAGCACGCTGTGTATTGCCTGTTTCGGATAATCCAAATATTCCCACAGACTATGGAATGAGGCACAGGGCTGCATTGGGTATTACTGAAAATACTGATGCACTAGCGGTGGTAGTTTCTGAGGAATCAGGCGAAATTGGAGTAGCTGATGGAGGCTCTATCAGCCATAATCTCACCAAAGAAGAACTTCTGCAAGTGTTAGAAAAAGAATTCTTAAATGCTTATTTACGCCCGTAATTAAACTTTACGTCCGTTAGGGTAGATTCTTCTTTTTGCGGAATAAAAACGTTGCCTTGGATTCTTCTCTCCTTATTAATCGTTCAATATTTTTCTGGTGGGTAAGAAGCAACAGGACGGTAACAATAAGTGAAAATATAATTAACGACTGCATAGTCGTTTTAAAGACAAACATAATAAGTAAGGGAAAGGCAAATCCGGATACGATTGAGCTTAAGGAAACATAACGGGTTATAAAGAGCGTCACCAGAAAAATACCTAAGGCGAGCAAAGTTGGTAAGGGAACTATGGCCAAAATCATACCAAATAGTGAAGCTACTCCTTTACCGCCTTTAAATTTTGCAAACACTGGAAAAATGTGTCCCACTACTGCAAATGCGCCAAGGAAAACCTGTAATGTAACAAAATCATTAGTTCCAGGGCTATAGTAACCATAGATTCGAGCTAAAGATACAGCTATAGAACCTTTGAGGGCATCCAGAATGAAAACCGGTAAACCGGCTTTCCAACCCAAAACTCTGATAGTATTCGTTGCGCCGGCATTTTTACTACCGTGTTCACGGACATCTATTCCATATAACACTTTGCCGATCCACACGGCATTCGGAATTGATCCAATAATATACGCGGCCCCAAATAAGGCAATTGTCAATAGGTTGATCTGCATTATAACTTTTATAGGAAAAAAAGTCCTGCAAAGTAACGAATAAAGTTTGTACCGACCAAACTTTTTTTACTTTTGAGTGTTAACGTATTCTTTCTTAAGCAGGTTGAAAGTGAATTAAAAAGCTGGAATTGACCTAAAAGTAAACTAAAAGTGCGCGAAAGAAGGATTGGAAGTAATTGTATGAAATATATTTCAACTTTAGCTCAGTAGACCGGGCTTTTAAAACCCTCAGGGTTTCGAAAACCCTGAGGGCTTGGTTCCAACGCTCGAATGACTTAATTAAAGCTAATGTGCTTATTGCCCCGATAGTTAATTCTGAATTTAAAGTTAAAAACTATTCCAAAATTTCAGACACTTTTTTCTTAACTTTAGGCACTTCCAACTTTGTCACTAATTTATGGATAAAGCAGCATTATTTGAAAAAGTTATTGATTACTTTCAAAAAAACATGCCGGTGGCTGAAACCGAGTTAAAATACACCAATGCTTATGAATTATTGGTAGCGGTTATATTATCGGCACAATGCACTGATAAAAGGGTTAATATGCTTACCCCCGATTTCTTTAAAAGTTACCCTACACCAACATTACTGGCCTCTGCCAAACACGAAGAAGTGTTTAATTTGATAAAAAGTTGTTCCTACCCCAACAACAAAACAAAACATCTGATTAACATGGCCACTATGCTTATGGACAAGTTCAATGGCATCATACCTGACGATGTTGAACTCCTGCTGCAACTTCCCGGAGTTGGTAGAAAAACGGCTAATGTTATCGCTTCCGTAGTTTATAACAAACCTGCTATGGCAGTTGATACTCATGTCCATAGGGTAGCTGCAAGGATTGGATTAACTGAAAATGCCAAAACGCCGCTCGATACCGAAAAACAATTACTTAAATATATTCCCACGTCAGTATTGTCTATAGCTCATCATTGGTTAATATTACATGGTCGTTATGTTTGCAAAGCCCGAAAACCTGAATGTCCTAAATGCGGACTTAACGATATCTGCAAATTCGTGAACCCGGGTGAATAAAATCTGACAAATCCTTGCCAACTTATATATTTTATTAAATTTGCCCAATCCAAATTTACCTAACTATGAACTAACGCATAGGCTGCGATTCACCTAGGTAACAACTATTAACATTAAACTAACTATGAAGACACTAATTTTAATTATTACCCTTGTCTTTGCTATAAGTTCAGCTCAGGCAACCTCCGTAATGAATTCGAAACATGTATGTCCCTTTTGCAAAAAGGAATGTTTGTTCAGAGAAATAAGCAGTGCACGCAATTCCCAGTATGATTTACATCAATACCTGGAATGGACCTATACGCAAACGCTTTCTATTTATTCCTGCACCCATTGTTGCTTTTCCGTGCTTAAAAATGATTTCGACAACATACCTTTGAGAAAAAAGGAAAAAATAAGGACCTTTCTTAAAACCATTAGTTTTAACCGTGCATATCAGGATTATTCGGATATACCGGCTACGAAGAAACTCGAAATAGCTGAAAAAATTTATAGAATTTTAGGCCGTGATGATGCTTTCTGGTGTAACTTCTATAGAATTATGGGTTTTCATTATGAAAAGGAAAACAATCTTTATATGGCCAGAACTTCCAGATTCAAAGCACTGGTGTATGCACATGTAATGTTGGATGATGGCCTCAATAAGGGGAAAGAAAAGGAAATCCTCTACATAATCGCCACCATGAACTATTTTACCGGCCAAAAGAAGCCCGCATTATTATTTTTGAAGAGAGCAGAAAAATTAAAATATATCAACCATGATGTATCAAAGGATATATCAGATGCTACAGAAAACCATCTGATTTATTTAATTGCAGAATACCAGAATTTCATTAATGAGCAAAAATAGATATAAGAAATAAGAACCAAGATTCAAGACAAAAACATACATCTTATGACTTGTATCTTGGTTCTTGTATCTTTATTAGTTCGAAGTGATCGAAAAACTATTGCAGGTAAAGGTCGAAGCTGCGCCGCCGGTACCGCTAATTTCAAAACCAAACTGAACTGCTCCAATAGTACCATCACTAACCCAGCCCTGAGCCATGATCCAATTAGCAATAGCCTTAATATCTACAGTTCCTGAAGTTGTGTTGCTTGTTCTTACCAGGGAAACAACATTATTTCCTCCGTGGTAAACATTCCATGTATGACCGCCAACTGTTACATTAGTTGCAGCAGGTATAGGCTTACCTGTAGAATCCCAACCACCTGCGATAGGTCCAACATTACCATTTGTATACATCCATAGCATTACTTCACTTGGGATCCAAATATCATAAGCTGCTTCCCAATCGCCACTACTTGGCAACGAAACATTAAAACTACTGGTTAAAGTACAAAGGGCACTTATTTTTTTATTCAGATTAACAAATCCGCTGTTTGGGTAGGATTTAACTCCACTGGTAGCAGGTTGTGTAGAAACAACACTCCAATTACTATAGGAAATAGCTGTTAAGCATTGAGTATTAGCAGCACCACCCCAAACATCATTGTAAACTGTATAGTTTCCTGTCACCCATTTATCATAATTACCACATCCTGTGAATGGGCCTTCACCCATAGCACAACCGGTATTACTACATGTTCCAACCAAAGTCCAAGCTTGGTATGGTCCTGAGTTTGTTTCAGGATTAAGGTTATAAGCAAATCCAGCATCTTTGTATAATTTGCAATTATACTCAATCAATTGGCCGGTTGTATTATAAACAACCTGTGAATTCCAAACCGGATAACCTGAACAGCTAACACTACCACCTGAGCTGCTGCTAGAGCTGCTGCTACTGGAGCTACTACTACTCGAGCTACTACTACTCGAGCTACTACTACTCGAGCTGCTGGAACTACTACTTGAACTACTTGAGCTACTTGAGCTGCTGCAACTTGTGCAACTCCCAAGTAATGTCCAAACCTGGTAAGGACCTGAGTTTGCAGCCGGGTTCTGATTTTGTGAATACCAATTATTTCTGTACAAGTTACAATTGTACACAACCTGCGCTCCGGCATTCTGATAAATTGTTGCCGCATTCCATGTTGCTATACCTGTGCAGCTTACCGCTGCTTTTAGGTTGTTTGACTGAAGATTGTCTTCTCCTTTACTACAACTTATTACAATCACAATTGCAATAAGTACAGCAAATGTACCGATTGTTAAAATTCTTTTTTTCATAATAAAAGGTTAGTTAATAATTAGTTGATAATATAAAAATTAAAAAGCAAAACATGCATTGAATCCGTTACGGTGAAGTCGTATCACTAACTTCCCACCATAAACCCTTTTAATGTTCACAATTAAAGATAAAAAGCCGGATCACTCCGGCTTTTTAAAAAATAATATAAACAGTTTTATGTTCTATATTGATTATAAGCCGGTGATTCCGTAGGCGGTAGTTGTATAATTTCCACCTTTAATAATTTCCCATCCAGCTTCAACAGAAATTAAATAATCAGCTGAACTGCTTATCCAACCTTGGGAAACGCAATAATCAGCCAAAGGTTTTATGGAGAAATTTATAGAATTTGACTTACTGGTAAGAAGGAACGACATCACATTATCTCTGTGGTAAGCGTTAAATGTTGCGCCGCCTAAACTCAGGTTAGATGCGTAGGGAACTGCATTTCCGCTGGCATCATAGTTAGTTGCAATAGGTTGTGTATTTGACCAGTTCAACCAAACCATTAATTCATAAGTAGCAGCTCTGTTACCAGGAGCGCTAGATGCGTCGAACCATATATCATAAGCTGCATCGTATGCAACACCTGTGTTATTTTGTGTCCAGTTGGTGCTAAGTGAACCTAAAGCGCTAATTTGCTTTGGCAAGCCACTATTAGCTGAGCATGCACTCCAATGACAACCGCGAACCATTGAAGGGTAACCTACAATAGAAGTTGAATTAACGTTTGGCGCATTAGCCCCCCATGAATTAATGCTGGTGAACCAGGTGCAATATCCACCGCCACCCCAGGCATCTACCATATAAAAATATGAACCTGAAGTGACATCAGTTGTTCCACAATTTCCACCACTAGAGCTGCTGGAACTGCTACTTGAGCTGCTTCCGGAAATGGTTATAGTGCAAACCGAAGTACTTTTAGCTCCGCATGTATTTGTATAGGTAGCTGTATAATTACCAGCCTGACCGCTTTGAACGTTGCTAATTGTAATTTGACGTGCTGTGGAGGTATATCCGTTTGGACCGCTCCAACTCCATGAACCGCCACTCGTTGGTTGAGGACCAAACACTACAGTGCCTCCTGCAGCTACAGTTGCGCTTGTCGTTTGTGTAAATGTCCCACCATTAACCTGCACATAAGGAATTATTGCAGTTGCGGTACATCCACCACTACTGGAACTACTGGAACTACTTGAACTGCTACTTGAACTGCTGGAGCTGCTTGAACTGCTGCAACTTGTGCAACTTCCAACCAATGTCCAAACCTGATAAGGACCTGAGTTTGTGGATGGATTCTGATTTTGAGAATACCAGTTATTTTTGTACAAATTGCAATTGTAAACAACCTGTGCACCTGCATTTTGATAAATTGTTGCTGCATTCCATGTAGCAACACCTGTGCAGCTCACTGCCGCTTTGAATTTGTTTTTTTCTAAAGTGCTGTCCTTACTGCAACTTATCACAATTACAATTGCAATAAGTACAACAAATGTACCTATGGTTAAAATTTTTCTTTTCATGATTTTGTTATAGTTAGTTTGTTAAAATTATAAGTGATTAGAGTTGGGAGTGCCTAAAGTTTTAGAAACGTCGAACTCCCAACTCTTATGCTTTATTTTGAGGTTACTGAATAACTATTTACAGTATATGCCTGAGAACCGCTGTTAGATGTGAGTTCAAAACCAAATTGAACTTGTCCAACAGTACCGCTGCTGGTAATCCATCCTTTAGTTACTATCCAGTTAAGAATTGCTTTTATATCAACTGTACCAGAATTAGTATTGCTGGTTCTTACAAAAGAAACAACATTGTTACCACCATGATATACATTCCAAGTGTGTCCGCCTACTGTTAAGTTTGTTACATCAGCAATTGGATTGCCACTGGAATCCCAACTTCCTGCAATAGGACCTACTGCCCCGGTTTTGTTCATCCAAAGCATAACTTCACTTGGAACCCACAAATCGTACGCTGTTTCCCAAGCGCCACCACTGGGGATGGTAACATTAAAGCTACTTGATAATGTAGACAAAGAGCTTACGGTCTTACTAATTGTAATTGACACATTGGGATAGGATTTAATTCCGCTGGTATTGGGATGGCTGGCTGTTAATCCCCATTTGCTGTAAGAATCTGCCCAAATACACTGAGCTCCTGCACCACTGCCCCATATGTCATTGTAAAAAGTATAGCTACCTGTTACCCATTGACCCCATTGGTCACATGAGCACCATGCATGACTACATCCGCCAGAACTGCTGCTGCTGGAACTACTTGAACTACTTGAACTACTTGAACTACTGCAACTAGTGCAACTTCCAACCAATGTCCAAACCTGATAAGGACCTGAGTTTGTGGATGGATTTTGATTTTGAGAATACCAGTTATTTTTGTACAAATTGCAATTATAAACAACCTGTGCGCCTGCATTTTGATAAATTGTTGCTGCATTCCATGTAGCAATACCTGTGCAGCTCACTGCAGCTTTGAAGGGGTTGTTCTTTACTGCACTGTTCTCTTTACTGCAACTTATCACAATTACAATTGCAATAAGCACAACAAATGTACCTAGGGTTAAAATTTTTCTTTTCATCATGTTAGTTAATAATTAGTTAGTTATTTATAAAAAATTGTAAAAAACGATTTCTAGTTAGTCAATTAGCGAATAAAGATAAATTATAATCGAGATAATTTAATATTTATTGCCTTAAAATTGTTAAAAAGCAAACATTTGTTAAAATCTTTATATTTTCAATGATTAAGCATTTAAAAAGCAATTGGATCCATTTTGTAAGTTTCCAAGGTATATTCATTCCAAACGCTTATTTTTTTGATCTTAATTCATACCAACTTCTCAGCCCGTTATAAGCTTCTGCATAAAAAAAGCCAGCAAGTATGATAAAAAACACATCATACGGCACCCTAAAACGAGGATCGCCATAAAACATAATCGTTGTCAGAAAAATAGTTAGTATGGGGAAGAGTATTAAAATACGATATTCAACTAATAAAAACCTGAAGTAAAAAATCAATATAAAAAATGATGGAAAAAGAACCAGCATCAGAAAAAGAATACTGGCTGTTTTAATTAAAACAGGAAAAGGCTTTTCAACAGCGGCTGATGGCCAAACAAAAGGCAATACAAAAAGATTATACAAATTATCGAGAGAATAGCCGATTGTGCGGGGAATATCCTTCTTTGCTTCCGCCAATCCTCTGCGATAAAAATATTTGGAATCGTATGGGCCTGTCGGAAAATTATCGTTGTAAGTATAATTTTTATACACAGCCACTGGCGATGCAAATAAATAACCTACATGAAGCTTACTATCCTCAAACCGGGCATCTTTTATGTGAGACCGTCCCTGAAAAAAATTAAACCCTCCGTTAGTAGATATGAGCCCGAATTCACCGGTTAAAGCATGAAATCTGATGATAAGTAAAATGCAAAGCGGGAGAAAACCGGCAACATAAAATGTCAGGTTTGAAATGATACGGTATTTTTTAAAATTACAAAGCCACCATAACCCGAAAAGAGGTATGAATAAAAAAACAGACGATTTTAATGCTCCTGCCGTTATTAAAGACAGTCCTGCCAAAAAAGAAAACAGCCAGCGATACTTTTGCAAACTTGCCGTCACACTTTTCAGAAAACAATAAAACATAAAGGCCAGCATAAAAACAAAAAGTGTTTCCGACATTAAATAGCCCGCAAAATCGATGAATAAATAATTAAAGCTGGCGATTGTGAGTGCAATAAATCCGGCTTTTTTATCAAATAATATTTTCGACGACAGGTAAATAAAAATACAGGTTACAATGCTAATGATCACATTAAACAATTTAATCCACAAGAATGGTTTAGTTGTTTTAAAAAATACCGAGTAGATGATGTGTGTTGCGGGCGGGTAAAACGTATCGTAAATATTTTCCTTAGCCCCTGCAGCCCATTTAGCAGCACGTTCCTGGTAGCCCTGCATATCGCTATACAAATACCTTTCGGGAGGATGCATATCAAAAACAAAATACAATCTCAGCAGTGCTCCTATTCCAAGAATGATTATAATGCTGATTATTAGTTTTTTTTGCCGGATAGGTAACATAATAAATTGGGTTAATTATTCCTTATGTGCTGACCAAATTCGTAAATTTAAATTTAAATCTTCAACGATACCCGCATATAACATAATTGGCTCATAACTTTGAGAAATAAACCGATAGTCCATAAATGAGTCAAATAATGCTGTTTCAAATAAATTTTTTGTACTGGGTATGGTACAGTAAACTTTATTT
>CAYZNC010000291.1:0-8723 GCA_964478555.1 uncultured Bacteroidales bacterium | reverse complement strand
TTTGAAATTTCCAATCCTTTTTCAAATTGTATTGGCTAAATTTCCATTTGTTAATGCAGTTTGTGATGCTTTTTTTCACTTCGTCAGTTACTGCATTTCCCTTGATGGTAATGTTTTTAACTTTTCCGCTGGCATCAATGGTAACCTCAATTTCTTCTATGGTTGAATTTGACGCTGCCAGATATTTGTTGAGTTTATTTAACGCGTTGTCCTCAATTTTCATCAGGATATTGCCTTTGACAGCCACCGGGATAACGGTTTCTATAATTATTGATTTGTAGTATGTGAAAGAAAGGTCATCTGCTTCTACTTCAAGATCGAAACCAATGGCAGAGTTGGATACTCCTTCGGGTAATGGTAATGGCTGATCAACCGTTTGCAGGTCTCCATTTTCGTTTGCTTTTACATCTTCTTCCACTGCAATAAAAGAGGTATATGCAGTTAATAGGTTGTATTGCAGGCCCAGATTAGTAACTTCTTTGATTCTTGCATCATCTGCCCTCAGGTTATTGTAATCATCGAGCATCTGGATTTTTTTGCGGGCCCAAAGATAACGTAAGGCTACATTATTAGAATCGGGTTTAGCATCGCTAACTTTAAAAGTTTTCGTATATTTTTTATTGCCCGAAGAGCCTTTGATGGTTATGTTGCCTTTAAGTTCCCCTTTGTATTTACCATAAACGATAATGGGACGTTCCGCAAACACATCGGGTATGGTTAATGGCTCAACATCATAAGCATCGAAACCCGAGAAACTTTGTTTTACCTGGGTTAGAACAGGGTTATTGATATAATTTCTGAATTTTTCAGCTTGTTTGCTGGCCTCAGCTTCGTTAAGCACTACAAAAGGTTCACCCATGCCGGCATGTGCCATTCCTTCTATTAAAAAGCGGTTAACACTGGAACCAATGCCAAAAGCAAAAGTATTGGCTTTGTCGTTATTATTGCGGATGAGATCGAAGGCTTCTTTTTCGACATCCACGTAGCCATCGGTCATAATTACAAAGGAACGTGATAAATTTTCGTCTTTTCTGGGAAAAGTCAAGGCTTTTTTCAATGCTGATAATAATTCGGTACCTCCACCGCCTTCGCGTCTGTCGATAAATTGAATGCCTTTTTCAATGTTTGCTGCATTGGCAGGCAGTGATTCCTCAGCAAGCCAACCTGAATTACCGGCAAATGCCATGATGTTAAACTTATCGGTTGGTAATAAATTGGTTACCAGGTTTCTGATCAGGCTTTTGGAAATTGAAAGTGGAAAGCCACTCATAGAACCCGATACATCAACGATGAATATGTATTCGCGAGGTGGGATGTCCTCCTTGGTTATGGTTTTTGGTGGTTGCACCATCATCAGAAAGAAGTTTTCGTCTCCGTTCTCGTATAACATCAGTCCCGATTCAACACGTTTACCGGCAAGCTGGTATTCAAGAACGAAATCGCGATTACCGCCTTTAGTTTCTGATTTATCCAAAGCTATTTGTGCTATGCTGGTTTGAGGGTATTTTACATTTATCTTATGTGAAGTACTAGCTATGTTTTGGATTGCCATGCCAGTGGATAAGTTCACATGAATGTCGAAATTATAAAATGGACTATTGCCTTCTTGCTGATAAGGGGTATGCGTAAATTGCGCAGAGGCTGGATTATTGTTTTCGCCGGTATAACGGGGACCAACTACGGTGGGATAAATGAACTTGTAAGTACCGCCTTCGGGTACCAGCATTTCCGTATATTTCATGGTAACTTCTATTTCGTCGCCGGGCATTATATTGGCAACATTCATTTGAAATACATTGGGTCTTTGCTGTTCAAGTAACGAAGTTCTTTTGCCTTCCGATTTTGCTTGTTCATACTCGTGGCGCGCCTGTTGTTTTTCTTTTATTTTGGCGATAATTTTCCGGTCGCCTATTCTCATTTCCATGGCGTACACGGCTGCATTTGTTGATGCAGGAAACGTGTAAATGGCTTCCAGCGCATTCTTGCCTTCATTTTTGTAAACCTGATGCACCGTAACATCAGCAATAACGCCTACGATATTAACGTCGGCACTGGTGTTTTTAAGCGGTAGCTGATCTGTTTCCGGATTGTTGCTGAGCACTAAAAAATAAGGCGATAGAGATTTATTGATACCCGTAATTTCCTGGGCCGATAAGTTGCATGCAATGCGTAACAGGATAAATAACAGTAAGCCTGTTTTAAATTTTTTTTGATTGAGTGTTAAATTATTCATGGTTATTTCCTCCCTTTTAAAGTTTAATTGATAGCACGAAAATATAGCGATCAGGAGAGGATGTTTTGACAAACCAATAAGTGTATAGGTTTTTTTGATAAGTGTAGAAGAGAGCCAAGACGTAAGATGTAAGACGTAAGATATAAGACATTAGACGTAAGGCATTAGTTGACAATGAGTAACTAATCTTGGTTCTTGTTTCTTCTATCTTGGTTCTTGTTTCTTATATCTTTTTTGCTTTATTTTAGGTCTGATTCTTGTCAAGAAATTATCAGCATTAATTAAACATCTACGTATGAAACCTACTTTATTAATCATCGCATCGGTATTAATTTTCTTTAACAGTTATTCACAAGATGTTTTTGTATCTGGTGTTTACGGAGAAGGAGCAATGAAATATGCCTGTTACTGGAAAAATGGAATGAGGGTTAATTTGGAAATGAAAGCAATTACAAATGCTATAGCGGTTAATGATAATGATGTTTACGTAGCAGGAGCTTATGGAGACGAAACCAAGCAAGGTCCTTGTTACTGGAAGAACGGACAAAAAACCAGCCTCGGGCCAAAGGGAACGGCTAATGCGTTGACAATTTCGGGAAGTGATGTTTATATTGCAGGGGTTTATGACGATTTTGTGAATCAATATGCATGTTACTGGAAAAATAATATCAAGGTTAATCTCGACAGGAATGCTGCTGCCAGTTCAATGTTTATTTCGGGCGCGGATGTGTATGTTGCAGGTACCAATGGAGAAGGGATGACACAATGTGCCTGTTTCTGGAAAAACGGTATCAGAACCGACCTTGACAAAAGATCAACAGCCACTTCGATTGCAATTTTAGGAACCGATATTTATGTGGCTGGTGTTTATGGAGATGGTATGACGCAATATGCTTGCTATTGGAAAAATGGCGTAAGGGTTAACCTGGAAAAAAAAGCCACCGCCACTTCGTTGGCAATTTCAGGTGAAAATGTTTATATAGCTGGTAGTTTTGGAGAAGGGATAATGCAATATGCCTGTTACTGGAGAAATGGAGACAAAATAAACCTTGATCCAAAAGCACAAGCCATTTCCATTGCAGTTTTAGGCACCGATGCTTATATTGCAGGTGTTTATGGTGAAGGCATCACTCAAAATGCCTGTTACTGGAAAAATGACGAAAAAGTAAACATCGAAAGAAGAGGAACTGTGAGCGCTATATTTGTAAAAAAGTAGTTCGAAAAATAGATCCAAGTACTGAGTACCACGTACTAAGAAAATAGGCCTCGAAGGTTTTTGAAACCTTTGAGGCCTATTTTAGCGATACCCTAAGAAGGAAAGGATGTTTAATACCTATTTTTTAAATAAATTAAGCACCTCTGTTGGGCTATTTTTCATTTTTAAATGTATCAAGTAACTGCCAGGTTTTAAGCCATTCACACTCATAACATACTTACTCATATCAGGATTTACCTGTAATATGATTTTACCTGAAAGGTCATATACCGTAATTTGCTGCATATTTTCAGCTTCTAATATAATATAATCGCAGGCTGGGTTAGGGTATAATTTAACACCATGGGTAAAAGAAGTTTGGGTACCTGTTACCGCAGTCCACTTTGCATAGAGTGTAGTATCTGAGGTAACCTGACTATAACCAAACTCCCAGCTATTAGTGTACCCTGCATCTGTGAACCAGTCAACGAAAGTATAGCCCACGCGGGTTGGCTGGGCGGGGACTGAAATGGTAGCATTATAATTTACAGTTAAAGCTTGAATAGTGCTCCCCCCCTGGGTATTAAAGCTTACGGAATAAGTATTGATAGTCCATTTAGCGTAAAGCGTTAAATTGGCTGTTACAACGTCCGTAGCAAAATTCCAACTATTTAAGCAGCCAGCCTCTTTGTACCAGCCCCCAAAGGTATAGCCTGTTCGGGTTGGTGGAGTTGGTAATGTGATTGTTGTTCCAGAAACCGGGTTTAAAAATGAAATAGCGCTTCCTCCCTGTGAATCAAAATTCACAAAGACGCCTTCTGTTATATTCGTAAAATCTTTCCAGTAAAGGGCAATTTGGTAAGCTGTTTTGGAGCCAGTTGGTACTAACAATTCACAGGTTGTTTTATTAATAGCATTGAACGTATTTGTCCCAATTGGAGTGGGCGATACATTGTTAGCGGAAATCTTTTGGAATAAACAACCGGAAAATGCATAATCACCGATCGAATTTACTGAATTGGGGATTGATAAAGTGCCTGTAAAACCTATGCAACCATTAAAAGCCCTTATCCCAATAGAAGTAACCGAATTAGGTATGGTCAAACTACCGGTGAAACCAGCACAACCAGAAAAGGTAGATTCTCCAATGGAAGTGACAAAACCAGGGATAATCAAATTGCCAGTAAATCCGAAACAGCCCATAAACGCTCTATCCTTAATAAAAGTGACCGAACCCGGGATAATTAGGCTACCCTTAAAACCTGAACAATTTGCAAAAGCATAGAGTCCAATGGAAGTAACCGAACCCGGGATGGTTAAATTGCCTGTTAACCCTGTGCAATTATAAAAAGTTAAATCATCAATAGACGTAACTGAATTAGATATGGTTAAATTACCTGTAAAACCACTACAACCATAAAAAGCCTGTTTTCCAATAGAAGTTACCGAATTAGGTATGCTTAAATTACCCGTTAAGCGGCTGCACCCATAAAACGCGTTTGAAGCGATAGATGTAACAGAATTTGGAATTGTGAATGGACCGGTCTTACCTGCGGGGCATTGGATAAGTATAGTTTTATCATTATTAAATAGTACCCCGTCAACCGTTGAATAATTAGAATTGTTAATATTCAGGGAACCCAGGTTGCATGATGCAAAAGCACCATCCCCAATGGAAGTAACCGTGTTAGGGATGATTAAACTGCCTGTTAAGCCACTGCAACCTGAAAACGCGTTTGAACCAATAGAAGTAACAGGTCCGTTTATGGTCAGACTTGTTAAACCTATGCAATCAGAAAAAGCGTACGAACCAATTGAAGTAACCGCATCAGGAATGGTTAAACTGCCTGTTAAGCCACTACAACCGGAAAAAGTATAATTTCCAATGGAAGTAACCGAATTAGGAATGATCAAACTACCTGTTAACTTACTGCAATTATAAAAAGCATTAGTTCCAATAGAAGTAACTGAATTAGGTATAGTCAAGTTTCCTGTTAATTTGCTACAGCCATAAAAGGCATCATCACCAATAGAAGTAGCTGAATTAGGTATGGTTAAACTGCCAGAAAAACCGCTGCAACCGGAAAAGGTAGATTCGCCAATAGAAGTAACCGAATTAGGGATAGTTAAACTGCCGGTGAAGCCGCTACATCCCATAAAAGCCCGAACACCAATAGCAGTAACCGAAACTGGAATGGTAAGGCTACCCTTAAAACCCGTACAAGAGGCAAAAGCATAGAAACCAATAGAAGTAACCGAACTTGGGATGGTCAAATCTCCAGTTAAACCACTGCAACCATAAAATGCATTATTTCCAATAACCGTTGTAGAGTTTGGCAGGATAATGCTTGTTAAACTTGTTTTATTATTAAATGACGCAGTTGGAATTTTGTTATCAGGCTCTGTGTTATACGCCTTAATAGTAACTCCTCCCAAATCTAGTGTCGCCAGTAATGGCATATTGTCGCGCATAAAAAATATATCCTGAGCATTAATATTGCCCGTAACGGTAAGGTTGGTAACTGTGTTTGCATTTCCTCCTGCAGTGGTAAGCGCAGCACTAAACCCACCTGCTGTGGACACATTCACGGTAATGAAAACCTGGGCTTTGGTGGTCATTGCTAATAGCACAATCGTCAAAATGAGTAGAAATTTTTTCATGATAAAATTTTTTGATGTGGATTTAAACTATTAAAAAGATTTTGCAAACATAAGCTTTTATTGGAAAAAGAGAAAAAACATACCATGACTATACGAGGAAAAATTTTATAGGTTGCAGTAGTTAGTCGTAAGTTGAAAATGGTAGTCGTTAGGAGCTGGAAAAACAAACAGTAAAAAGCATTAATAATTAAACATCTAAAAAGCCGACCCATTTTCTTTGAGCCGGCTTTGAATTGTATAGTAAAACGCTATTGCACGACTATTTTTCTGGTAACTATGTTACTGTTCCTAGTTATTTTTACCAAATAAACCCCACTATATTGCAATTGCATAGTGTTTGCACCGCTATATAAAGGCGTGGATACTACCAATCGTCCGTTCACATCAAACACTGAACATTGGGCATTGTAAGTTAAATTAACGTGTAATGTTTGGTTATAGCAATAAATTTCAGGCTCATCAGTTTTTATTTCTTCTGTTGCGGAGGTGGCAGTTACCTTAGTGTAGGTTGTTATCAATACATTGCTTCCTATAAAATCAGGAAATGTGACATTGGTCATTTCGCAGTAGACACTATCCGTTGGAGCTTTCAGGAAAACAGTTTTGCCGTTGGTAAGGGTATAATCAGTACCAGCTATAAGGGTTGTACCACTTTTGGTTTTCCAGGTGTAAACGGTTGTATTTCCATTAATCGTAAGTTGAGTGCTAAGATCTAAGTTAGTACCTGTCCCGATCGCTTTAACTATGTTTAAGGGTGCCTGAGGGGCATAAGTATAAGTTGTCCAGTTTGACTGCTTAAGTGGCAAGGAAGTAAAAGTAAGCAAGTTGCCCCAACACGTAAATATTGTGAATGCCGAATTATTATTTACATTCAAAGTATTGAGTTGGTTTTGCTCACAATAAAGCTTAGCTAATACAGTATTCCTTGATACATCTAGAGTTGTGAGCTGGTTATTGGAGGCCCAAAGCCATGTCAAAGCTGTATTGTTTGTGAGATTTAAATTACTGATTCTGTTATTGTTGCAGAAAAGCCCCGTTATAGCTGTATTTTTGCTCATATCCAAGACTGTTAGCTGGTTATTGGAGCATTCCAACTCGTTTAATAAAATATTATTTGATACATTCAAAGCATTTAGTTGGTTATAGGAACAATAAAAGTAAACTAAAGCAGTATTTTTGGTTACGTCCATTGCATTTAGTTGATTATGGAAGCAAGAAAGATAAGACAAAGAAGTAGCATTGCTTACGTCCAAAGCAGTGAGGCTTGCAGTATCGCATTGTAAGACAGTAATCCCGGTTCCATATATTTTTACAGTTTGTGAACCAACAAGGGTGCTGCTAACTATCGTAATTGTATTGCCGACAGTTTCAGGTACCTGAGTACCATTTCCAAAATCCACTGTTACATTATTACCGGCATTGGCGGCCAGGTAAAAAGAAAAATTGGACCCAACAGTTTTTGAGGTTGTCATAGTTATAACAGGCGTTTGGCCTAATGTGGCTTTCAAACATAGGCTTAAGACCAAAAGCATAGTAGATATTTTTTTCATAATCTAAGATTTGGTTTTTTAAAAAGATTTTGCAAACATAAGCTTACTTATTGGAAAAAGAAAAAAAATATAATTCCTATACTTGGGAAAATTTTATAGGTTGCAGGAAGTCAGTCGTAAGTAATAGTCGCATGTAGATAAATCAATTGCTTTTGGAAACGATCGACTATATACTACCGACGCCGACTATCCAACTATTTTTCAATCATACCCATCAGATCGTTTCGCTTACGGAAAGAAACAGGAACCTGCGAATTGTCCGTCATTACTGCGTAACCCCCGTCTTTTTTAACGAATTCTTTTAGGTATGCGAAGTTGATAAGGTGGGAGTTGTG
Organism: uncultured Bacteroidales bacterium; assembly: GCA_964478555.1. GTDB lineage: Bacteria > Bacteroidota > Bacteroidia > Bacteroidales > JAAUTT01 > JAAUTT01. The sequence goes on along the minus strand of CAYZNC010000291.1, from coordinate 749 downwards.
TATCCTGATAAAAGAATAGTCTTCCAATAAGTTTTCATATTCTTTCAGGTTTTTAGTCACCACAATTTGTTCTTTATCCTTCAGATGAAAGATAGTATAACTGCCTTGCGATTCGCAACGAATGATATCTGTAATATAAACCATATGAATTTTATCGGCGCTGTTCAAAGCTATTCTTTTGTTGCCGGGATTGATGTCCCTGATGTTATTGAGGAGTAAGTTGATGCTGTCTTTAATGTTATCATTTTTTGCATTCTCAAGTTTATTTACCGCTTCTACCAATTCATCGGGATCAATAGGTTTAAGCAGATAATCGAGGGCACTGAATTTAATGGCTTTTATCCCGTAAGTGTCTAATGCTGTAGTGAATATTACCTGAAAATCAAAATCAATGATCGTTTCCAATATTTCAAAACCTAATCCGTCACCCAATTGAATATCGAGGAATACAACATCAGGTTTCTTTTCCGATATCTCGTCAATAGCTGTTTTTACACTATTTGCCTCACCAACTATCTTAATTTGCGGACAATATTGCTTCAAATCGTGGGCCAGTGTTAGCCTTGAGTTATCAACATCGTCGATAATTATTGCAGTGAACATAGGTTAGTTTTATAACTATAAAAATACTACGGTTTTCTGTATTTTTTAAAATTATTTTGATTTTGATTAGTCATACAACAATAACGGGTATTAAGCATGTAATTAAGGTAAATCATTTAAACAGGTGATATATCTCACTCAAATGG
>CAYZNC010000290.1:0-8734 GCA_964478555.1 uncultured Bacteroidales bacterium | reverse complement strand
TTAGTCCCAAAATTGATTCACGACAATATAACGATAACCTGACACTTTCCGTTGCATTCGAAAGGATTTTAATGATTAATGATGTTCAGCCCGACAATTACATTGCTGGAGTTGTGGACGCTGAAGCTGGCCCAAATGCAGGTTTGGAATTTTACAAGGCTCAGTCCATTCTCGTTCGCACCTATCTTTATGGCAACCTAGACCGGCATATAACAGAAGGTTTTCAATTATGTGATGGTGTACATTGCCAGGCATACAGAGTACGAGCTGTGAGAAATCCGATTATTGTCCAGGCTACTAAAGCAACCTCAGGATATGTTGTAATGGCTTCTGATTCGTGTTACATTAATGCTGTTTTTCATGCCAATTGCGGAGGTGAAACCGAGTCGGGAGGTAATGCCTGGCTGAACAATAAAAACTACCTGGTACCGGTTAAGGACCCCTTTTGTGTTAATTCTTCATCTGCAAGGTGGACCAAAACCATCTCTTTGGTTCAATGGAAAAATTATTTAAAAAGCCACGGATTTAAGTTTACTGCGGATTGTGCTCCTAATAATTTTGAATTCTCGCAAATCACCAGAAAACAGTATTACAAGATGGAAAGAGACTCTATTCCCTTGCGACAAATCCGATCTGATTTTCAGTTAAAATCAACTTTCTTTTCTGTAGTAGCCAATGCTAAAGAAATCACGCTAAAGGGCAGGGGCTTTGGACATGGAGTTGGATTATGCCAGGACGGGGCCATGTACATGGCAAAAATTGGGTATAAATCCAATGATATATTAAAGTATTATTTTAAAGGGATCAGAATTGTAAATACAGGACACCTTGTAAGCAACAAGTAAGCTTGCGTACACTTCTTTGTACTTTGTCCTTAAACTTTTTACTTTTAACAATTAAAAGCCAAATGTTGCTGGGATCTTTTCAAGAACGAAACTACCGTTTGAAAAAACAATCTTGCATCAAAAGGTTTGGATATTAACGTATTAAAACCTGCCAATTCGCACTTTTCAGTTAACAAACCCGGAGCAAGTGCTGATAAAGCTAAAGAAATTACGTTGGGATTAATCAACTTAATTTGTTTCAATAGCTCAAAACCGTCGAGCCCTGGTAAGCATATATCTATAATAACGAGTTCAATTTCATTTGCGTGCTGCCTATAAATTTTTTTCGCACTAATACCGTCCCAGGCTTTAAAAATTTGGACATTAGCTCCCCGGAGTATTTCAGAAACCAATATTCTGCAAGGCTCATCATCCTCTGCTAGTAGCAGTTTTCTTTTTACATTACCCTGTCTCATAATTATTATTATAACGAAAATTATAAAATGTTATTTAAAAACAGAGAGCTTAATTCTACTGGAATACACACAAAATTGGGGCCAAAGTTCACGAAAACCGAAAAAGAAAAATAAGTAGCGAAGCCATTGGTACAGTTTTTTAAATGATAACTATCTTGTTCTCTTAATAAGAACCATTTAGCACTATCTACCCTGATGCAAAACTTTATTTTTTTTGCATTTATTTTAACGGAATGAAAAGCATAATTATTCAAATCTGAAAAGTACTTCTAGCATCTTTCAATCCTAACTACTTTTAAGTAAAAATTGCGGGGCCGCAAGTATAATACTCGCAGTATCCCGCAATTTCTTACCTCCCAACTTAAACCTTATCTTTAACACCAGCTAAACAAAATTCAGTTTACAGGCTTTATGCTTTAATATATAAAGTGAAACTATACCCGATTAGTATAATTAATGATAGTGCCTTTAAAAAGTCACCACATTTATGAATATATTTTTCATTTTTTGGTATCTTGCCTGAAAATCTATTTATTAGCTATTCCCTGAAAGCTTGCATAATAAATTCTGTTTGTTTTTTAACAGATGGGAATGAACATGGATGAAGTATTAAATGTTTAATAACTTTTATATCATTGACATCCCATAGTAACAACAATATCAGGGAAGTATTTCAAAAAGTTTGAAGCTTGAAAAAAATAATAATAAAACTGGTGACAATTACAATTTTAATTCATTAATAGTAGCATGGAAAGTGCTGAGATAATAAAACGAATAAAAGATGGCGACAAAGCTATACTGGAACAAGTATATGTAAAATACAGAACAGAATTTATTGAATGGCTGGCGTCGGTTTATAATTTAAATGCATATGACGCAAAAGAACTATATCAGCAAACCATTATGGTTTTTTATGAAAACATTGTCAATGGTAAACTTAGCGAAATGAAAAGCAATATAAGAACATACCTGTTTTCAATCGGAAAAAATAAGTTTGCCGAATTACACAGACATTGGAATAGAAACACACCTGATATTAACAATAACATTCCCGATCATTCACTTTTACCGGATGAAGCCGGGCAGGACGATCTTGTAAAGCTATCGGAAAAAGCGCTGATGGAAATGGGAAACCCTTGTAAGGAGTTGTTAATATTATACTATTATCACAAGAAGTCGATGGCAGAGATAGCCGAATTGCTTGGGTATCAAAACGACCATACTGCCAGAAATAAAAAATACAGGTGTCTTGGGCAGTTAAAAGAGCTTGTTGAGGAACAGATGAAAAAAAATTAAGTTATGGATAACGAACAGCAAATAGAACTAATTGAAAAGTACCTCGAAAAGACGGTAACAGAGCAAGAGGTAAAGGAATTTGAAAAGCTACACTCGGAAGATGAATATTTCAGGGACCTGTATAAAATTACGAAGGCTGAAATTGAAGCTATAAAAAATACAGCCAGAAAAGAATTTCTTGATGAATTAAAAAGAATAGACAGTAATCTTCCGGAAATAAAACTAAGCACGCCTTTCCCAAAAAGAAAAGTGAAATGGATAGGGTGGAGCATCGCTGCCGCTGCCTGCATGACAGGAATGATTTTGTTGGTAACCTATCTGAGACCTGATAACACAAAAAAAACGGATCAAATTTATGCTATTTACTATCAGCCATACCGCAATCTCATAACTTCTTACAACCGTTCGGACGAAAAAGCTACAACGCTTAAAGAACAGGCCATGAGCAGTTATACGGAAGGTGACTACAATAAAGCAATCGAAAAATTCAAGGAAATAAAAGCACCGGAACAGGATGCCGCAATCCACTTCTATATAGCCAATGCCTACATGGCCACAGGCAAGATGGATGAAGCACGTACAAACTTTTTATGGGTATTAAAAGCCGATATTCTTTTTGTTGATCAAACAAAATGGTTCCTTGCATTGTCTTACATCAAATCAAATCAATTAAGCGAGGCTAAAAAGTTACTTTTTGATCTTACCAATCATGAAAACGCTTATAAAGCAAGAGCTACAGAAATATTAAATACAATTCAAACACATTAATAACCTAAAAAATAATTGCTATGGAAAAGAATGTAAAAAGTGAAAGTAATGAAAAAATAAGTGGAATAGTTTCAGCAAACACCTCTCCTGTTCACGATCCACAGCCAACCACTCCAATGATGAAGATTAAAGAAAAAAAAGTTAAAAATTCAAAAAAATAATTTGAACTTGTCTTTAGTTTACATGGATGAAGCAAAAAAGGCTGTCTCATATGTTTTCTTAAACCATTCAGACAGCCTTCAATTTTATTTAAATTCAACCATTACAACCATCAAAACTTAAAATTTACAAACCATGGAACAAAACACTTCACCCGTTCATGACCCTCAGCCAACAACGCCGATGTTATTGAAGGTTACTTACGTGTCAGTCACTGGCGCGAGCATAGCTATAATTATAGCGATTATTCATTTTCTATTGAACTGTGGCTGCAAGTAATATTTACTTTTCCCACGGTTAATGAAGTTTTCCGGATCAAAAGTTTATTTCTCTTATACTCGAAAGACATTGATCAACTTCACACGATTGCTCATTCATTCTGAAAGTGCTTACTGTGTCGTTGGGTTAAAACTCTATATCTCCATGCAACCGCAGTAACTACCGTAATAAATAGGATAGTTAACCAGATTTTTAAGTCCTTCCTTGATTTTAATGGCGACATATCACCAAAGGCAACAAACGACGACCAGTAAGCAGGATGAGCACTGTATTCATCAGCATTCTTGAGAAATTCCAGTTTTGCTTCACGTAGTGAATATCCGATTCCATCCCCTTGAGATAAAAACTTATAAAAATTCCCCATGATGTCTGAAGTCGACTGGTCATTTACTTTCCATAAGCTGATAACAGCAGAAGGGCATCCTGCATAAGAAAATGCCCTGGCAACGCTGAAAACACCTTCTCCTTTATAGTTTTTACCTATTCCGGTTTCACAGGCACTTAATACCACCAGCTTTGCTTTCAGTTTCAGTCCGTATATCTCATTGGCGTATAGCAATCCGTTATCACTATCTTTTTCTTTTCTGAATATTAATTTGGTATCCGTTTCATTCTCTTCGTCAGCAGTTCCGTGTAAAGCCAGGTGTATTATATCATAATCAGCAACTTTTTTTATGAAGTTTTCTTTTGTTTCGTTTTGTCCCAAAAACTCCTGTGACCGGAAATAGTTACGAATAACCTCCATCTCCGTTGCTGTACCCGGCAATGCCTTATTGGAATGATCGGACAAACCGGCATAACCGAATCCCAAAAGCTTATTAATGCTCCGTGACCGATGGGTGTTCGAATTTTCAATTAAAATAGATGAAGAATAGCCATATTGAATATTAAACTGATAAATCAAATACGGGAGTTTTTTATAATCGATTCCTGCAGTTTTAAAATCTAAAGTGGTAAGCACTTCAAAAGAAAGCTTCGTAAGTAAGCCGTCGGGTATGATGGTCAAATCATTAATTTGCTTATTATTGTGTGTTAATGGCTCCAATGCAGGTTGAAGAACCTTTTTGTATAAGCTATGGGCTCCTTCTGAATACGCTCTGAATTTTTCCATCGAGGTTACATCAGGCTTATGTAAGAGCGCTATAAAATTATTCAGGCTTTCTCTGAGTTCCGGAGTATTCTTAAATTTCGTAAAATTCACATCATGCCCTGATACACTGATCACATAAATCGAATTTGTTCCCCAAAAATATTGGATAATATTCATTGCTTTTTGTTGGGCAAGCGCTTGCAGATTTTCGAGTTGAATGTTAGTTTCCAAATATTTAACCTTGAAATAATTCGGATAACTTTTTTCAAACACAGCTCCAAGGTTTTCGATTTCCCTTACAATTTTAAAAACTTTGGCATTAAGAGACAATATCTTTGCGTTGTCGATATGCTTATTATTTTGTTCGTCGGCCAGTTTATCCTGAGCCAATTTAAGTTCAACATTCAATTTACGTTCCGTTTCAATCAGACTATCCGGTATTCCTGTTTTATTTGCAGCTTCTGCCATCTTTAATTTTTCGAGTAGCAACAAATATTTATTCTTTTCAAAAAATCGGAATGCCTGCTCGATATATTGTTTTTCTTTTTTTAATTGATACATCTGATAAGCACATTCAATAGCGTTTTCATATAATTCATGATTGTCCTCCGCCAAAGTCAGTCTCGATTTTTCAGTTTCTATTGATTTCCTGGAAAACGAAACAAGCGAATCAATCAGTGTATAACACTTCAGTGCTAGCTCAAGGCTAGTGGTATCTTTTGGATTTCCTATAAATTTTTGCCTTAAAACAGAAGCTTTACCGGATAAATTTCCAATAATATTTCCATCTTTTTTTGATATGGAAAATAATGGATTTACTGTTATATGCGGATCATTAAAAGAAACAGAGTTGTTAATTATGGCTAATTGATAATAATGTAACGCAGAATCAAAGTCTAGTTTATATTCGTGATATTTACCCAGAAGATAGTATGCATAGGCAGTTTCCCAATGTTTTTCTCCGAACGACTTCCTCCTGATAGTCAAACACTTTTTAATATTAAGTAATGCTAAAGGTAATTGATTAATTTTCAGGTAGGTTTCTCCTAAAAAAAAATAGGTGTTTGATAATTCCTGGAAATTGTCGGGTTGTTTTTTTAAAAGATCCAATGCCATATTGCTATAATAGAAAGCCTCACTATAGTTAGTTAACTGGTCATTGGCGTAAGCCAGATTATTTAAATACAAAGGAAGATAGTAGTTACCGCCAGCTTGTGAATTAGTGGCAATTGCTTTCTTATCATAAGCGATCGCATTATTAAAGTCACTTTTGTCGATATAAACATTGGCAATCATCGCATTACACCATTCAATATATTGTCTGTTCTTAACATTTTCGGCAACCTGTAATGCCCTGAAGCCATAAGATAAAGCTTTATCATAATCCTGCTTTAACCTGTTTGTAGTTGCCAGACTATATAATATCAGAAAATAGGCAGACTCTTTTAAATCGAAATGTTGATTTTCAAAAATTTGTAAAGCGTGGTAATAATACTTTTCGGCACTATAATAATCAAACCGGACCCAACGAAAGACATCGCCTATATTAAGATTGCAATTAACCACCTGTATATGGTTATCTCCCACTTGTTGGATATAAATATCGAGCGCTTTATTGATGTAAAGCAAAGCCGAATCAGATTCTTTTTCATGATAATACAATATGCCCGCATATCTAAAGGTGTTCGCGTCAATAATATCCGCGGGTGAATTCCGTGAAATCAAATCTAAGGCTTTTCGAAGATAATGTCCTGCCTTTTCGTAATCGGATAATGATATGTACATATGACCAACCATGGTCAACACTTCCTGATTGAACTTTATGTTATTAGAAATCTTCGGGTCGGTCAATGCTTTTTTAAAATAATACATGGCACTATCCCAGCGAGAAGCGTGATATAAAGAATCTCCTATATGGTAACAAGCTATTCCTTGTAACTGCCTGAAAATGGCGGAATCGTTTTTAATTTTATGATCAAGAGTCACCACCTGTTCATGTGGCTTACTTTTGCAATGTATGAATAGCAGGATAATAACAGCAAATCCAGCGATTAATTTTAATTTATCCGGCATAATCCTGAGGGTTCAAGTAGGTGCAAATATCTTTAATGCTATGGTTAAAAGCCATTCGCAAAACCCAATATTACGAAAGTTTAGTGAAAGGGCAAAATGATGAGTTAATAAAGTACAGGGTTCAAAGTTAAAGGCCTATTTAAGCAAGAATTTATTTCAACAGTAACGCTTCAAATCCTTCTTTCAAAGACAGCATAGGCAATGAGTAAGACCGTTGCCATTCCTCAAATTTGTTAACAATTTCAATATCGCCCACGCTCATAATTTTGCGTTCTTCACCAAGCATGCTGGTAACCACCAAATCAGCAGCCGTTAGCCGCGTATCAAAATCCAGGTGAGTAACATTATCAGCCTCAATAATAATTTTTATTTTATTGTCCTGTTGTTTAATTAAGGCAAATGACCAATCCCGGGCATTCACGTGTTGTTCAACGATATTGTTATCAAATAAGGAAAATTGCAAATCCCAATCCTTAGCAGGTTTCGCATAATAAAATTCCCAATCGGATAAATCGGGTGCCGATTTCATAATCGATTTGCTTATCCCAAGACGTTCTCTATTTCCATTTGGCGAAACGGTGAGAAAGAATAATTTTTCTGACCCATGTCCAATTTCCCAGGTAAACATGCCAAAGTCGAGAATTAAATTATCAAGATCATTAATCAATGCTTCTCGTTCACCTTGTAAATCACTATCTAACACTTCTCTGATTCGGATTTCATTTTCCACAAACCATTTCCAAAAGGATTTGATCTTTGTATTTGAGTCTTGGTTCATCTGGTTTCTTAATTTATAATGTCATTTATTTCAATAACTCTGGCAGGGTCCGCCGAAAGTCGGACAAGCTCTTCGGACTCTGCCAGTTAATTACTTAAATTGATCTTCCAGCGTCGATAGACATGGAAGAGTCTTGCTAACTATCTATCTAAACCATTTTAAAATATACATTTTATAAAATTTCTGTGCGAGCCATTGGAATCGACTTCTGGATTGCTGTATCAGAGAATTCAGCTTTCCGTTATGTGACGCCTGTTCCACTAAAGGAGGATGGCTCCAGTACATGTCCATGTCAATTGTTCCGCTTTGGAGAATGATATTGTGCCATATATCAATTGCTTTCCTGCACTTTTCTTTTTTTAATCTTTCCAGCATCACATTGGCAGCTTTCAAATCTACCAGGTAAGCACCGGCACATCGGCCCTTCATGGCCTTATACAAATACTGTCCCTTGCGAACTTTTCTCCATGAGGGAAATTCAAGCGTTGTATTTTCCAAAGAGATAATAAAACCTTCTTTTAAAGTTTTGGCTTCATTAACTACCCTTTCCATTCGTTTTGGAAAATCTTTTAGAAAACAAGGATCATCTTCAAAAATTAAGGATAGCCCTTTTTGTTGCTTTACAATTTTTTCGTAACATACAAAATGGCTTAATGTACATAGAATGACCCCCTTTGAGAGCGTATCTTTAATATTTGTCGGAAAATAATTTGCGGTTAATTCTTCCAGTGGCAGTACTGAATCTTCTTCGCTAACAAACTCAAAAGGAATATTATATTGCTTAAACAGCTCTTTTACCCATGCTTCGCGCTGTTCAAATCCATGTCTGGCATGAACTACATATACCCCATCTATTCCGAATTTATTCAGCATCAGTTTTTTTTAAGAGTTTTTTTACACACAAAAATAACCTTTTCTGTAAAATTAAGGCATGAAAATGTTTGTATAAGCCAAAAGCTTAATAACCTCACCCCCGGCCACTCTCCTGAAG
>CAYZNC010000289.1:6034-8746 GCA_964478555.1 uncultured Bacteroidales bacterium | reverse complement strand
TTCGAATAAAAACCATTTGCCTTATTCCGGTAGGCCATACAAAATTTAATGAGATGAACGGGTATGGGAGTTGGAGGTTTAACGCTGGTAACGCCATACCCTCCTGCTTTAAAGCCGTTCCCATCGCCCAAACTGGCAAATGAAGGTGAAAAACCATTGTAAAACGACCAGCAATTGTCGAAGGTTACTGATTCGGCGGCATTGATTAAATCGTACCCATCATCGCTGTTAAACCATGCACGGCATCCTCTGAATACATTGCCGGTTCCGCCCTTTGCCGGGTGACATCCAAAGCCATCCACGTTTCCTCCCAGTTTATTTTCCGAAATAGAATCCCAATTCCGGTAAGCATCGCAGTTCAAAATCAGGTTATTTGCTCCTTTGGTGAGATAAAAACCGATAGCCATCCCGTCGTGCATAACCAGCCTCTCGTATATATTATTACTGCCCTGGTTTTCGAAGCATTCGGATTGCGTGTGCGTGAGTATGGTAACCTGAACACCAGTTACCTCGAGTCCCTTGATATAAATCCACGATCCCATCACCTGAAATGCAGTAACACGATAATTTGCCGGTTTTATATTGGACATATCAAACACGGGTCGCTCCCCGGGATAAGCCCAGTAATTAATGCGATTACCGGAGGTTCCGCTTTTATCGAGATAGGTAATATACGACCATATACTTTGTTGCAGGGCTATTTGCGCCTCTGTCATCACATAGATGCCACCGCGGATATATACAGTGTCTCCGGCAACAACAGCCTGTTGTGCTCTTTGAATTGTAGCAAAAGGGTGACTGATATTTCCGGAGGCCGCATCATTTCCATTGGGCGCAACAAAATAAACCGTTGAAAACGCGGTTGATAATTGGAAAATGACGAATAACGGGAGGAGTATAATTTTCTTCATACTTGATAATTTGTAGTGATTCAACTTTTACTAAACGTTGTACGATTTAAAAGGTTTTTAAAAAGTAAATTCATCTCTTTTGTGAATTTGTTGCGGGAACAGTAGAAAATAATGAACGATACGGTATAAATAATAATTTAATTATAAATTTGGTTTGCCATACGGACACTATCTAAAGAACGCCAATCATAATTTGCATTAGCTCTATTTAATAGCCTCGGAAGCGTAAAAGATATGCGAGATGAATAAAAAATATGCAATCATAAGTTCAATAATTTTCTGTATAATATTATCGTCCTGCATTAGAAAAGTGTATTCCGGTGATGAAGGAATGGTGAAAATAAATGGGACCCTTAAACTCATAGATTATTACGGGCCTCCCGGTTATGGTGAAAATCCTAAGGAGGATCAAATAGAAAAGTATTTTACACTATTTATAAATCCTAAAAATATTGGGAAATATCGGGATGTTACAAAAATTCAATTATTGTGGCATAGCGAAAGCGTTCACGAATATCTGAAAGCAAATACAAATAAAATTGTTTCCATAACCGGAAGCTATTTTTATGCAGAAACAGGACATCATCACACTGATATCTTAATCAATATAATTAAAATAAAATAAGAAGAAACACAACAAAGGCGAACCTGTGTAGCCAATCTCACAGCCAATCTATCTTCATGATAAAAAAAATCCTACATTTGTTGTCGCTAACCAAAAAAGATAAAGAAATGACTACAATCAAATTAGCATTTAATCACGGAGATGTATTAATAAAAAGATTATTGGTCCTGTTTAATTTTATCTTTCTTTTTCAGATAGTTCAATGCCAAGTAAATGATACAATTCGAAATATTAAAATTGATTACAGTAACACTGGCCCTGGGACATTAAGATTCACAATAAAAGCAGTATTTGACAGTACTAATAGTTCAATTCAAAAAGATACTGCTAGAACATATAAGGACATCGATAATGATATTAAAATTCAGGTCCAAAAACAACTTGCAAAGATTAAAAAATTGGATTTAAATATAAGAATTCCATCTTATATCAATGACATAATAAATCTTATACCTTCTAACGAAGATAGAATAAAAGCCCGAAAAATTTACATAGATCACAATATTGTCGGGTCAGTTAATAACATTGATGATAACATATTTAAAATGCCAGCATCAAAGTCTAAGAAAATCATTTATTCGTTTACTGAAATGGTTAGTCTGCCAATTAACAATCAAGACTTGACATTTAAAATCAAGCCAATTACAATAAAATATTTTGGAAAATTATATTCTTCTAATCCATTAACAGTAGTATTAGGCAAAGGCAGTACCATAATTTATTAGAATAGTTTTTTGTTGCGGGGTATCGATCCTATAGCGTAAATTAAAGGCACACGATGAAATACTTTTTTTACTTTTTGATTTTGGTTTTCCTCATATCCTGCAGTGGGAATAACAAACCTGGGGATAATCCCAACCTTGCTGTAAAGGCCAGTTTGCTTCGTTCCTATAATAATAAAACTTATGACATTAAATTATCAATTACCAATATTTCAGATAAACCGGTCTCATTCTGGATGATGAATGGTAGCTGGTTTGAAAACTTCATAATCAATAACGATTACATACAATTTTTAATAACAGAAGGGATTGATCATAATTTCCCTGTGAAAAGACATTTAAATCCCAGGGATAGTTTACTTTTTAAGGTTTCCATTTTAAAAATTGATTTTACAAGATATCAAACCATAAAAACGACCAAGTTTGGGTTTATCCTTATTGATTCCACAAAATG
>CAYZNC010000289.1:4831-5934 GCA_964478555.1 uncultured Bacteroidales bacterium | reverse complement strand
GGAATCAACTTTAAAATAGCATGTCTAAAACAGATGCATCAATTTACATTAAATCTTCTAACATAGAAATTGTTAAAGATGAATTGAAAAAAGAATTGGAAATTAAATTTAAGGAAAACGGATATATTTATTTCGGGGGAATAAGATTAGAAGTTGTGGATTATTCTTATGAAATTAACTATTCTCGTGATTTTATTGAAAAACATAAAATAAAGAATCAACTATCTATATTCGACAAGAAACTGAACACACGTGAATTCACAACGTGCATCAGCGTGGATGTTATTCATATGTTTGAAAGTATATATAAAGGTATATCTGAATCAATAGCAACTTTTTTATCTAAAAAGCTTGGTACTCAAGTGACTTTGTATTTTCAAGATTCAGAAATTCCTTATAGAGCTTATGAAAATGGAATTGTAATAATCGATTGTAAAAACTTATGGCGGAAGCATATGTCGAAAGTGTTATATTTGAAAAGACGTTTTAGCCTGAAAAGACGGACAAAAATATAACACTATACAGAAGTCATATTTTTCAATTCGTACATTTGTGGTACACCGATGCTGCTTCAGCTTCGGAAGCAGAAGAAAATATGTGAACCGTACACTGTTATTAATAAAATAATTCTAAACTTGGGTTGACAATAGGAAACCCTCAGTATTTTGAGATGTCTTGAAAATTTCATAACTTTGTCGTATGAAAACATTGACACTCAATATACCAGACGCATTAGACTTTGATAGCAAAGATCTTGCAATGATACTGGCTTCAAGACTTTATGAACAAGGAAAATTATCATTGGGGCAAGCCGCTGAATTGGCTAATTTATCCAAACGGACCTTTGCAGAATTGTTGGGAAAATATAATGTTTCCATATTTAACTATCCGGCCTCTGATATCTCAAGAGACGTAGCAAATGCATAGAACAATCATTTCTGATACAAGTTGTTTTATTATACTCAGCAATATAGGAGAACTTGATTTATTGCATAAAGTTGCACTTCAATGCTCGGCGATTTCAATGATATATCAAAAGGTACCTTAAAAATGTCTCCTGACTATCAGAGTTCGACACTTCCAGGTTTAGCAACACTGGAAGG
>CAYZNC010000289.1:0-4731 GCA_964478555.1 uncultured Bacteroidales bacterium | reverse complement strand
CTTCCTCCTGATTTTAATTCCTGACTGGATAATCCAACATAACAATAATGTGAATGAAACTCCCTTTTCAATAATCAATTTAAGCATAACGATTCTATCCTTGATATTGTATTTTATGATTCTCAATAAAGACTGCATTAACGGGATGAGTGCGGGGAAAAGGACATTTGGCTATAAAGTTATAGATTATAACACAAAGGAAACAGCAAACGATTTTCAATGTATGTTAAGAAATGCAACCATGTTAGCAGGGCCTCTGGAAGTTATTATGACGTTAATAAACCCAAACCGTAGGATTGGCGGCTATATTGCTAAAACAGGGGTCGTAAAAACCGAAACAAAACCAATTGAAAGTTTAATGACTGAATTACGGGAAAAGAAAACACTATAATGCCTAATGAAAGAACAGACAACATATATTGACAAGAATACCAAGATTTTAGACCTTGATGCCTATGAGCAGGGAAATTACATAGCATTTACTGAGGACAAACTGGTTTTAACAGATGGTTATCATTTAAAAATTGACACAGAAATAAATTTCCCTATTATCCGCCAAATTGACCATGAGAGATTTATAATTGCGGATGCCCGAACTAAGGATGGCTCAAACGGACACATTTATAATTTCCAGGGGCAACGGATAAAAACATTTAATGCGGGGGATGGTATTCAAGACATATTAGTTCACCGGGAAAAAATAGTAATTACTTATTTTGACGAAGGCATTGTTCACGGAGAAAAGCCAAACGGTGATGGACTTGCCATATTTGACTTTGAAGGCAACCAAATCTTTGGATTTAATTCAAAAGTAAGCGAATTATTTATACTTGATTGCTATTGTATTTGTAAACATGGCGCAAACAGAATTTTATTTTATACTTATACCGATTTAAAAGTATGTGAACTTAATTTAGATACTTACCAGTGGGAAATCTTTGATACACCGGACGATTTTTCCGGAGCATCAGCAATTACAAGTACTAAAGATAAAATAATTCTCTATAGCAGTTATAACGACAAACGAAGTTTCTTCTCTTGGGATCGGAACAATAATCAAGTGATTAAGTTTGGAAACTACCCGGGCCCATTGAAAGGAATTGGAAATGGTAAGTTTTTGACTTTCGGAGACCTGGGATTTACAATTATAGATACAAAAAAATAATACAGCGCAATAACAATGAAATATGTTTTAATATTTATTTTTATTCTTTCAGGATTTTCAATTAACGGACAAAACCTTATAAAAGGCAGATTAGTTACCACGGATGTAAGCTTTCTCTCTTAGCGCCTTTGCGTCTTCGCGGTGATTTCCCCTTTGTGTTCCTTCGTGCCTCCTTCGTGTCCTTTGTGGTTAAAAATTAAAACCTCCAAACCACCCTCCTATTTTACAAATGGAAATTAAAGTACCCTTTTTTATTTTACCTTGTTAAACCGGTTGTGGATAATTCATCCACAAAAAAAGACCCATGTTTGTGATTTTTTTCCATCCTTTGTTACTAATTGATTAGAATGTGCGCACAAAACGTTTCTAACAATTTTAAAATAACACGATGGCAAATGACAAACTAAGCGAACAATTTCTAAAAGTTTTCGAGGAAAACATTGGAATCGTACTGAAAATTTCAAGGGCGTATACCAAAACCTTTCACGATAGAGAGGACTTGATAAACGACATTGCACTTGAACTTTGGAAATCATTTAAAAACTTCAGCGGTGATTCAAAAATATCCACATGGATTTATCGTGTCGCATTAAACACTTCCATGAATTACAACCGCAAAAAAAAGAAAGATTCATTGTTCTCGTTTCTAAATGATTTCAAGCAAGCCGATAATCTTCCCTGGCTTATTGAACAAGATGACTCAACGGAATCTGAGATTTTATATCAGTGCATCGATGAGTTAAATGAAATCAATAAAGCCATTATTTTACTCTATCTCGATGGCAATTCGCACGATGAAATAGCGGATATTACAGGTATTTCCAAAACAAACGTAGGAACGCGGATTGGTCGTATTAAAGAACAAATTAAAAATTTAGCAACTTCAAAAATTTAAAAATTATGGAACTTATAGAACTAGAAAATATCTGGAAAGAATACGATAAAAAAATCATAAATAACACACGTTTAAATAAAGAGATTCTTAAAAGAATGTTAATTTCTAAACCAGAGAAACAACTAAACTGGATTAAAATTAAAGCGACAATTAATGTGTTTTCCCCGTTAATCTTGCCTTTACTGCTATTAGTTATGAATGTTCACTTTTACTTAACCATAAATTTTTACATTGGATTAGTTTTATTTATGGCCATTTATGTAATTACTTACATTTGGGATATCAGATATTTTTTATTGATTCGAAAGATTGATTTTACACAAGCGATCCTTTCTATAAAAAAAGGAATAGCTGAACTGGAAAAGTATAAAATTAAAATAACACGAATCCGATACATACTAATGCCTTTTGCCATATTTGGAATATTCCTTATGCTCATTCAGAAACCAATATTTAATAAAGAGTTTAGTATATTCTTAGTGTTAGTTGTTCTGGTTTTTATTTCATCGATTTATTATACTTTTAAATATTCAATTTATGAACGATTTAGAAAACTGAATAGTGAAATTGAAGAAATAGAAATACTTGAAAAAGAATAAATTTTACGATTACAATTAAAAAGGGCTTCATTCTGGCCAGTAAGGCACCATGAAGCCCTTTTCCTATGATATAGGTAATAAAAACAAGCTTTGCCCGCCCTCTGGCGGAAGCCAAGATTTGTCCATCCATAAGCGGGAATCAAGAACAGTCTTGTACCTGACAATCTGCATCTTGTACTTGCATCTTGTATCTATATCTTGTATCTTGCATCAATTTAAAAACCAAACCGTCATGAACATGAAAAATGAAATCCTTTGTATCTGCTGTTTAATGCTATCGATGAACCTTTTGGCTCAAAAAGAGAGTTCAAAAAACATTGTGGGCTTTGGGGCTGGAATTAGTCCTTACGATGAGAGTGCTATTTGGATTGGGAATCCTGCAAATAGCTGGGCCACCAAAAAAACAAGTCCTGTTATTCAGGCCTTTTATGCACGCCAGGTCTTGGAGGCCGTAAGACTGGGAGGTTATGTCGAATACGAAAGTGCTACGATTAGCCTTTTCAATTCCGGTGATTATAAAGCCTCTCGTTATAACGTCGGAATCAACTGGCTTGCACAATATCCCAATACTCCCTTTCATGCGCAATTGGGAGGGTATATAGGGTATGGTTTTGTGGCGGCTTCGGAATGGAGTTCTTCATTGTATGGAGCTGATGTAGGGATTATGGTTGGCCCTGCTTATGAAAAAAACCATATTGGAGTGGCGTTGCATGTGCAGTATGGCAAAGCTTACTATACATCATCGGGATCTCCTAATGAAGTTGGCTTGGCAATACCTAAGCTGCTTCTAAAGGTTTATTATAAATTTTAGGGGGAATAATCACTGCTAAGATGCTAAGAAAAAAGAAATCACCGCGAAGGCGCAAAGGCGCTAAGAGAGTAACTTTATTATTAAAAGGCACAACCTCGGAGACAACGCGCCAACAATCAGGTTCGTTTATCCTTATTACAATCAGACCTGACAGGTTTAAAAAAACCTGTCAGGTCTTTTCCAATCTCCGTTCCTTTAATCCTTCACACAACGAATTGATAACCCGTTTAGCCTACTGCCACTGCCGGAATTCACACCGGAATCGAGAAAATAATAATCGGCTTCCTGCTGGTAGTAATCGCCAGATGGTGTAGCAGACCACCAAAAACCGGTTTGGCCGACATCGAAGAATATTCCGCCAAAATCGCGCATGCCACCGGGAATAGCAGTAAAACCGCATGCATTGCTAGCGCCATCATTGATATAAGCCCAGTGCGTAATGCCCACTTCTCTCATCTTATCACTTGTGGTAGTTTGATAACCGCCAAGGGTGGTATAAAGTGTCTCCCATTCGGCATCAACAGGCACGTGCCAACCAGCAGGACAAACATTACGAGTATCGATAATGGTTAACCAATTGTATAGCTTCCCATAAATAGCAGCTTTACTGGCATCATTGAGATAATCACAATAGGCACCTTTAATACGTTGAGCCCATTTGGTAGCATCCGTAATACCTGGAATAGTGTCACCATTACGATAGTGAAGTACGCGCAGATTTTCCGCCATCCAAGTTTGGTTTCCAATCGTTATGGTTTTATAAACATTGCCATCAACATCCGTTACGGACCCGTAGGTTAATTTGGAATTAAAAAGGATCCCGTTTTGGGTACTACTGCTGTCATCCTTTTTAGAACAGCCATCCATCAGAACGAATACAAAACCCACGGTAATGAAGGTTAAAATCAGAAATCTAAAATGCTTTTTCATAGTGTTTAAATTTTATAATTGTTGTTTAAATTTTTTGAGGCAGGCGTGAGCCAGCGGACAGGTTAACAATGTTGTTTAAGATATATTTTTATACGTTAATAATTATAGATAGTTGTTGATAATGAGAAAAATCGATGGACAGTTATTAATCACCGCGAAGACGCTAAGAAAGTAACTTAAATTATCATAAAGGTACGCGTCAGAGACAGCGCCCAGCGGGGATTCCTCCTCATGTAAAGTTGTATTACAGAAAGCACGCCAGCTAAAAGCCAAAAGGACCTCAAAGGTTTCAAAAACCTTTAAGATCCTTTTGATATGCTCGTTTCTTCAG
>CAYZNC010000288.1:0-8803 GCA_964478555.1 uncultured Bacteroidales bacterium | reverse complement strand
GCTTTACCTTCTGAATTTACATATGCTGAAAATGAATTGTACTGATCTTGTTTATTCAGGTAAAGCTTAAATACATCCTGGGTAAACCTTGGTAAGTCGAAAGCACTTACTTCGCCAACTATTTCGGCTAGTTTAGGGTTGGTTCCTACTGATGCACCTGCCACTATATGATATGCTGGAAACATGCGGTCGTTACGGCTTACTTTACCATAAAACCCAAGATCAGCAGCAATTTGTTGCCCGCAAGAATTAGGACAACCGGAAATGTTAACGCGTAAATTGCTCAATTTATCGAGAGGTAACATGCTCTTGGCTAAAGTCTTTTGTAGTGCACTGCTGGCACCTTTTGAGAGACAAATTCCTAAGCGGCAGGTATCCGCTCCTGTACATGCTACAATTGTATTGATTAATAACGGAACATGAATTTCGACTCCAATCTTCTCCATAAACCTGTATACATTTGGAAGGTAATTGAAAGGAATGTTCCGCAGATGCACATTTTGCCTCATCGAGAAACGGATTGTATCGTCCCCAAAACTGGAGGCAAAATCAGCAACCTTTCCAAGCGTACCGTTCGAAACGTTTCCATGCGCAAAAGGCACGATTACTGTCCATAACCCTTTTTGTCTTTGTTCGGTCGCGTAACGACTTTTCCATTCCTGGTATTCACTTATACTAATAATTTCGTAGCCAAAATCAGGAGTTTTTATCTTCAAATCAGGTATTTTATGCTTGTATGTGAGGTCTTCCAATTGCTTAACTTCGTGGTATATTTCAAAGAAAAGACGGAAAACTTCTTCCTTGCCTAATTTATAAAACACATAGCGAAGTCTTGCCTTATGTTTATTTTTACGGTTACCATAACGGGAGAAGAACTTCTTTGCTGCATCAGCAATATAAAATAGATCTTCTTCCGGAGCAAAATCAAAAAGCGTATATCCAACCATAGGTTTGGAGCCTAAGGAGCCTCCAAGGTATACTTTAAACCCACGCTTACCGTCTTTTATTTTAGCAATGAGCCCAAGGTCGTTAAACGCAGCATAGGCAGTATCGCTGTCGGAGTTTGAGAAGGCTATTTTAAACTTCCGGGGAAGGGTAAAGGAGTTGGACTCGGCAATTAGTTTCGTTGTCAGGTTAAAAGCATAAGGCACTACGTCAAACACCTCATCATTGGCAATACCACTATCTATAGAAGCCATGATGTTACGTACCGTGTTACCACCGCCACCTTTTGACGAAAGCCCAATTTCTTTCAGGTTTTGAAGAATAAGTAAGGTTTCCCTTAAATCCAGGTTTTGTATTTGTATTTCCTGCCGTGTGGTAATATGCAACAGGTTCGAATTGTGTCTGTGGGCTATTTCAGCTACTTTTTTCAATTGTGACGGGGTAATGAAACCTCCGGCACAACGGATACGAACCATGAAGGTGCCGTCCTTGCGTTGTTCGTAAATACCCATTGGAACGCGGGTAGCTTTAAATTTAACGGGTTCGAGTTTACCATCGAGGAATTCGTCAACCAGTGAGCCGAAATACTTGATGTCATCTGATAGTGTTGCCGGTAGTGTGTACATTTTTTGTCAGTGATTTAGTGAAGAGGGTAATTACTTAATGCGGATGTAGTTGATTCTGTCACGATTAAATCTTACCTTTAGTATTATCCTATTAATATTTTTATATATGATACAAAGGTGCGTCTGTTTGACATACGTTAAAATACCATTAACAGGGTATATTGGATACCAAATTTTAGGTATGAAATAAAACTAAAATATTTCTGTTTATATGATTTCGAAATCGGAAATCCAGCATGAGCCTTGATTTTTCCGGATAAATTTGTTGCGGGCAAAATGATAACGCCAACTGCTTGGCCTCCTATCAGATTGTTAATTAGAATTTTAATAATGCAGAATTATGCTTCACGGATCGTTATTTACTTAGTTAAATGACACTTAGTTCTTTTTTTATCTTTTTAGCCCAATGCATCACATTTGAAGGAGGTCTCTTTTGAGCGAGTTCGTCACCCA
Source organism: uncultured Bacteroidales bacterium (assembly GCA_964478555.1). GTDB lineage: Bacteria > Bacteroidota > Bacteroidia > Bacteroidales > JAAUTT01 > JAAUTT01. The sequence continues at coordinate 6,779 of CAYZNC010000288.1, read as the reverse complement.
TGAATTGCATGTAAGGATGAACATGGGAAAAGAATTCTTTGTATGCGCTGCATAAATAATTTAATCCATATTCGCCATCGGGTGTGGTTTCAAAGCGATGTTTCGGGCATTCCCCAAGGCAGGCAAAGCGATAATCACACTTTATACAATAATTAGGAAGTTTTACAAGCTTGTTTTTGCCAAATGCATATTGGTTTGCGCTTTGGGTCAATGTTCTCAGGGAAGTTTCACGGATATTTCCGAGCTTGTATTGCGGATACACAAAGTGATCGCAAGAATACACATCTCCATTATGCTCCAAAACCACTGCATCTCCACAGCTTTCGCTGAAAACGCATAAGCCGGGTTTTTCGCCTACCCAATTGGCCAGGGTAACATCGAATATCTGCACAAAATACCGGCCAACATCATTGCGCACCCATTCATCAAAGATGGTGATGAGAAATTTTCCATAATCTTCAGGTTTAACTGACCATTCTGATACAGATGCTTCCAATTGGCTGTTTGGGCCTATTAAAGTGAGTTCATCGTCCCTTATATATTTTGTGTTTCTCTCTACGATAGGGATAAACTGAATGAACCCACTGCCTATATCTTTTAGGAACCGGTAAATTTCCAGCGGGTAATGAACATTATCATTGTGAACTACCGACAATGTATTAAATTCAACCTTATGTTTTTTGAGGAGATGAATACCTGCAATTACTTTATCGAAGGATATTCCACCTGCTTTTGTCGGCCTGTGCCGATCGTGAATTTCTTTTGGCCCGTCAATGGAAACTCCAATCAGAAAATTATGCTCTTTGAAAAATTGACACCATGCGTCGTCTAATAGGGTGCCATTGGTTTGCAATGAGTTCTCTATTTTCTTTTGTCCGGCATATTTCTTTTGAAATGCTATGGCTTTTTGATAGAAGCTCAGACCCAGGATGGTTGGTTCACCGCCTTGCCAAACAAAGTTCACTATGGGTACCTCCTGGGATTCGATATATTGCTTTACAAACGATTCGAGCAAAGCATCGTCCATACGAAAATCCTTTGCTTTAGGATAGAGCTTTTGCTTTTCGAGATAATAGCAATAAGTACAGTTAAGGTTACACACTGAACCAATGGGTTTGGCCATTACCTGGAACGAAACCGGTTTATGGTGATTGTATATCATTATTTTGAAGCTATGCGAGGTGAGTTATTTTCGTCATCTTTGGCACACCGGAAACCGGTATGCACCATTCCTGTTTCGGGAGTTGAGGATGAACGCCCGGTGACCTTAAAGCCATGGCATACATTGGGGTCGCAAAGAAATGAACCGCCTCTGGTGATCCTTCTTTCGGCGGGGTCCATTAAAGCATCATCTCCGGTTGGGGTAATGCTATCGGCTGTCCATTGCCAAACATTACCGCCCATATCGGTTAGTCCGATTTTGTTTTCACCAAAAGCACCCACGGGTGATGTAGTCAAATAACCATCGGCACCGGTATTTTTAGAAGGGAATGACCCCTGCCATGTATTGGCCATATATTTACCATTTACCACCAACTCGTTTCCCCAGGTGTAAGTGTCGTTGGTTGTACCTGCATTGCGGGCAGCGTATTCCCACTCGGCATCAGTGGGTAAACGTTTGCCTTTCCATTTTGCAAATGCAACGGCATCGTTCCATGAAACTTGTGTTACAGGATGATTGGGCTTTGCTTTTTCCCTGTCTTTTCCAAAAGGGTACCAATAATAAGCGCCGCCTTTCATTTCCCAGTTCTGAATATTAAAATCGAAAACTGCAGAATTTCCGAACCTCTCTGCTTCCGTTTTATACCCTGTTTTTTTTACAAAATCATCAAACTCTGCCACAGTTACCAAATTTTTATCGAGGTAAAATGATTTCACGGAAAGCTTTTTAGTTTCCTTTGTTTGGGGGTCGGAACCTTCGTAGGTGCCGCCCTGAAGGTATATCATTCCATCCTTATCAATGATCTTTTGAGAATGTTTAGTTGTGAAAGAGCAGCTTTGAATCAACATCAACATTGTCAATATTGAAAAGCTGCTCCACGACCGCATGGATTGAACGGCATGTATTATTAACATATTTTTAAGTTCTTAATTATTATTGCAGACCCAAAAGGTTTTGCGAAATAGTGCTGCTGGTATTATTGTTGTTTAAGAACCCATAAGTATGATTGTATTTTTGTCCATCCGTTAATACCCAACTTATAAATTTTTGCAGCGTTTCACTCTTTTGATTTTTATTCACAATAAAGCTTACATAATCTATTGGGATGGCCTTATTGTCCTGATTATTTTCAAGATATTGGGTAAGCACATCCAGATTGTCATAAATCAGTTCTTCTTTATCAATCTTGCCATTTCCATTTAAATCGATGGCAAGTATATTAATGCCTTTTAGCGGGACGCGTGTGTTGATATCAAAAATATAGCCCAGGTTATTGAACGTAACCCCGGTGGTGTCTTTCTGAACAGCCAGTGTGAGGTATTGATCTTCACCACTTATTTTCTTGCCTTTGATACTATTAGGCCCCAATCCAAAATGATTAGCAAAAGCAATGGAAGAGCAAGTTTGATTGGCGCGGGTATAAACCGTAACAACAGGTTGCCCTTTAGTTTCTTCCTCATAAGCGCTGTTTGGATCGACAAAGAAAACCTTTTTAAGATCCTCTTGTTTCAAGCCTCTTTTAAACTCCTTCTTAAACGGGAGGTTACGTTCGTTGGTAATGGGAAGCAAGGCATACCTGCTTACCTGAAAATAGAGCTCATTGGATTTTATTTCGCTCTGCGTGAGTGTATGTGCAATCACTCTCAGGTTAACACTGTCGTTGACCTGCTTGCTATACTGAAGTTTAATCCTGGCCTCAGGGTTTACCTTTTTGTATTCGCTGATCCATTTTTCGATGAGCGGATAGGTAAAGCGGGTACCGCTTATAGAAACATAATCTCGCCGCGATTGAGCTTTGAGAACGAAGGTTGATATAAAAAGTACAAGGAGAAATATTCGGATAAATTTTAAAGTTTGCATGATTATTTGATTTTAAGTTATTAATTCACATTACTGGTTTCGGGTTACTGGTTTACCTCTCTGATTATCGATTTATGCGACATCGATGATTTGAAGAAAGGGCTAAAAGCTGTTTATGAAATTTATTTGTCATCGTTTCCTTATCGTTTGTACAATGCAAAATTGCAGATATTCAGGCAGTTTTAAAATACCAATGATTCGGTATTTTGCATACCATAAGTTTGGGATGAAGGATAGGTATTAATGCTTAGCGTATTCTGCTCAATGTTTGCAATTGGCTTGAATTTTCTGATCAACTTTGCGCTTTTGTAAAGTTTTGTTCAGTGTAGAACAGCATGAGGGTGTTTTTGAATGATCACCTTGTTTTTGCACCAAACTTATTTCATTAGGTCGGACCCTGGAGGTATCTGGTTTGTTTGAGTGGTCGCAACCTAAGAAAATTGTTGACAAAAGCAGTATTACGGATGGGACTACTAATTTCATGACATTAAGGATTAGGTAATTTTTGATGGGTCATTGCGGCCAATATTTTAAATGGGAATTAGACCGCCCATGGCGGAAATTAAGATGTAAGATTGAAAATTTATGGAAAATCAAAACGTTCTTTTCTCAAAATCACCTCAAATATAGCCTATATGGATGGGTTGAAAAATAGCATGAATTAGGTATTTTGATCTACCATGATGTTGGTATGAAAAGACTTAATTTGCTCTATCGTGGGAAATAAGTTTAGCTATCAAAAAATTATGCTACACAAGATTGGGGAAATGTTTGTAATAGTTTAATTTACAATAATATATCCTCTAAAAGGATCATATAGCTCCCATATTAAGATTTTGTTTTTGCATGATTGTATTTTTCCCAACCGTGTATGCATAAAGCGCTGAAGGAAGAAAATGTATTTTCAATTTTTTTAAATCCTGACTCCCGCTTTTGTCAATAGTGGTTACCAGAGCAGACTTTAAATGGTTTGCCTCGCAAAAACTCATAATTGATTTCAATTCACCAACATGTTCAAAATAACGGTTACTCCATTTGATCTCCAATGCCCAGATTGGCTTAAAATTCTGAGGTGATAAACCCACCATATCTACTTCACCTTGAAATTTGCCCACTGTCCACCGGGCATACCATGGTTCAAACCATTCTCTTTGTAACCATTGAGCATATATTGCAGTTTCCACCATGGTCCCCATTAATTTATCAGTTGCCTGTAAAGGTGTGAACAACGCGCTTCTTAACGATGGATTGGTTAAATATATTTTAAAATAGTTTGCCCTGCTGAATTTCTTTGCGTTATGATCGATCCTATGTACAATTTTTATGAGAAAAGCAGCTTCAAGGTACTGAATATACTTTTTAATTGTATTTTTTTCAAGACCACCAGATGATTGACTTAATGCTTCTAAAGAAAATTCCTGTCCCGAATTATAGGCGATGCTTGTAAAAAGTGAATTTAGTTCCTGAACATCCTGTATTCCATATAAACTTGGTAAATCCCTTAATAATACTTTATCAATAATATCCGATTTAATGAATCGGGATGGGTTAACCTGTAGTTTCTCGGAAAAAATAATTTCGGGATAGCCTCCGTAATTAATGTATTTCAAAAAATGTTCGTTAAGTAATGCAATATTTGTAGACTCATAAAAACTTGCCGCATTTCCATCCCAATCTATTTTGGTAGGAATTATCAGGTGTTGAAGCTGTAACAAGTGAATATACTCATTAAACGTCAGAGGAGGTAACATAAAATATGTAAACCTTCCCGCCCCGCTTTCATTGCTTTTTAGCTTTAGTGCAGCTGCAGCAGAGCCGCTAGCCACAAATTTGACATGAGGATAACTATCTACCAGTGATTTTAAATGAACTTCCCAATCTTTTAAATATTGAACCTCGTCAAAAAAAACATACCATTCTTTTGGTTCTGTATTTCCAGTTGCCCTAATACAGGTTTTGAAAAGTTGTTCAAGTGGCATTTTGTTAAAAAACGGGTTTTCAACAGATACATATGCTATTTTATGAGGTGATATCCCCCTCTTTAACAGAGAATCAATGGCATGGTAAATCATGACTGTTTTGCCAACCCTCCTGGGTCCCATCAAAATAACTGCTCTTTTGATTGAAATATCCTCAACAAGCGGGTAAAACAAATCAAAATACAAACGTTTTTGCATTTTAGTATAATCTTCGTCTACCGTGCCTGTTGCCCACCAAGGGTTTTCCTGCTTGAGCCGGTCGATTACCTGTTCCTCAGATAAGGGTAATAAAGCCATTTGATTTTATTTTTGCCACAAATGTAAAAATAAAATCATTATATTAATCTTAATTTTACTAAATATGTTTAAATAAGGAATTTTTGGAGAATTTTTTAGTTTAGAAAGTAAATCGGGTTTGTATTCCTTATTTGTAAACTCCCTTGGCTTTCACATGAAGTTGTTCCAATCTTTTCAAGGCTTCAGCCAGTGTCTCTTCGTTTTTTGCGAAGTGAAAACGGATGAGATGATTTACGTTCTCCCTAAAGAAGCTCGAACCTGGAACGGCAGCTACTCCGACCTCCCGGGCAAGCCATTCGCAAAATTCAAGATCGCTTTTGGCGCCAAACTCTGAAATATCGACCAATACATAATATGCTGCTTGCGGAACCGTATGCTTCAGTTGCAGTTTGTCAAGTCCCTTTAAGAAAAAGTCCTTTTTGCGGGTATAAGACTCCCTAAGTTTGACATAATAATCATCGCCAAAGTTTAAGGCTGTTACAGCGGCTTCCTGCAAAGGGGCAGGTGCTCCAACTGTAAGAAAGTCGTGGACTTTACGAGCCCCTTCGATAATATTAGCCGGGGCAATAATATAACCAAGCCGCCACCCGGTTATAGCGTATGTTTTTGATAACGAGCTGCAGGAAATGGTTCTTTCGAACATGCCTGGTAGTGAAGCTATATAGGTGTGTTTGTAGGGCTCATAAACAATGTGCTCGTATACCTCATCAGTAATTACAAACGTATCGTATTTTTTAGCAAAATGAGCAATCGTGTTTAATTCATCGGGAGTGAACACTTTGCCCACCGGATTAGATGGATTGCAAAGGATTAATGCCTTGGGACCTTGTTTAAAAGCTGCTTCCAGTTCGTTCACATCAAAGCCAAAATGTGGTGGACGCAAATGCACATAGATAACATCAGCTCCTGACAAAATAGTGTCGGCTGTATAATTTTCATAGAATGGAGAAAAAACAATTACTTTATCTCCGGGGTCTACCACTGTCATCATCGCAGCCATCATGGCTTCGGTGCTACCGCATGTTACAACAATCTGTGTTGCCGCGTCAATGTTCAGACCCATGTATTTTGATTGCTTGGCGGCAAGTGCTTCCCTGAAGTTTTGCGCTCCCCAGGTGATGGCATATTGATGAATGCTCCCAGATGCAACATTTTCCAGTGCTTTTTTCAACTCCACAGGAGGATCAAAATCCGGGAAACCTTGTGAGAGGTTCACAGCTCCATGAGCATTGGCAATACGCGTCATACGCCTGATGACGGAATCAGTAAAATATGCTATTTTCTTGCTTAGTGTCGGCATAATTTTTTATAAGGTAAATAACTTCACAATCGCTTCAGGCACTAAATCATCAATACTAGTACCTGAAGCTTTTTGGTGGTTAAAATACAACCTTTTTCTTACCATTCTGTTTTTAATTGTGAAGTTTTTTTAACTATTTTTTAGCGGCGGCTTTTCGGCGTTCTTCAACATCAATCCAATC
>CAYZNC010000287.1:0-8806 GCA_964478555.1 uncultured Bacteroidales bacterium | reverse complement strand
TTTCCAAAATAGTACCTTTGATAGCCTGCTCTAAATATGCAATAACATAGCGGGCGTATCCTCCGAAAATTTCATCGCCACCCTGACCACCCAGTACCACCTTCACATTCCCCGCAGCTAATTTCGATACCATATATTGTGGAAATAGACCGGGACCAGCAACAGGCTCATCCAGATAATAAATTAATTCCGGAAGAAGATTGATAAAATCCTTTGCAGTTGGATAAACTTCGTATGCCTTAGCATTACATGCATTAACAACCTCGTGTATGTATTCGGTTTCGTCAAATTCAGGACCTTCATGAAAAGCTCCTGAAAATGTCGAAATTTGGTTGGGCAGAAATTTTGAAGCAATCATTGTTACCAGGCTCGAATCAAGTCCCCCGCTCAAGTATGTTCCCAATGGCACATCACTTCGTAATTGAATACGAACCGTATCCTCTATCAGCCTTCGTAATTCCTGAATAAAATATTCCTCTGTATGAAAACAATCCACGCTAAAACTAGGCGTCCAATATTTAACCATATTGTATTTAAGCGTGTGCAGATCAATAACTAAATAATGTCCGGGCGGTACTTTGCAAACATTATTGAACATTGTGCAATCGCCGAGAACAAATTGAAAAGTCAGGTAATCGCTTAATCCCTGTTGATTAACTTCCGCATTTACCTGTGGATGCTTGAGTAAGGCTTTAATCTCTGAAGCAAACAGAAGGCAATCCTTATTGCTTATAAAATACAAAGGTTTGATACCAAAATGATCTCTTCCTGCAATAACTTGCTCCCGTATTTTATCATAAATCAGAAAAGAGAACATTCCATTGAGGTGGCTTATGCAATCGTGGCCATATTCCTCATACATATGCAGAATTACTTCGGTATCGGAGGTAGTTTTAAATACATGGCCCTTCCTTTTCAAACCTTCACGCAGTTCTATATAATTATAAATTTCCCCGTTAAAAACGATAACAAAATTTGTGCTCTCCATGGGCTGCTGGCCGGTAGCTAAATCAATGATGGAAAGTCGCTTGTGAAAAAGCCCTATATTTTTATAAATGTAATGTCCCTCTTCGTCAGGACCCCGATGGGAGATAGCATCCGCCATAGATTGGAGAACATTAAAGTCAACCGGTTTCGATTGATTAATTACACCTACAAATCCACACATATTTCTTTTAATTAGGTATTTATAATTCTTATAATAACAAGGTCTTACTTAGTGAAAGTGATGCATACACTTAATTTTATAAACAGATTACAATAAACTTTGTTAAAATTTCCGGTTACTTATTTTGATTATTCACGAAACGATGCCGTGAAAAAATATATACAAATAATTGATATTTAAAACTATATCAAAATTTATTGGTACTAAAAATTACAAATTCTAATTTTGCATTATCAAGCAACAACCCAACATCCTTAGGTTTGTCTTAAAACCGTATATACTAAACGTAAGTGATTAAGAAGGCAGGAAAAATTCTAACAGATATTTAAATTTAAACTTTAAATTAGCGCCCTGAAATTGTTACTAAACTCTGAGATAAATGAAAAAGATTTACGCTATAAGAGCATTTATTTTGGTTTTCGTTATAACTATTTGCTCATTACAATTTACAGCAGGGAGAAACAAGTCCGGTTTGGAAAATAATGAGTTAAGAAACCTACATTTAAAATTAAGCAAAGTACACGATGATACAACCAGAATAAAGATCCTACTGGACTTATGCTGGTATCACATGACCATAAGCACTGATTCAGCTGTACTATATGCGAAAATGGCATTAAAAATCGCAAGAACTACAAATGACATGGATATCGTTAGTGCAGCAAGTGCCCTGGGCGATGCCTATAATATGGCTGGAGATTATGAAAATGCTATTAAGTATGATTTTGAGGCCTTTAATTATGCCCAAAAAATGAATTACACCAAAAAATATGGCATTATTTTTAACAATATCGGTTCTAACTATATCATGTTGTACGATCATGCCAAGGCACTTGAGTATTTCAATAAGGCATTAGAAGTAAGTAAAGATTATGATTCAAAGTTTCTTTCTTTAACCAATTTAGCCCAGGTATTTGGTGGTAAAAATGAATTCGCAAAAGCACATGAATTCTACGAAAAAGCTTTGAAACTGGCAGATGGCGAAAATAATATTGCTGATAAGGCTTGTGTATTCAATAGGTTGGGTGACTTATATTTAATGGAAGATAATTATCCCAAGAGCTCTTTTTATTTCGAAAAATCGCTGGAAATATTGGATATCAATAATTCATATATGATTATCGATTGCTTGCGAGGCATTACTGACGTTTATTTGAGAACCAAACGTTATGAAAAAGGCATAAAAACAGCACTCAAAGCAGATTCTCTGGCACAAGCTGGAGAATTTATTTTTGAGGCACAGGACATTAATAATTTATTATCTGAACTGTATGATTCGTTGCGAAAACCAACCCTGGCTTTTGCATATTATAAGAAGTACACGGCATGTAAAGACAGTATTTTTAATAAAGAAAAAAATAAAAGGATAAGTTTATTGCAAACAGAGTTTGAGACCAAACAAAGAGAATTGCAGGTTGAAAATTTGAAAAAAGAAGCTGCATTTCACCGTAAAATGAGTTATGTTTATCTGTGTATAGGTATATTGGTGTTCACCATATTAATTTATATTATAAAAGATATCGTTCAAAAGAATAAAAAACTAAAGATAGAAAAAGCATTGGCGGATCAAAGATTTAGGAATGAGCAGGAAAAATTACGAATAGAAAAAGACCGCATAAAACAACAACAGGAAAAAGAAAAGCTGGAAAAACAAAGATTGGAACTGGAATTGGATGAAAAGCACCGCGAAATACTAACCAACGCCATCCAAATTAATCAGCAAAAAGAAGTACTCACTGCTGTTCGATCAGAGTTGGTAAATATTGTCAATACGGAAGATTCCTACCAAATCATTAATTCTGTGAAACAGTTAAATGCAGATATTAAAAACAGAATAGATTTAAGTGATGATTGGGTGCAAATAAAGCTTCATTTTGAGAAAGTGCATCCTGAATTCTTTAATCATCTTAAAAATGATTTTCCGGACCTAACCATGCATGAATTGAAATTGTGTGCTTATACAAAACTTAAATTCAATGGTAAAGAAATTGGCCGGTTACTTAATATAACGTCACGGAGTGTGCAAATGCTTCGTTACAGGTTAAAGAAAAAAATGAATATTCCTGAAGAAGAAAGTCTTATCGAAATCATTGCCGGAAGAGAATAGTTAATTCGACTCCTCAGGTCCGGTATTCCCGATCGTTGAGCAAAGTCGAAACGACATTTAAATCATAGAAATCGCTCAGTTCCAGAACTTCGACGATATTGCCTATCTAACCATAATTTTATACTTTTGGTAAAAAAGGTCTCTTTTCAATCAACTCTTATTCAAAATGGGTGTTCATTTACATGGTTATCCATTCATTTAAATTAAATACATGTACCAAACCGAAAATCTTCATTTATCAGCCGATATGAAAATTTCGGCTGTTATTATTAACAATCCTTACCTGATGCTTTTACTTGAGCATTTTGGTATTGCTTTGCCATTGCAGGAAAAGACAGTGCATGATGTATGTGTCGAAAATCACATTCAGACGGAACTATTCTTAACTTTTGCCAATTTATACAACGGCATGCAGCATAATTTCAAAAATACATTCTCGCATAATGAAGTCCTGAGCATTGTTGAATATTTGAAGAATAGTCATCGATATTATGCCGAAGAGATCTATCCAAGTATTCTTTCTCTCATTAAACAAATGAATAGTGCAAACGACCATAAAGAGATGGCATTGGTTGAGAAATTTTTCAACGAATATTTTAGTGAAGTGCGTGAACATTTAAACTATGAAAATACAGTCGTTTTCCCGTATGTAATCAGACTTTACGATCAATTTGTCGATTCAAAAAAGCCCGGCGATCATAAAAAATATTCCGTTGCAGAGTATAAAGAGCATCATAATGATATCGAAGAAAAACTTGATGATTTGAAAAACCTGCTGATTAAATACCTTCCATTAAAGAACGATCAGCAAATCAGGCGAGAATTAATGTTCAGCTTATTAGAACTTGAATACGATTTAAACATCCACTCGCAAATCGAAGATTTTATACTGATTCCATTAGTTGCGAAAATGGAATTGGACCTAATGAAATCAAAGTGAACAGGAACGCACATATTATTATTGCCGAACCATCGGCTATTATATTTGAAGGCCTGGCTGGTATTTTTCTCAAATCTGCTTTAAAGCATTATGTTAAAAAAGCAGAAACACTCGATGAAGTACAGCTTTTGTATACCAAAAGGAAGAGCGATATGATTATCATCAATCCTTCCTTAATCCAGAACAATGTTAAACAATTTAATGCGCTTAAGAAGCAATTTGAATATACCCCATGGGTTGCACTCATATATGCATATTATGAGCCGCAATTACTATCGCTCTTCGACGCAACCATTGCTATTTCGGAAACTCCTGAAATGATCCTAGCCACTATAAACAAAACACTAAACAACGAGCCAAAAGAACAAAGCCAATTGCAGGATGTCCTCAGCGACCGGGAAATCGATGTCCTCAAGTTACTGGCTTCAGGCTTGGCAAATAAGGAGATTGCCGATAAGTTAAATATTAGCATCAACACAGTAATTACCCACAGGAAAAACATTTCGCAGAAAACGGGAATAAAATCCCTTTCAGGATTAACCATTTATGCCGTTGTACAAAAATTTGTTACCCTCGAAAACCTTTCAGATTGAGCATCTTGCAACCCACATTCTCATTAGTATTAAGGATTACGATTTAAATAAATACCACCCTAACTTAGTTTCAAGGAAGGACACAGAAATGCTTTTGAATTGATTTAATTTATTCAACATCTATCAACATATTGTCATTGTTGGCGTCCCAAAAATAGTTGGAATATATAAATAATGGTTACCTGTACCTTGTTGTAGAGGTACCATAATTGTAGTAAGTTCAAGGGAATAGTCATTCAACCCCACTACTGTCAGGCGGGCTTGTATTGGTTGCACAAAACCTATGTAATCTTAAGAAATTCAAAAACAAGTACTTCCCATCCGAATTCAAGCATTATTAGACTTTGACCCCAAACTTTATAGAGGATTCAATCGTCATAAACATAATTTTTTAGTGAATTGTGCGTTAGACCGGGCTAATTATTTCTCTTCTGTAGGTTCCTGATAGAGGCCAAGTACATTCCCTGCGGGATCTCTGAATCTGGCAGTCACTTCAGGAGCATCCACCCCGATAGGCTGAACAATCTTGCCATTATTAGCAATAACTCTGGCAATAGTAGTGGCCACGCTGTCGACCATAATATAAATTAACAATCCAGGTTCTGTAGATACAGGCCTGTCAATTACCCATGTACCGCTGACCTCGCCCGATGTGTCATCAAAGGCTAAATGTCCGTCGTCACGCTGCCGGATATTCCAGCCGAACACCTCCTTGTAAAAAGTTGCAGACTGGTTGATATCAATAGCTGGAATCTCTATATAGCAAAACTTGCCAATTCCAGGTGTAAGGTGTTTTCCGTCTTCCATATGTTATTGTTTTTCAGTATTTCTGTAAAAAGGATATTTGTCAATTTATTGGCTTATAGCATAACAAAGCGATGCCGCATTCGAATGATTTAGCATTCACAAGTTTTAGTTTTTGTCCCAAATCCGTAAAAATGGATATTCCTTTTCCAATAGCAACAGGATTAACAAAAAGATAATATTCGTCAATTAAATCATTCTTAATTAAGGCATTTACAAAGCTTGCCCCACCATATACGACGATGTCATTTCCGGGTTGTTTTTTTAAATACGTGATTTCTTCTGTCAAATCGTCATTTGTCAATTGTGTGTTCGTCCATTTAGTCGTGGTTAGGGTTTTTGAAAAAACAACTTTGGAGATTTCGTGCAGCTTTTTGCCGGCCTCATATTCGGGATTGTCGGGATTGTCGGCTGCGGACTCCCAATAAGGTATAAAACCTTCCGCAAGTTTCCGTCCGAGCAGAATGCAATCCACCGAATCTGTTATTACTTTAACGTAGTTTTTCAATTCATCGTCCCAATCCCATGTCATCCAATCCAATTCACCTGATGGCCTGGCAACAAAGCCATCAATGGATAGTTGCATTTGTAATTTGACTTTTCTCATGATACCTTTAGTAAACGATTATTCAAATTGTTCAATATTTTAATAAGAATGGTCATTACTTTCTACCATCCCGAATTAAACATATTTGACTTTAAAAGGTTTACGAAATTAGCCTTCTTTACCAGTAAGGTACTAAGATCACTAAATCGCACTAAGAATTTGCATACTTAATTTGTGTTTCTCAGTGTACTTCATGCCTTTGTGGTCACTTTTTATGTGTTATTGGCTTCTCTTACGGATTGCCCATTCTTTTAAGGCTATCCTTCATTGCTTTATAAATAGGTAGGTAATCATAACTTGGGTAGAATTCGGTTCGGTAAGCACCCCAGGCTGTTTTCTCCAATGCGGTATTTACCTCACGCAAGCGGCTTGCTGGAACTTTTAATGTTACCACCTGACCAATACCCATTACAATTTTCCAGCTTTCGATCTCGATGCCTTCCGGTGGAAACTTTTTATAAAATCCCGTTTCACTTAATTTCTTTTGAATCTCATCGAGCGTTTTGCTTTGATCATGTTTCAAAAAAACAGTGAGCAGAAAGGTGCTTTCTTCGTATTTAACCTCATTGTTTTGCGGGGTATTACTTCTTCCAATTGTTCCCCTGAAATAAAGAACGATAACTAAAATAATAGCCAGCAACAGCAATACTACCAAAGGTTTTTTGTACTTCATAAGTTAGCGGTTTTTAAAAAATAATTTATTAAAAAATGATTATAAGTTAATTAACTCATTTTTAACCTATTTAACAACAATAACAGGCATCAGAATGTTTGTTGATGATAAAGAATGTCTGCAATTATAAAAAATAACAGGTTCATCATTGAACAATTACAGCTGTGTATGATTTATATTTTGCATTTTTATTTGTAAAAAGTTCTTGAAACCCAAAAGTATGAATAAAAATAAGGATCCCAAAGGGTTTCCTTTGGATGATGTAATCTGTAATTAATATCTATTACGATGAAAAGAACGTCAACAGCTGTTTGGAATGGCTCCGTAAAAGAAGGTACAGGACATATTTCTTCAAAAAGCAATGCTTTAAAAGATTTGCAATATTCATGGAATTCCCGCTTTGCAGAAGGAACAGGAACGAATCCGGAAGAATTGATTGCTGCAGCACATGCAGGTTGCTTCAGCATGGCATTAAGTTCGGCTCTCGGCAAAGCCGGTTTTACACCAGATAGTATTGAAACCTCTGCAACTATTACTTTCGACAATGGCGTTATCAGCGATTCCTATCTTGAAGTGAGAGCCAAAGTTCCGGGAATAAGCAAAGAAGCAATCGAGGGAATTGCCGAGGAGGCTAAAAGAAACTGTCCTGTCTCAAAAGTGCTTAATTTAAAAATTAGCATGAATTTATTATTGTTGTGAAAAAAGAGTTTGTCTTCATTTTTCCACGCTTTCGCAATTGGATCAGTGGTTCGTTTTTCTCACGACATTACTCGAAAAACCCACTAAACCTGGGAGAACCCCAGATCAAATATCTCAATGTGTTTTCCTTTTACCAAAATTGTATGATATCTTAACAAGAATTTCTCTGCCTGAAGCTGGATATGGTTTTGTAGCATTTTCAGATGTAGCATAAGGTTGAATGAACGACCAATTTTCGTTAAAAATATTGTATGCTCCTATACCCAGCGAAAAACCTTTGATGAGTAATCCCTCATAATTGACAAAAAGGTTAAGGATAGGTGTAACACTTGTACTTTCCTGCACAGTGTCTGAATTTATATAACCATAGCGCTTACCCCATATTACTAATGAAGGACAAATACTCAATGCATTAGTAACGTTAACAGTACCTGCTAAAGTTATTTTATGGGAAGGCATTCCCTGTAAAATATTATTTTTTAGCGTTCCATCTTTTAGAAAAACTTTATAACAATTTACCGTATTTTTATTATTGGAACTATAAAAAGAATAGGATGTATTTAGTGAAAAAACAGAATATCGAATGTCGTACTGAAACTCGATGCCCTTTGAACCTGTTTTATCAAAATTCAGATAGGAGTCTTCTTTTGTATAAGGATTGTATTCATAAATAATCGGATTCTTAATAGTAACGTCAAAAATATTGGCAGTTAATAGCATATTGGTATTTAATTTATACCCAAGTTCACCTTCAATTACAGTAGTCCTTTCCGACGAAATGGATGGATTGATATCAATGTTTTCGATCGAAGGTGTCAGGAAAGATTTGCTAAGAAGTAATTTGAAATGAAAATTGTGCATTACACTGGTTAATCCAACCCGGGGAGCAAAGTTGGCACCGGCCTGGTTGTGATAGTCAAATCTTCCCCCGGCCACAATATTTATAAATTTTAGTTTATAAAGCCCTTGCGCATATACTGAATAATTAAAATAGTCAATCGTTTTTTTATTGTTCCTGAATATATCATCCGGATTATCGTCCTCATCCTTGGCATAATCATAGTAATAGCCAACACCACCAACCAGGTTGAGTTTGGTGTTTGGTGTATAATTAAAATTCACTTCAGGGTTAAAACGGTAAAAATTTCTGCGGTAAAACCAAGATGTATCTTCCATATTATAAGGAAGTTGTTTTTTAAAGGCAATGTGCGGGGT
>CAYZNC010000286.1:7054-8864 GCA_964478555.1 uncultured Bacteroidales bacterium | reverse complement strand
CTGAGGTGTCGAATTTCAAATTATCCCAGGGAGAAGCGTTGGTTATCATGTACCACCGTAAAGGGTCAGAACCGTATTTCCTGATTGTCTCAAACGGATCAACAGCGTTACCAAGGCGTTTGGACATCTTGTTGCCGTTCTTATCGAGTACCAGCCCATTTGAAATTATATTTTTAAAGGCCACAGAATCGAAGAGCATCACGGCAATAGCATGAAGTGTAAAAAACCATCCACGGGTTTGATCTACGCCTTCTGCAATAAAATCAGCGGGAAATTTTGTGTGTTTATCAACTAATTGCTTGTTTTCGAAGGGATAATGTAGCTGAGCGTAAGGCATGGCACCACTGTCAAACCAAACATCAATAAGGTCAGCTTCCCGCTTCATTGGTTTTCCAGTAGGAGACACCAGTAAAATATCGTCAACAAAGGGACGATGCAAATCAAAATGATCGTAATTGTCTTTTGAATTATCAGTAGCCACAAAATGACCAAGAGGGTTTGACATCATTATCCCTGCTTTTACAGACTTTTCTATTTCATTTTTAAGCTCCTCTACGGAGCCAATACAAATTTCTTCACTTCCGTCTGCAGTACGCCATATAGGTAAGGGAGTTCCCCAGAAACGAGAACGACTAAGGTTCCAATCCTGAAGATTTTCGAGCCATTTACCAAACCGGCCTGTTCCGGTTGATTCAGGTTTCCAGTTGATGGTGTTATTAAGCTCACTCATTCGCTCCTTTAAAGCTGTTGTTTTGATGAACCATGAATCAAGCGGATAATATAGAACAGGTTTATCGGTACGCCAACAGTGGGGATAAGTATGTACGTATTTTTCGATACGAAATGCTTTGTTGTCTTTTTTGAGCATGAGCGCAATATCCAGGTCCACGGTGGGATCATCTTCAGTTAGGTTGGGGTCGTATTCGTTTTTTACAAACCGGCCGCTAAATTCGCCCATACCTCCCACAAATTTACCTTGTTTATCCACCAGGGTTAAAGCTCCTATTCCGTTTTCTCTGGCAACCCTGAAGTCATCGGCACCAAAACTTGGAGCAATGTGCACAATGCCGGTTCCATCTTCAGTACTCACAAAATCGCCCAACACTACACGAAAGGCGTCACCTTCCTTAGGTTGCTGATAGGGTATCAGTTGTTCGTATCGTATGCCGTTGAATTCAGAACCTTTATATTCAGCCTGTATTTTATAGGGAATTTCTTTGCTGCCTTCTTTATAATCGTCAAGCGCCATGTCGGCATATTTCGCATTAAAATAGTTGGCATGTAATTCCTTGGCTAAAATCAGCGTGACCGGAATGCCTGTGTATGGATTGAATGTACGAACCTTAACGTAAACAATATCCTTACCCACAGCAAGTGCTGTGTTTGAAGGTAAAGTCCAGGGCGTGGTTGTCCAGGCCAGGAAGAAAACATCAGTATCAACGTTCTTATAAAGGAATTCCGATTTTTCGTTTCTTATCATTTTAAATTGCGCCACTGCGGTCGTATCTTTTACATCGCGGTAGCATCCGGGTTGATTTAGCTCATGTGTGCTCAAACCTGTACCAGCAGCAGGAGAATATGGCTGAATAGTATACCCTTTATAAAGCAGCCCCTTTTCATAAAGTTGTTTTAAAAGCCACCAGAGTGTTTCAATATAACGATTATCGTAAGTGATATAAGGATTGTGCATATCCACCCAATAACCCATCTTTTCAGTCAGATCTTCCCACAGGTCAGTATATTTCATTACATCTTCACGGCAATGCTTATTATACTCAGCAATGCTTATGGTTTTACCTATATCTTCTTT
>CAYZNC010000286.1:0-6954 GCA_964478555.1 uncultured Bacteroidales bacterium | reverse complement strand
CTTTGAATTTCTTACTCATCTATAGTCCTCGTACTAAATACTAAACAGTTGATTTCTATTTTATAAAAGTTCACAAAGATAGATTTATCACAATCAAAAAACAATCGAATTATCATGAAAAAAAAAATAGTTTAACATACTAATTCAAAGACATATAGTAATGACTTCGGTGTCATTAACTTTGTCTTATTTATCAAATTCTATAATGAGAAACATTATAAATGAAATAACTAAACTAAAAAGTAAATAAATTGTTTAAGAGAAGTTGGCCTATGTTTATATTTGTTAAGACTAAATTTTAATGATAAAGTAAAAAAACCGGACCTTGGTCTGAAAGTTAACGAATGAAGAAATACGACTAATTAATTCAATAAATATCAGATTATTAACCTCTAAATTATAAAATCAATGAGCTACACTTTGCCAGCTTTACCGTATGCATTGAATGCGCTTGAACCGCACGTCAGTCAAAAAACTCTGGAATTCCATTATGGAAAACATCACCAGGCTTATGTAACTAATCTCAATAATCTGGTTCCCGGAACCAGGTTTGAAAATGCCACGCTCGAAGATATTGTGATGGGAGCCGAAGGGCCAATCTTTAACAATGGAGCCCAGGTTTGGAATCACACTTTCTATTTCACGAGTTTTTCTCCAAAAGGTGGAGGGGAACCGGTTGGTAAGATAAGTGATGATATAAAGAAAAGTTTTGGTTCATTTGGGGAGTTTAAAGAAAAGTTCTCCAAAGCCGCTGCTACCCTTTTTGGCTCAGGATGGGCATGGTTGATAAAGAATGCTGACGGATCACTCGAAATTATTCAGGAATCGAACGCAGGTAATCCTTTGAAAAAGGGGTTTAAACCGATTCTTACCTGCGACGTTTGGGAACATGCCTATTACCTCGATTATCAGAACCGTCGTCCTGATTACATCGAATCGTTCTGGAAACTAGTAGATTGGGAAGTAGTAGGAAAAAGATTATAGATAAAATCTAGGCTGGCTAATGTACCTGTCCACATTGCCAATGGATTAACAGATAACTCAGACCTCAAAGGTTTTTGAAACCTTTGAGGTCTTTTTACTCCTAGTGACTCAATTTGACCCCAAACCCCTTAAAAAAGAGGCTTTAACAGTTGCGTATAGCCATTGTTTCTAACAGCTTATATTGTCAACGCCTAACCACGGATTCTATCTTCACGAAATACGCATTTAATTTCTTGGATGCCAATACCCATTTTTTTAAAGTTTGCGATAACCTGCTGTTCAAAAAATACATATTCTGCGCTGGAAAGTTTATATTTGGGGCAAAATTTGCGTTTGCAATGAGATTTCAATGGGTGCTTCTTTTTAGTTTCGGAATAATTATTTCAGCTTATGGCCAGTTTAGCCCACAGGAACAGGCTTTGCAACTATACGAAGAGGGCAAGTATTCCGAGGCATTACCTATCTTTAAAAGAATGGTTACTTTATTTCCAAAAGACGCCAAATATCAGTATTATTCGGGAGCATGCATGGTGCTAACTAACACAGAACTTAAAACAGCGATAAACTATTTGCTTTTTGCTTCTGAAAAGCCTGTTCCCCGCAATGTATATTTTTTTCTGGGTAAAGCATACCACTATACTTATCAGTTTGACGAAGCCCTGAGTGCTTATCTTAAATTTGAGCAATTCGGTGATCGGGCAGAGAAAGAAAAATGGCAGTGCGAAATGCACATTAATATGGCGAGAAATGGGAAAACGCTGCTTGAAAAAACACACACATTCGAAATTTTTAAAGCAGATACCATTGATCAGCATGAGTTATTCAGCTTATACAACAAATATCTGAAAAATGGAAAATTTATAGAAAAGTCAGTCAAGAGTTCTCTTTTCTCCGAATCTAAAGGTCGTAGTACATGGTGTTATCTTCCGGCATTGCTCGATAATCAGCAGTTTGTTTATGAAAGCCTCACTGGTGTGCGTAAGAGTAAGGATTTATACCAAACGAAACTATTGCAAAATGACGAGTGGTCGAGACCTGAGAAGCTTGATGTCCTGAATACGCCTTTTGATGAGGATTATGTGTTTTTCAATACCAGTGAGTCAGCGTTATATTTTTCATCAAAAGGCCATAATTCCATGGGAGGATATGACATTTTTAAATCTGTTTTTAATCCTGATACAAAAAGTTGGTCGGCACCGGTAAATCTAGGATTTCCTTTTAATACTCCGTACGACGATTTTTTATTTGTCCCGTCGGATGATCAGACCCATGCCTATTTTGCATCAAATCGCGAGACTTCAGGCAGTAAGCTTATTGTCTATACGATTTCTTTTGCTGATCAGTATCCGGTAACTGATTTATCACCGAACATTGATTTTGCTTCTATGGCCCATTTATTACCTTCGAAGCCGGTTGTAAAAAAAACGCCGGAAGTGGTGGTCGCTGCAAAGACGGTTAAAACCCCAAAGCCGGTTTCGCACAGTTACCCTGAAGAACTTAATCAGGATGAATATAACAATCTTTTGAACGCTGCTATGCGATACCAATTAAAGAGTGATTCGCTGAATCGTATTGCTGAGGATTTAAGGCAGCGCATACAAGTTTCAAAAAGCGATGAAGAGAAGGATTATATGAAGAAAGAAGCCTATTCTCTTCAACAAAGTTCAAAAGCTATACAGCATAGGGCTGATGAGCTGTATGAAAAAGTCAGGGCATATGAAGAAAAAGCTTCGCATAAAAATACCAAAAATGATACTTCGTCACGGATTACCAGCGAAATGGTGAAAAATGCTTTAAAGACGAAGAACAACGATACGTCTGTTACTTTGAATGAAAAAGCACAAATTCCCGAAAAAAATACGGAAAAACTGGTTAAACCAACCAAACCAATTGTTATCTATGAGTTTAAGGTAATGGCTAAATCACCTTATTCCGCATCGGTGCAAATACCCATTAACCATGCATTACCCGCCGGGCTTATTTACCAGATTCAGTTAGGAGCATTTTCCAAGCCTGTGGAACCTGAACGTTTTAAAGGTATTGTACCTATTTACGGAGAAACACTTCAACACGGAAATATCACCAAATACTATGCTGGTCTGTTTAATCGTATGTCTGATGCAGAAAAAGCCCTAAACAAGATTCGTGAATATGGTTTTAAGGATGCCTATATCGTTTCGTATTATAATGGCAAGAATATCCCTATTAACAGGGCGAAGGAACTTGAGAAAGAGAAAATTTAACTTGCTGCAACCAATTTCAGCTGAACCCGGGCAAACGAAGGACATTTTTTCGGCCAAGGCATTCTTTATTATAAAATTAATCATTAACTTAGCTAATTAAACAAAATAGTTTCAGTCATGATAAAAAATTTTATTGTGCCAATTGATTTTTCAGAAGATTCATTAAAAGGACTGGAATTGGCCATACTATTTTCGACTAAACAATATGTTAACATTCAAATGGTTTACGTTCAAAAGACAACGATTGAACGTTTTCCAAGCGCTGTTCGCGAAGAATACAGTCAGGCTAAAGAGAAATTTGAAAGTATTGTCCAGGACTTTACACCTATGCTTCAAAATAGCTCGAAGTTAAGGTATATCATAAAAAAAGGTTCCAAGGTTTATGAGGAAGTGGTAAATCAGGCAGAATCGTACAAAGATGGAATTATTACAGCGTCCACACATGGGGCATCGGGGTTTGAGGAATTTTTTATTGGAAGCAACGCTTTCAAAATTATATCGGCCACTACTCAGCCTGTTATAGCTATTCGCAAAGGGGCTGTGCCAACTTCATTTAATAAAATTGTTTTACCTATCGACATCAATCCTGATACGCGGCAAAAAGTTCCTTTAACCGCAAATATTGCCGAGTTATTTGGTTCGGAAGTACATGTTATTGAAGTAGCCACTTCTCGAAGTTCAAAGACGCATAAACGGTTACATGCGTATTCTAAGCAAGTGACTAACTTTTTACGTGGTGGGAATATTAATGTGGTCAATCAATCTCTTTCAGGTGATAATTTAGCGGATGTTACTGTTGAATATGCTAATTCCGTGCAGGCCGATATGATCTCCATTATTACGGGGCAAAAAGGTAGTATCACCAATTTAATTCTTGGAAATCATGCGCAACAGATATTGAATAAGGCCACCATTCCTGTGCTTAATATAACCCCAAAAGAAATTCAGTTAAAAGGATCTTTTAGTACCCAGGGAGGGTAAATGTTCAAGTAACTTTTTCTATGAGTGCAATAAGATTCATATTCAGAAAATTAAGTCAAGCTTTATCTTCAAAAAAAATCTTCTTAACCAAATCATTAACATTTCGGAAAAAACCTCAGGCACTTCCTGCGAATTTTGATTATATGAGGTTTGCAACACTGGGTTTGTGTTATGAAGAAATTGTAAATAATAAGGTAAAGGGGAGTGTGGCCGAACTAGGCGTTTATAAAGGTGATTTTGCCTGGCGTTTAAATTTTTTATTCGCGGATAGAAGCCTGTATTTATTTGATACATTCAGCGGATTTGACACAAAAGACATGAAACAGGAAGTAACGGGTGGTTTTCAACAGGCTAATCAGGACTTTTCGGATACCAGCATTGATATTGTGTTAAGTAAAATGGCTAATCCTAAAAATTGCATACTCAAAAAAGGATATTTCCCGGATACCACGATTGGTATTGATGATACGTTTTGCTTTGTAAGTATCGATGCCGATCTGCATAATCCTATACTGGCGGGTCTTAATTATTTTTATCCGCGACTTGAAAAAGGAGGATATCTGTTTATTCATGATTTCAATAACGACATGTATAAGGGTGCGAAAGAAGCCGTATTACGGTTCTGTACAGATCAAAATATCGGATATGTGCCTATACCGGATAGCGGAGGCACGGTAATTATAACTAAGTAAGATTAAAAAAAAGGCATGCGTCAGAGACAGCGCGTCAGCATGGAAATTTCTCCCGCTGATCGGAATGAGGAATCTCCTCATTTTATTCCAAGGTCCACTTTTCCTCATCATCCCAATTGGAACGTATGGAAAGTTCTTTTTTAAAATATAAAACCCGCTCCGGTTGTATTTTCTTTTTAAAATTTCCGGTGTCCCAAATCTTGTTCTTATTTGTATCATAAATAGCTTTGACCTTGTATTTACCTGGGGCAAGAAAATCAAAGACAACCAATTGATCTTTGTTAATAATTTTTTGGGTAACCAGATTATCTTTATCATTCATAAGTTGCAAAATCATATGTTCATGAACGTTTGCAACGGTTAGTTTAATAGTTCCGTAGTAATCATCCCGCTGGGTTTTGAAACCCCAGGATATTGAATCGTTAGCCAATTGATATAGACTTGTAAACGCCGCAGAGTCTGCTGTTAAAGAATAGCTGTAACCTGGTTCAAGGGGGAATTTCACTTCATATCGCCTCAAAAGAACGCTATCGTGAACCAGCTTGAATTTTACGGGAATTTTTTTGGCTTCTTCCGACTTATAAAGGTACATATTAGTCATTTCTATGGCTGAAATCGGATATTGGGCATACAGGTATACTTTATCATTGAGATCGACATTTGGCTTTTCAGTGCAACTGCAATCAATTTGAAGTGTAGTAATTATCGGTGTTTTAGAAGCACGTCCCTTTGGCTTCGGCTTTCTATAAACCAACTTTACAGTATCATTTTTGGGTTTATAATTCGCCAGACTATCCAAAACGGGGTATGTGATTTTTAATTTGAGCGTGTCATTATGAATGATTGAAGTATCTGTGATCCAGTATGTTAATAATGTGTCGTTTTTAATCGGGTGATCTTTCAATAGCCAATCTTTGTTCTTGAAATTTAGGGGTGTAATATTTATCGTATCGTGCAATGGATTATTGAATAAAAGATCGATTCTTTCGGGTAGTGATCTGGAATATTTTTTCAGATATTGTTTTAAATTGGTTTCAACAAAAGAATACAATTCAACCTGTGGCTTGAATGGTATGGTAACTTTCCTGAGGGAATCGGAGCGCATGGTGTCCAATTTGGTAGATAAACTGTCTTTGGGCAAGTAATACTTGGTGCTTATATGTATGATAGTATCAGAGAAAGCAATGGCTTCCGACGGATTGTCAAAAAGATAATTCTGATTTAAATCCTTTAAGGCAAATATCATAAAGGAATCGGGCTTTATATTCGTTATTGTAAACCAACCTTCAGAGTTAGCTTTGGTAATGTACATTGGAAGTTGTTTTCGGGGAATGCTGTCCTGAAATTTATTATAGAGCATTATAAAAATCCCATCTTTATTAGGCATATCATCGAAAGCATTTAATACTCGTCCACGTAACGAGAGTGAATCAACGTAATCACCGGTGGAAAAAACAAAATCGTAGTTTCTCAGCGGATTACTTTCGTGCAGGTCAACGATTGCATCACCAAAATATAACCGATAGGTAGTATTAGGCTTTAAATCTTCCATAAATCTAACGACTACACTTTTGCCCCTGATCACAATTTCAGGTTTCTTTTTCATGGGTGGAGAAATAACAAAAGCCTTGATCAGATCTTTGAGTTGAACAAATTTGTTAAACGTGATCGTAATTTTATCTCCTTCGAATTTGGTAGCATCTTTTTCAGGATTGCTTTCAACTACCACGGGGGGTGTAATATCTTTGACGCCTCCGGTAGGCATACCTGGCTTTGCACAACTATGTAACACCAACATTATTGCGGGCAATAAGGCAAGTCTAATAAATTTTAAATTTTGGATTAATAAATTACACACTTGCTTTTGAGATTCCGGAATGATTGGTATTAAGTTAATATCATTTTGTGAGTTACAAATCATAGATGTTTACTTTTTGCAAAAAATAATTTTAAAATGCAAACTTACTAACTTTAAATTAAACTGCTATAATAATGTTTTATTACCTTTGTCGGGTAACATATAATCCTAATAACATGCTTTTTGCTTTTATTAC
>CAYZNC010000285.1:0-8893 GCA_964478555.1 uncultured Bacteroidales bacterium | reverse complement strand
GAAGGAAAAGAGTTTGTCCAATTATGCGTGTTTTAAGATTTTCGTCCATTTTTATTGTTGGAACGTTTTCCAATACCTGGTTAGCTCTGAAAATTAATATGTACCATTCTTCCCAAACTACCATTTGCTGAAAAGGATCATTTGAGTGATTTCCAATTGTAAAATTAGAGATCCATTGATAATTAAGCCACGGACTAATCGCTTGAATATCATCACCTCTACCATCGGTAAGAACCGGAGTCCAGTGCATGTAACATCCTTCTTCGATAAGGGCCTGATAAACACCAATGTTTCCGGCTATAGCCTGTTCCTGAGTTTTCCAGTAAGCGCTAGTATTCAAATCGTTTGGGTTTTTAAGATCTAGATTCTTGCTACATCCTATCAGAAGCATGATGGGAATTATAAACAATATTATTTTTTTCATTGTAAATATTTTAATGAGTTAATGACCAATTAAAAGCTTGCTTGTATGCCAAACATAATGGTTCGTGGTTTTGGAAATGAACCATTGTCCCACCCGGGGTTCCACACGCCTGACGTAAAATCAGGATTGAAGCCTTTGTAATATTGGAAAGTGTAAAGGTTTTGACATGTCCCGTAAATTCTAACGGACGAAACATATTTGATCAGGTTTTTAGACAAGGTATAGCCAAGAGATAAAGTATTAATTCTAAGGTATGTTCCATTTTGCAACCAGCCTTTTCGATCGGACATTCGGCTATTTTCGTTCGGATCACCTTGTATTAACCGCGGATAGTCATTATTTGGATTATTAGGTGTCCATCTTTTTAACATATCTGTAGAGTAATTCATGTAGTTGGTAGTATGCATTAATTCCGTATACTGCCGGCTCATAATTTTATTTCCGGAGCTTCCTGATACATTAAAAGTAAAATCAAAATTCATAAACCTGGCATCCAGGTTTAACCCATAATAAAGATTGGGAATTGCCCTGCCTAAGTATGCTCTATCCTGATCATTGATGATGTTATCTCCATTCAGGTCTTTAAATTTTAAATCCCCTGGAGATGTGCTATTCATGCTGGAAGGTTTATTGTCCGATTTTGCCTGGAAAGCATGATTATCAACTTCAGCCTGGGTTTGAAAAATACCTTCAGTAGCATATCCGTAAAACTCACCAATAGAACGCCCTACTTCAGTTCGTGAAAAAGTACCGTTAACCGGAACGCTTGTACCTAAGGATAGTACTTCATTTTTTAGGGTAGTTATATTTGCAGACACATCAAAAACAAATTTGCCCTTGCGTTTATGATAAGTTAAATTAGATTCATAGCCACTGTTTTTTAGACTTCCGGCATTTTGCGTTTGTGTGTTAACTGCACCGGTAGTTAGCGGTATGGGAACTCCCACTAAAATATCCGTAGTTTTTTTGCTATAGTATTCTACAGACCACTCAATTGCATTTTCCAGGAAACCTGCATCAAAACCAACATTACCGGAAGTTGTGGTTTCCCATCGAATAGTTGGAGAAAGTATCTGTGTTTGTGAGGAACCCATAACTTTTACTCCGTTAAAATTATAAGGCAGATTTTGGTTAATTCTATCAACATACAGGTAATCGGCAATGTTTTGATTACCCAATTGCCCGTAGCTACCTCTCAATTTTAACTCAGAAATAAAGGTTGGTAATTTAAAGAATTGTTCATTTTGAAGTTTCCACGCAGCCGCAATTGAAGGGAAAACCCCATAACGATTTACAGGAGCAAAACGTGATGACCCATCCCTGCGTGCAGTAGCTGTAATCAGATACCGGTCGCCATATTCGTAATTAATTCTTCCCAGGTATGAAAATAAAGCATTATAGGTTTCATTCCCAACTGAACTTTTATTGCTACCGTTATCTAAAACAGGATAGTAAGGATATGTTAAATTTTCAGAATGTCCGCCTTGTGTTACAGTACTGCCTTTTTGATACATTTGACCAACCAATACGTTTAATTTGTGCTGCCCAAATGCCTTTTCAAAGGTTAAGGTATTTTCAACCAATCCTGTAGTGTAAATTCTGCTGTTATCATCCAACCTCGACGTAGATAAATTTCTGAAGAAATATCCAAGGTCAAACATTGGTTCAAATCGTTGATCGCGAACGTTTGTTCGGTCATAGCTTAGATTAATTCTGTATTTCAGACCTTCAAAAATTTTAGCTTCTCCCCAAACATTGGCTAATGTGCGGTCCACATCAGTTAAATTCTTAATTAAACTGTTTAAACCAACCACATTAAGGGAAACACCCTGACTACCGTCAATCGGTGTTCCACCGAACCCGCCCAGGCGGCTGGGGTCATACACTGATATGGTAGGTTGCGCAATTACAATATCACCAATCATTGGAGGACGACCACCGCTTAAATAATCTGAAGAAGCTGTGAGTCCATCCTGATGTGAATGAGTATAATACATGGCTTCTCCAACTTTAACGATGCCCTTTTCAGTTTCTGAATTTATGCGTACAGAATAGCGGTCGTATAGTGGGCCATTCCCAACAAGCGTACCATCGCTATGGTAATAATCCAGAGACATATTGTATGTAGTATTCTTGCTACCTCCTGAAAAATTCAAGTTATGATTTTGGCGTGTTCCTGTTTTTAAAGCTTCCCTTTGCCAATCAGTATCCGTGGTATCGTTATAAAAAGGCGATGTTGGGTCGTTACCAGGATAAATCGGTTTTCCACCATTAATCAGCATTTCATTTTGTAGCATTTGAAAATCAGCGCGATTTGTCACCGGCATCTTTTGCCAAACCTTATCAGTACCATAATAAGCGCTGTAGTCAATTCTAAGTGGAGTGTCCTTCTTACCATGTTTGGTAGTAATAAGTACAACGCCATTCGCCGCAACGGATCCATATATAGCACCAGCAGAAGCATCTTTCAAAATTGAAACAGACTCAATATCATTGGGATTAAAATCGCGAGGACTTGAAATAGGAACTCCATCAATTACATAAAGGGGCTCGGCATTCCCGAATGTACTAAAACCTCGTATTCTAACAGATGGGGTAGCTCCTGCTTCTCCATCACTTGTTACTGAAATACCTGAGGAACGGCCCTGCAACATTTGTGAAATGTCATTTGAAGCGTATTTTTTAAGTTGCCCTGCATCAACTGTTGCAACGGATCCGGTTAGATCTTTTTTCTTCATAGTACCATAACCTACCACCACCACTTCATCTAATTTCTTAATATCAGGGGTTAATTTTAAATCTATGGTTGATTGACCGGCTGCGGTCATCCTTGCAGAAATGTACCCAATGTAAGAATATACCAGTATTGCATTAGTACTTGTAATTTCAATGCTGTATTTACCATCTAAATTGGAAGTTACGCCCACTGCTGTACCTTCAACAATAATATTAACACCTGGCAACGGCTCACCTGTGCTGGCATCAGTTATGACACCTGTTATTTTCATTTGTTGGGAAAGCAAATTCGAGCCTTTTGGGGTTATCACAATTATCTTATCAACAACCCGATAATTGATGTCTGTTTCTTTGCCTATTAAGTTTAACAATTCTGATAAAGTAATGTCTTTGGCAGTAATTGTAATTGGCTTGTTGACATCAATTTCATCGGTTTTGTAAAAGATGTTAAAGTCGCTTTGTTTTTCAATTTGATCGAATACATCCTGGATTCTTCCATTTTGAAGGTTCAAATTCAATTTTACGTCTTGGGAACGGACATTTGCTGATACCTGAAGGGTGAAAATAACGATTAGTAGAATAGTTAATTTCATAGTTAGTAATAATTTAGACAAGGAATTATTAAGGCAAAAAATTCCCTGGAATGTTTTTTTTCTCATACCTTTGTAATTGAATGGTTAATAAAATAGCTAAGCGAGAACGGTAGCACGTTTCTTAGCAGTTAACTGTGGCAGATCGGGGAATGCTCGTAACATTTCCCGATTTTTCTTGTAGGGGTTATTTTGTCATAAGCTTTTGGTTTTTAGTTAGTAGTTTAATAGTGACTTTGTGGTTTTTGTAATCGTAAGTAATAGGTGTCGTAATTTTTATCACTTCCAGCACTTGAAAAATATTTTCGTTATGTTCAAATTTTCCTTTGTAGTGGTAGTGTTTCAACGTATCATCGGCTAGATAAACCTTAATGTCAAACCAGCGTTCCAGGGTAACTGCCATTTCTTCCATTGATGAGTTATCAAAAATCAACGATTTTTCTTTCCATAATGTAATAGGAATGGGATCTACTTTGGCAATAAAGGCTGATTTTGAATCGGTCTGAGTGTTTTCAATTTTTGCTTTATTAGAAGGTGATGTTTTTTGAATGTTATTAAATACATAGGTTATTTTCTCTCCCGGTTTCAGTACAATAGGAGCTTCATCCTTACCTGTACCTGTTTTTTCAATGGTAACAGATCCACGAACCAGGGTTGCTTCAACTTTATAGTCATCAGGGTACGATTTGATATTAAATGCCGTGCCCAAAACCGTAATCTTAATGTTTTTCGTGCTTACAACAAACGCCTTATTCTTATTGTGAGTAACGTCAAAGTAGGCCTCTCCTTCAAGCGATACTTCGCGTGTTTTGCCATTAAAAGATGATGGATAGATTAATTTACTTCCCGAATTCAGCCATACATTAGTACCGTCAGATAAAATCACCTGGGATTGTTCTCCATTTCGAACAATGATCGTATTTGTACTTTTTGAACTATTGAAACTTCTATTCTTTACCAATATCCATGAGAAAAGAGTCCCCATCACAACTGCAAAAACTGCTGCAATTTTCAGGAGTGTTTTTAAAGCAATAACCTTATCGTGTTTTTGGAATTTGTTCAGGGATAATTTCCCAAAAGCTTTGCCGCTGTTAAAATGTTCATATTTAGCAGCTTTGGATGATAATTCCCAGGTGAGTTTTAATTCCTCGAAATAATCTTTTTTTAAAGGGTCCACTAAAATTTGTTCCAGCACCTTTGCATCCGCAGCAGTTGCCTCATCTGAAAGAAATGTAATAATAAGGTCCCATTCTTGCTCTGAAAAAATTGTTTTCATTTTTCTTTTTTACATTCGTATGACATCCTAAACTTTAAAAAGGCCTATCCGTTATTAAAAAAAATGTGAAATTTTTGTGTAATTTATCCTAATCCGCCGAATGGAGGAGGCTTTTGTCAAAGGAGAATTAAAATTTTCGAATCATTCATTAGTGAGCTGCTGAAAAACTTAACCCATCGTTAGCACGACCCCGGAGAGGTCTATGGAAAGCAATACAAACAAGACTATGCGACCACGGCACCATACCCTAATCAATGGGCTTTTTTACGGACTCCTTAATATGGCGCAGTGCTTTTCCTATATGGATTTTTACGGTTTTAACTGATATACCAAGTGTTTCAGCTATTTCTTTATGTTTTAATCCTTCAAAGCGACTCATCTTAAAAACCTTCTGGCATTGAGGGGGTAATTGTTGAATACTTGCATAAATGGCAATGATTAACTCTTCTTCGAAATCTTCCGTTTCTTCATTTTCGTTGGAAAACAGGACCGCATCTTTATAAGAAGAAATTACAGAGAGGTGTTTGAGGTAGTTAATACAACGATTTTTTACCCACTTGAACAAAAATGCCTTTAACGAATTTTCAATCCGGATATATTCTCTTTCGGCCCAAAATTTTGAAAACATTTCCTGAACAATATCTTCGGCTACCTCTGCATTTTGAAGCATCTTTTCAGCTGAAGAACATAAAACTCCGTAATATTGATGAAAAAGCAATTCAAATGCCCTGATATCACCTTTCTGAATACACAGAAAAAGTTCTTTTTCATCCATGAGGAAGGAAACTAAATTTAATCAGGCTAAAATATAAAATATTCAGTATATGTTGCTCCCTCCGGTTATTTTTCGTAAAGGATTTAAAAATAAGGGATATAAGTTTGTTATAATTAAAGGGCTTATGTAAAGGCTTCGTCATCATTGGTGGTGAATCAAGATGTGAAAAGATTGATTTTGATAGATGAAATTGCATTTCAATGCCGGAGGTATTGAATGTTTATAGAAAATATTTTGAAATATGCGATACGACCCCAGCTGGGGTCGAACTTTTTCTCTGATTAATCCTTTCTATAAACATATAAACCCTCCAGGTTAAAAAACATTCTTGTATAGCACTGCCTTTTGCCTAAATTATCCAACCTATCTCAGCAACCTTATGTAATAGACCCCTCCTGCAATTGAATTTTCGTGCGCAATAAATTTCACATTGATTTCACCATTTTTTGATTGATCAATCATAATATCAGGGATGTCATAATTTACATCAAAAAATTTGTTGCCTGAAGTGCCGTCCAGGTTTACGGTTGCCAGTAAAGTGCCGTTAACAATAATGTCAAATATCCGTCCCTTGTCCAACCCGAAATAGGTAACGCTTAACTTTTTGGCTTCTTTGTTTTTGTCTTTTAAATCATAGCTAAACCAGCCTTTTGCGTCTCGCCAGTGTTTATCAGCATTAATTCCCGATTCGGTTTTTTCGCCTTTAAAATTATGATCTGACTCAGGCTGTTGCTCCCCGGGAGCAACCTGATCGATGGTTTGCTTTTCGAGCGCCAGTATTTTCTCTTCATGCTCATGGAGCGCCAGTTTTTTCTTTTCAAGCTCATCAGATGTTGTAACTGGCCAATACAATTCATACCGTGCTCTCTGTATACTAAAAAAGGGCACTAATTCAAGGTTTTTGTATTTGTCAGGGTAAATATCGTCTCGCATTGTAAATGTAAGCGGCTTCCCACTTACTTCTTTGACAGCGGAAGAGAAATCTTTTACGTTGGTGACAATCATTGGCGCTTGTTCAACAGGATACAAAGGACCATTGGCAACGTGGCCCATTCTGCTGCCATCAGCCCACAATCCAACCAGATCAGTTGTGTCAGTCACGGCTGCTAATACTATAGGGCCGTGAACAACAGATGCCCATGATGAACCATCTGGGAGATACTCAACTTTTGTTTGCATAGGTAATCTGATGGTGATATTATCGCCTGATTTCCAGTTACGATCGATTGAAACGTAGGAAGAAGGTATGTTTGCCTGTGGTATCTCTTTTCCATTAACCATTATTTTTAATTCTCCTTTCCCGACCCAACTTGGATAACGGATCTTTATTGAAAACTTTTGTGATTTTTCCAGTTTGAGTTTTATGTCGGTAGATTCTTCATAAGGGAATTTTGTTTGTTGTACCAGCGAAATCCCTTTCTCTTTCCACACAAGGCTGGAAGGAATAAAAAGGTTTACAAAGATGTCCTTGTCGTTGTGAGCATAAATGAGTTCTCCATATTTTCCGTGATTTTCCAATCCCGAACCGACGCAACACCAAAAGCTTTCCTGGGGTTGAGAATAAACCCTGTAATGACGAGGGCGCATTGGCGTAAAATAGACAAAGCCTCCTTTTACCGGATCTTCGGAAGAAAGAATGTGGTTGTATAAGGCCCTTTCATAATAATCCATGTACGTGCAATCGGGACTTGACAGGAACAAAAGTTTTGTTAACCTGAGCATATTGTAAGTATTACAGGTTTCTGGGCCCTGGTTTGATTCAACCATCGAAGAAAAATCATTAACCGGGTTAAAATGCTCCCTTACACTATTGCCCCCAATGGATACTGTCCATTTTTCGGTGACAGTTTCCCAGAAAAATTCCGCTGCTTTAGCCCAATCTTTATTGCCCGTCAATTCGGAAATACGTTCGAACCCTATCACTTTTGGAATTTGGGTATTTGCATGTAGACCGGCTAGTTTATTTTGTCGTTCAATCAACGGTTGAAGAATTAATTTATGGGAAAATTTTTGAGCAAGATCTAAGTACTTCTTATTACCGGTAAGTTCGGATACATCTGCAAATACTTCGTTTAAACCACCATGTTCGCTAAGAAGCATCTTTTGAATCTGGTCGTCAGACAGGTTTTTAGTAAGGTCCAGAAACCAATCGGTAAGCTTGATAAGAATATCAAGGGCTTTTTTGTTGCCGGCAACAATATATGCATCGCGCAAACCTGCAAAAAGTTTATGAATGTTATATAAAGGTACCCATCTATTATTCAATGAGAAACTCCCTGCCTCAATCTTGCCTACAGCTATTTCCTTCCACATCGTCTTTCCATCAGGAATACCCCCAACGTAACCATTGCCATTTTTTTCCTGGCATTTGGCAAGCCAGTCAATCATATAGTTGAGGCGTTGTAATAGTTTATCATTGCCCGTTGAAGCATACATAAATGACAAGGCAGACAGGTAATGTCCTCCGATATGGCCGTCGAGCCCCGTATTCTCCCAATTGCCATAACGTTCTGCTTTAGGTTCAAAACCTGCATCAATCAGAAATGGCGCCAGAAGTCTGTCGGGGTCAAGTTCCAGCATGTATCTCATATCGGCCTGTTGAGCCTGGTAAAAAGGCCCCTCAGCAATACGTACCGATGATAAAGGGAAGCTTTTGAGCGGCTGAACCTGGCTAAATGCATTATTTAGGGTTATGATCACTATCAAACTTAAAATACACTTTTTCATTTCTTTGGTTTTTAGATGTTAATTTTCACGCAAAGGTCTTAGCGCATTCATGGCACTTTGCGTGAAACAAGTAATTCGAATTTTGAGACAATTTCTTTCGCAGAATTTTGAAACCCTATTGAATAATTAATTTATTTAAATAAAGTTCTGTATTTGAACTGATCCGGATGATATAATAACCCCTGGGCAGTTTTGTATCCAGGTTATATACCGTTGGACTATAGACAATCAAATTATAAACCTCAATACCTTTTAAATCAATGATCGAGATACGAATACTTTTACTATCCTTCAAGGAAGAAACATCAACTGTAATTTTGCCATCTATGCTTGGATTAGGATAGACCCGAACAATTAATAATTTA
>CAYZNC010000284.1:0-8901 GCA_964478555.1 uncultured Bacteroidales bacterium | reverse complement strand
TTTATTGTTTTCATCATTCAGGTCAACAGCTTTAATGGTGTGCTTTTTCAGATTTTTTTCGATCCACCATCCAGACATCCAGCTTTTATGCCATATAATTGAAATTCTAAATCCCTTTTGAGAATCATAAAAGATCCTTTTCTCCTGACAATCAAGGATGGAACCACTCGTTTCCCGATATTGAGAAACAATAGTCTGTCCGGTGGTACTTGTGTAAATTGCGACATCCTCGTACAATGGGTAATTTTCAAAAGTAATAAACAAGAAAACATACAATATTATCCATAGATATGGGATTGCAAAAATAATGAGAATTATATAGCTTATTATTTTACCGATCTTATTTTTAATCCTTTTTGAACAACGATAAATTATATAGAATATAAGCAAAATTAACAGACCGAAAACTATTGTAACAATTCTGTCGATAGAACGATTGGCAATTTCAAATGGTGCCTGAAAAATCAAACCCAGGATCAGTACACAAAGTGCAGTAATTATTACTGAAATTCTTTTCATGTTAACTTGGATAAAATCAATAAATTGTTTGCACAACATTTTTAGTTAAACTTGTTATTGTTCTTCAAATATCATTGCCAATGTTGTGCGGGTATTCTTTATATTTTCTTTTTTATTTCATTCATAGAAGATTAACATTAATCCTGTAATAATTGCGATCTTTTTCATGAATAGTGAATTTCTACTTATCTATTTGAATTTTTCAATCACACTGATCATTTCATTTAATTGGTCTTCTCTAAAATTCACAATTCCGTAATAATTAGCAATTTTCACAAATGATTTCAGGTCATTATTTTTTTGAATATGCTTAATTTCTGTTTTCAAATCCTCAAACTCCTTTTTACTTTCCATTTGTATGTACAAGTCAGTGTATACTTTATAATTATCAATAGTTGGTTTGTCAAATTGAGAGGCAAACATGGCCAGATAATGATTTAGATATCCTTTTGGATATTTTTCTTCCAGCTTTTCTGAAATTGTATCAATGAAAGTAAACTCATAATTGGTTGCCAAACATTCAAAAGTCTCATCTCTGAGGAAAAAGATAAAGTGTCGAAGTTTATTTTTACTCACCGAATCGTTTAAAATTATTTCATCCTCAGGAAAATCAATTTTCCAATTTGAATCGATCAGTTCATAAAACTCTCCCCATGGCAATTGGTCATTCTTATATCTGAATTGTCTCTGCAAATATCCCTCGTTATTAGGAGGGCCTAATCTATATGCGTAAACATTAACGAACTCAAGGGCGCCTTTATCATTTTCATCAATGTGTGGGAATATAAATGGATTGAGTGCGAATGTTAATTTAATATCGTTCTCAGTCTTTGATAGACTTGGTTCCGGAGTATTCGGCTCAGCATTCCAGTTTTTATTTAATTTGATGTATCTCATGTGTTGTGTGAGCCATTTTTTTTAGGTTACCTATGTTCCTCTGTGTTTCAATTTTTATCAGAATCTTTCCTTGGCTCAAACAAATATTTGAAAGTCTCTTTCCTTGAAATCAGCATTGGCACCGAAACCCCCACAGCAAGGGCCATCAATATGAATGTCATTTTTAAACCATTGCTTGTAGTTTCAGCTAGTGTTTGAGATACCGATGTGTCTATGTGTTCACTGGCTAGTTTGATAAACCCTAACATGGTACGGTAAGCAAGTACCCCGGGAACCATTGGAATTACTGCAGGGATAGAAAACACCAGCGGCGGGGTATGTTTTAGATGGGAAGTCCATACACTAAGGAGCCCAATTATGGTAGCTCCTGCAAATGTTCCCAAAATAACATGAATGCCAAAGTGCAGCATAATCTCCCTGGTCATTCCGCCAATCAGCGCTAATACCATAATCAGCAAAAGTGTTCTTGGCGGTACATTAAAAAGTATTGCAAAACCCAAGGAGGCCAGTCCAAACCAGATTCCTTTCTCAACAAGCAACCACCATTCCATTGTCATATCTGATAAATTATCATCGCTGTTAAAAGTCCCAGCGCAATTGAAAAAGAAATAATCAATCCATTGATACCCCGCAAAGTGCCGTTCATCAGGTTTCCGTCCAATAAGTCTATAAATATATTAATTAAAGGAACCCCGGGGACCAGGAATAATACAGACGTGGCCAAAGCCGTTTCAGGCGTTGATCCCCAACCAAGCTTAACGGATAATCCTGAAATCAGCGAAGCTGTTACAGCGCCAAAATAGACACACAGGTATGGGTTAAAATTCCTTTTAATTGTTTCCTGTCTGATTAACAATCCTGCAAAGGAGGCTATAAAAACAATACCCATTTCAATCACATGTCCGCCAAATAAGCGACAGAAAGAGCTACCTGCAAGGCTAACGAGTAATAGTATTAAAATGCGTGGATATTGTGGTATCGATTCGAGCCGGGTTAATTCAACCTTAATTTGTTCGACATCCCATTGCTCTTCCACAATTCGCCAGCTCATCCTGCTGATACCGGAAACCACTTTAAAGTTTACGCCATGTGGGGAAGTGCGCTTCAAGCTACTGAAAAAACTATGATGAGCGCTGTCGGTTACCGAAAGCATAATTGCCCTATGGGTAACGAGTAGCTCTGTGCTATAACCGAAGGCTTCGGAAATGCGGCTAATAGTAGTGCGTATACGGGTAGTATTGGCTCCTGAACTCATAAGAATTGCTCCGATATCCAATAAAACCAATCCTATTTCCTTTACATCAACCCGATTATGATTTACATTTCCTTCCATTCCACAAAGTTAATCAACGAAAATCAAATTCAATTTACTAATTTAAATCGTAATAAAAAGTCCCGTATGGGACGCAATTTTTCATATGAACGCTCATATTGGAAATATTACGTCCCATGCGGGACTAATTTACTAATTATTAAACTGTTGCTATAAATTTATGGTCCCTAAACGGCACCTATTATAGCAAACTTTTTATGCGGTTATTTTTTTACAAATTCCGTGTTGGCAACAATGGTAACTTCTTCACCCAATAAATTAGATGCCATGGAAGTACCGATACCAAAATCGCTGCGTTTTACAACACCTGATATTTTAAACCCTGTAATTGCCTGTTTGTTCATAGGGTTTGTGCCAACTCTGTAAGTTGCATCCAAATCAATGGTTTTTGTGATCCCATGCATGGTGAGGTCGCCGGTTACTTTAAAACTTTTATCACCCACTTTTTTGAATGTTTTGCTTTTAAACGTAATGGTGGGGTATTTTGCGACATCAAAAAAATCGGGACTTTTCAAATGCTTGTCGCGTTGCTCATTGTCAGTATTAATACTGTTTACATCTGCTGTCATTTCTGCAACAGCGTCGGAGAAATCTTCTTTGGAAGCAGTAATTTTTGCATCAAAGGTTTTAAACCATCCCTCTACTTCCGACACCATGAGGTGGGTTATGGTAAAGCCTAATTTTCCATGGGCTTTGTCTAATGTCCAGGTTGCAGTGTCTGCTGTTTTAAATGCAAACAATAAAGCCATAACGGCTACGATTCCGATCTTTTTCATATTGCTTATTTTTGATTTATAAAAGTGTTATTCATAGTTGTACTACTATACTGCCTGTTTCTTCAACAACTTTATACTCCTAATTTATTGTCAGATAATTAAATGTAAATAATGAGTATCTTACTATTGAAAGTTGTTGCAAACTAAGGCTAAATAATAACACAATTTAGGCGTAGTTGTTCAAATGGGATTTTAATTCGGAAGTAATTGTTTTTCTCCGTGTCACTCAGTGTCTTCTCTGTATTCCTCCGTGTAATATTTTTTAGTTACACAGAGCGTCACAGAGTGGGCACAGAGGATCACAGAGGATGAAAGGTTGGTAGATTTGTGTTTTTCTGAATCGGCAAATTATGTTGAATAATTAAAGAGCATTGAATATTCGATCAATTTCGGCCTCGGTTTTTCCAAGTTTAATGCCAACGCGTTCTATCATTTCATGTTTTCTACCGGGTTCGAATTTTAAATCCTTATCCGTCAAATTTGCAAAACGATTTTGAAGTTTTGTTTTCTGTTCATTCCATTTCTGGTCAATTCTCGATGGTGTTGAAGGTCTGTACATAATTATTTATTTTATAAGTAAAGGGTACGAAATTACTACTTCTATTCCGTTTAAATGTTACATAACTTTGGGAAAATGTTACATCATTTTATTTTTTTGACCCATTACATATTGAAATTTCTTTTGTTATTTTTATGCAGATATTACTTAATGACAGCGTTTGGATAACTGGGATAGTTACCATACTAATACTACTAATTTCGATAAGGATGCCAAGGTCCTTTTATTTTATTGTAATCATTTCTATTAAAGTCTCTTTAAACACGTATATGAAACCTGTTTACAAAAAAATACTTCTCTGCCTGGCGGTTGCAACGTTTGGGTTGAAAATTTTTTCGCAGGTAAGCGGCATTTGGGATCATTACACCTCCAACGATGGCTTGTCGGAGAATTCGGTACTAACCATGTGTCAGGACAAACAGGGCTTTATGTGGTTTGGTTCCAATAGCGGACTAAACAGGTTTGACGGATACCGGTTTAAAACCTACAAAGCTCTCGCCGCAAATCAGAATGGCCTTCTTTCCGACCGGATTCAATCAATTACGGAAGATGCTTATGGGTTTCTGTGGATTCGAACAAGTGAAGGCACTTTATACCGCTTTGATAAAAGGGACGAGAAATTCGTGCCCATGCCTCAGTCAGTTGATATGTACAGAGGCTTTAATCGAGGTGTTACCAGTTTGGTAAACACTTCGTTAGGTAATTTATGGATTGTTACTGCAGATGCTGGCTGTTTTAAAGTTATGGTTGACCCGAAAGACTTTTCTGTGACTTGTAAGCTGTTCGACCGCAAGAGCAAACTATTGCCTTCTGATACCATAAACAGCATTTATGAAGATAAAAACGGAACTTATATTCTCACACAATCAGGTTTTAGCCTTTTAAAAGCCGATGGGTCTATTCAGCAACACTATCATCAGGGGCCTGAGCAATTATCCTTTTTTTCCGCAAAAAGTATTCATCAGGAGATTTGGCTATGTGCATCGGGAGGAAAAATAGTTTGTTGCCGAAAAGATGGGCAATTTGTCGTGAAACAATTGCCAACTTCATCGGGCATCACCGCTATCCGCTATTTGCATGATAAACGTTTTCTGCTAATAACGGTAACCGATGGTTTTTTTGTTTATAACCCCGTCGACCAGACATTTAATCATTTTAACAGGAATAATACACCCGAATTAAAGGGAACCATGATTCAGAGCAGTTATGTGGATAAGTTTGGCGAAGTTTGGTTCTCAGTAGAAAAGGATGGAATTTTGCATTTCAATCCGAAGACTTTCAGTTTTAAATGGCTGACCATGAAGGCAGATAAAACCGGTGCTTATTTAGCACGATCCCGTTCTATCATTTTAGAGGACAAGGATAGTACACTGTGGATTTATCCGAGGGGAGGAGGATTCTCATATTACAACAGGGCTGCTGGAGAACTAAATGCTTTCCATAATTTTCCTGACGATCCTGACCGTTGGTTTTCTAACGCCATATACTCCGTTTACAGCGATGTTCAGGGTAATTTATGGATGTGTACCTTTACTCGTGGTATCGAGAAAATTACATTTTACCCAACCATCTTTAAGTTGTTTAAACCTAAACCCGGTTCCAGAGGAGTGGCTGAAAATGAGGTTAGGGCAGTATGTGAGGACCGTTCCGGGGTGCTTTGGGTCGCTACGCGCACTGGCAATTTGCTTTTGTTCGACCAAAAAAAAAAGTTATTAGGCCAATTAGGAACTAAAGGACACTTAAACGAGCCTGCTAAATTTCAGGAGTTGGTTTATACGATTTTTCAGGATAGCAAAGGCGATATGTGGCTCGGTACAAAAGGTAACGGCGCTTTCCGTTTGAAAAGGAAGCAAGGTCGGTTTAATTTTGAAATGGAACACTTTATAAATAATCCGAAAGATTTATACAGCCTTAGTTTTGATGCGATTTATACCATTTGCGAAGATCAGTTTGGTAGAGTTTGGCTTGGCTCATTTGGCGGGGGGGTAAATTATGCGGATGAAAGTTCCGGAAAGGTAAAATTCATCAATGGTTTTAATTTATTGAAAGGTTATCCACTAAAGGCTAATGCCCGTATCAGGAGCATCAGCATCAGTGGGAAAATTTTGTGGATTGGTACCACTAATGGAGCCTTGCTTTGCAATGATATGTCTGTAGAGCCGGGTCAAATGCATTTTAAATCTTTCAGTCGTAATGTTAGTGATCCAACAAGCCTTTCGGCAAACGATGTTTGCAAAGTTCTTATAACCTCCAAAGGACAAGTGCTTTTGGGGACGATGGGTGGCGGGGTAAATGTGTTGGACGAAACAAAGCAGAAACCTGTGTTTGCGTCATTCAATTCGTTAAATAACCTTTCAGCCGATATTGTGATGGGAATGACAGAGGATAGATTCGGTAAAATCTGGATCAGCTCTGAAAACAAAATTATAAAATTTGATGTGAAAACAGGTCAGAGCGAGGTTTTTGGAAAGAATTACGGCATTGTCAATACCGGTTTTTCCGAATCTGTTGGTTTAACGCTGCATTCGGGTTTCATTTTGTTTGGATGCAACACGGGAATCTATTCTTTCGATCCGTCGTTTGTGCCTCAAAGTACGTTTGTGCCGCCCATTGTATTTACAGGTTTTCTGCTGTTTAATAAGGAAGTTCGGCCACAGGAGAATGATTCTCCCTTGAAAACAGATATCAACCTGAGTAAATCCATAACGTTGAACGCTAACCAATCGGTATTTACCATTGAGTTTTCGGCACTCGATTATCGTTACCCCGATAATATTCTTTATGCGTATAAGCTTGAGAGTGGTGACAAAAGTGAATACGTGATTCAGAAACAACGCAGCGTAACTTTTACTAAGCTTCAACCCGGTGATTATACCCTGAAGGTGAAATCGACAAACAGTGAAGGTATTTGGGTTAAAAACGAACGGGAATTTCATTTAAAGATACTTCCTCCGTTTTGGAAATCGGGATGGGCGTACATGATTTATGCAGTTTTGCTTTTCCTTCTTATCCTGTTGGCTTCTTTTATTCTTTTCACCATATTTAAGCTGAAAAATAAGGTGAAAATGGAAAAAGAGTTGACCGACTCCAAACTTCAGTTTTTTACGGAAATATCCCATGAACTTCGCACGCCGCTTACTTTAATTGCCCTTCCGGTAGAGAAGATATTAAAAGACGGGACACTTTCCAAACCTGTTTCAACTCAGCTTTTATTGGTGAAACGCAATATTGACCGAATGGTAGGATTGTTGAACCAGCTTCTTGATTTCAGAAAAGTTCAGGAAACCGGCGTTCAATTATACATAACAGAATTCATTTTGAGCGAGTTGACCGCTGAAGTTTGCGAATATTACGCCGATATTGCCGTGCAACGATCGTTACAAATTGAAATTACTGACGATTTGCATGGTGCGACTATATTTGCAGATAAGGATAAAGTTGAAAAGATTATTTATAATTTGCTTTCCAACGCGTTTAAATATGCGCCTGAGAAAAGCATCGTTCGAATCAGCACCTATCATGAGAATTCCAGGGTTTTTGTGGCTGTGAAGGACGAGGGTAAAGGGATTTCTCCGAAGATCAAAGGGAACCTTTTTAAATTATATGAAAGTACAGGTAACGATAATTCCTTGCAATCCGGTACAGGTATTGGTTTGGCTTTTGCAAAAAAAATAGCCGAAGCGCACAAGGCTGTTATTGAGGTTGAAAGTTCCTCCGGGCTTGGAACCCGCATTAAAGTTGGTTTTTTGCCGGGTAAGGATCATTTCGGTAAAAGTATCCTGCAATCCTTCACTGATGTTAGCGAAGTAATTCCCTTCACTGAAGTCCGGCATGAAACCAATCCGGATATAACCCTGTTGGTAGTGGAAGATAATGCTGAATTACGGTCATTTCTTGTAAATTCTTTATCTGAAAAATACCAGGTTGTTGAAGCTTCCGACGGTCAGGAAGGTGTTGATAAGGCATCCGCCATTATCCCCGATTTGATCATTTCCGATATTATGATGCCCAGGGTTGATGGCATTGAATTAACAAAGCAGCTTAAAAATAATCTGACAACCAGTCATATTCCTGTTATTCTCCTTACTGCAAAAACTACGATGGTCGATAAACTGGCAGGTTTGGAACAAGGTGCAGACGATTACATCACCAAACCATTCAGCGCTATTTACCTCGAAGCAAGAGTTGAAAACATGCTTGCACAACGAAAGCGTTTGCAGGATTTTTACCGGTCATCACTTGCGAAATGGGAGGTAACTCCCGATAAGCCAGCGTATGTTTCGCCCGATAAACAGTTTATGGATCGTCTGGTGGCTTATATGGAAGCAAACTATACCAACGCCAACCTTACTATCAGTGATATTGAGTTGTTTGTTTGCCTTAGTACCTCATCACTTTATCGAAAGCTAAAGAGTTTGACTGATCTTTCGCCTAATGAATTTATCCGAGAGTTTCGTATTAAAAAAGCAGCTCATATGATTCTTAAAACCAATCATACTATTTCTCAAATAGCCGAAATGACTGGATTTAACGATTACCGGTATTTTACCCGTTGCTTTAAACAATGCTTTAACCAAACACCATCGCAATACAGGAATGAAGTAATAAAAGAATAATCCTTTCTCAGCCGCATGTGTTACGAAATGCGTGTGAGCAGCGTTTTTATATACTTCCCAATGATTCTCCAAAAATCCTTTCTTTTCACAAATCCTCCACATCTCTGACTAAATTGTGCACATCCTGATTCTTCTCTAAAAGTACTTTAGCAGCATAATCCTCCATCGGCTATCTAACCGAGGGGGTCTTACTAACTACTT
>CAYZNC010000283.1:0-8923 GCA_964478555.1 uncultured Bacteroidales bacterium | reverse complement strand
GTAACGTTTCGCAACGGAGTGGAATCAAAAATAGATGGAAAAAATCAACTCTCAAAAGAGAATAGCATTTCGCTGGCTGGTTTCATGGACGTTCCTTATGTCTTAGATATAGAAAAAGATAAGGTAACAGGAACTTTGGGCGTCGAGTTTAGTCCGCTGGGAGCTTACCGTTTTTTTCATCTGCCACTTAAAGAAATCAAAAACCAAATACATCCACTTACCGATATTTTAGGCAATAAAGCAAGGCAATTAGAAGAGTATATAGCAAATGCCGAATCTGTTGAAGGTAAAATAGGGTTGTTACAGCAGTTTTTACTAAAACAGTTTTTTCATCATCAGGAGGATGCTATTTTTGAATATTGCATCGAAAAAATAATAACATCAAAGGGAAAAATCACCGTCCATGAATTAGAGCGGAAAACTGGGTATAGCAGCCGATGGCTAAATATGAAATTCATCGACAATTTAGGCGTAAGTCCCAAAAATCTTTCTTCAATTATCCGGTTCAAACAATATTATCAGTCGTTTGCAAAGAAGGACGAAGTGTCGTTTATGAAAAATGAATTTTACGACTTTTATTACGATCAATCTCATTTTATTAAAGATTTCAAGCGCTTCACCGGTTTAACATATTCCGGTTTTGATAGTAAAATCAACCATTTCGGCACATTATTTTACAAAGAATAACACTTCCGATTTTTACAATAACCCCACCCATACTTTTCTGTACTTTGTATGGTATTTATAAACAATTAAAATCAAATAAAATGAGAAACAGTATTTATTGGGTTGAAATTCCCGCAATAAATTTCGAGAGAGCAAAAAATTATAACGTAAATAAAAAAACAAACCACAGATAACGCAGATTAACACAGAGAAAGAATTAGAAATGAAAATACTATTACATCACTTGCACAAAATTATCTGCGAAAATCTGTGTGAATCTGCGGTAAAAAAGTAAATAAAAAAACAAACCACAGATAATACAGATTAACACTGATAAAGAATTGTATTTATAAACCATTAAAACCAAAATAAAATGAGAAACAGTATTTATTGGGTTGAAATCCCCGCTAAAAATTTCGAGCGAGCAAAGAAGTTCTACGAAATAATTTTCAATGTTGAAATGATGTTAGTTCCAATGCCAAGAGGAAAGTACGCAATATTTCCACTTGATAAGGATGCAAAAGGCGGTGGTGGTGCAATTGTTGAAGGCAATGGGTACGAACCTGCAGAAAATTCAACAAAAGGCCCCGTCATTTATCTGGACAGAGAAGAAGACCTGAGTATACCACTTTCAAAAATTGAAAAAGCGGGTGGTAAAATTCTAATGCCTAAAACAAAAAATAGTGATCATGCAGATTCTGGATATATTGCTCAATTTATCGACTCTGAAGGGAATCGAATGGGTCTCCATTCATCGAACTAAAGAATGTCGGAAATGTTTGAATCATCATTAATCTCAAGGGAAATAATTATAACAATAAAAATCTGATAAAATGAAAAAACAAGATTACAATGCAACGATCAGCGTAAATGCAACGCCAAAGGAAACTTATGGAAAAATTGCAATGGTTGGTGATTGGTGGGCAAAAAATTTCACAGGCAAAGCGCTGAATGAAAATGACACTTTTAAAGTAAGGTTTGGAGAAACGTTTGTTGATTTCAAAATCACCGAAGCCATTCCCGGTAAAAAAATTGTGTGGTATGTTACCGATTGTAATCTGGACTGGATAAGCGATAAAAAAGAATGGAAAGACACGAAAGTGGTTTGGGAGATTTCTGCTGAAAACAATGCTACGCAAATTAAAATGACACACGTTGGTTTAACGCCTGAGGTTGAGTGTTATAATGATTGTGAATTAGGATGGAATGGTCATGTGAAAGGAAGTTTAGTAAAATTCCTGACGGAGAATAAAGGGCAGCCACAATAATTTTTTATAAGTAAGCTAAAATTCGGAACACAGTTGATTTTCCAAATCAACTGTGTTCCGAATCCACTCAAAGGCTATAAGCATCATTAATTGCACCAGACATAGGATTCTTGGTTTTTATTAAAATTCCACTTTAAAATTAAGGACCGGCACTATTCCTATTCCGGTTGTAGGGCTAAGAAATATTTGATTACGGGGGCCCAGTGTGGATTGATAGTCAATGATATTTTGACGATTGGTAAGATTTTGCACGTCTAACGAAATAATCCATGAATAGCGGGGATTATTTTGCCTGTATTTAAGGCCCATATCTAAACGTAAGTAGTAGGGCGTCTGCTTTGAATAGGTTTCTGAGGTAACAGGATAAAGATAACCAAGCCCGGATGGCGTTTTTGCAAACGCTTCGGGGCTGTATCGGAACCCTCCG
The DNA here is from genome assembly GCA_964478555.1 of uncultured Bacteroidales bacterium. GTDB lineage: Bacteria > Bacteroidota > Bacteroidia > Bacteroidales > JAAUTT01 > JAAUTT01. The sequence goes on along the minus strand of CAYZNC010000283.1, from coordinate 6,562 downwards.
TGAACAAGTGTTTTAAAATTGACACTAAAGATATTTTGCCCGGTTTTGCCCATTTTAAAATCTTTCCCTGCCAAGAAATTAGTTTGGTAATTTGTATTGAAATAGGTATTGTATGTCTGTCCATTAGCAGCTTTATATTTTGAATCGAACATCGAACCTGTAATCAAAAAATAATAATTATTAGCATAAAACTTTTCTAAAGTAATCTCAATTCCTTTGTTGTAACCTTTCCCTTTATTTTGAAGTGCTGAATCGGGTATTCCGTATTGGCTGTTTATTATAGCGTATGTACTATTGGGATTGGCAATAACAGGCACATCGTACAAATATTGGTAATAGAATTCCACTTTTAAACGCAAATCCGGCGAGAATGACAAATCGTAGCCTATGACGTGGTGCATAGCTTTGGTTAGTTTTAAATCCTTATTTGGTGTGGTAATAGTTCCATCAGTTGCCGTTACTTGTGAAAAATAAACAGATATAGGCTCAACCTTTGAATGTAACCCAAAACCGTAACTAAACGACGATTTGGTGCTTGCCTGCCATTTCAGTCCCAGACGTGGCTCTAAAGAATAATCGTGGTTCAACAGGAAAAGCATGTTGTGTATACCGGAATTTATTTCAAACTTATCGGTTAAACGCCACTTCCATTCAAGAAAAGCTTCAGCGAGCCCGGTTCCTCCCTTCTCGTTAATGTAAACGTTATACATTGTATCGTGACGTTGTTTTCCAAAAATGTCGAAAAACAGATGACTATAAATAAGGCCCGCACGAATAGTGTGTTTGGCATTAAATTTATGGTTGAGCGTAATTGCTGACCTTAGGGTTGGATAACTATACATACTGCTATCATTCATTTTATGCTGATAATTATTTGAAAGCATACCATTTTCAAGTCTGTCATATTGGTCGGTAACCGCAACAATTGTTTTCAGAAAAGTTTTATTATTGGGTAATAAATAGGTATGTTTTATACCTACAACACCCATTTTATGATCTTCTGTCTGATCGTCCCTAAGTTCCGGATTATATTTCCAGGAAATGGAATCCCTGATATTAACTTTACCTGTTGAACTTACACCTCCAACTCCAAAAAGAGACAAAGTACCCGCCTTATTGGTGTGAAAATTAATATTAAAGTTCAAATCCTGAAAAACAGGAGGCTGTTGGTTTTTATCCAAACCAAGCAAATTCAATTTGTTTAAAAACTGAAGATTACCGTATCTGTAGTTGAACAGGTAGGATATGTTGTGATCCTTGCCTAAAGGCCCTTCCAATGATACCTGTGAGCCAATCATCCCAACCTGGATCCCATATTCGCGTTTATCCGGATTACCCTTTCGCATATTTAAGTCGAGTATTCCTGACGTTGCATTTCCATATTCCGCCGGAAAAGCTCCTGTAAAAAAGTCAGAGTTTGTAAGTACATCGGATGAAATAATACTGAATACTCCGCCTGCATCACCCTGTCCGTTATTAAAATGGTTAGGATTGGGTATCTCAATCCCTTCGAGCTTCCATAAAAGCCCCATAGGTGAGTTGCCGCGAATAACAATATCATTGCGTCCATCATCGGCAGCCATAACTCCTGCAAATGAGCTTACCATACGTGCAGGGTCAAAATATCCGGCTGCATATCTGCTTGCGTCCTCCGTTGTTAATTGACGTGCGCTAACTGTGGCCATTGAATTAATAGGCTTGTCTTTCTGCTTATCAGCATTAACAATAACCTCGTTCATTTTAACCACAGATTCCCGCATTTCAATGTTTAAAAAAGTTTCCTTTCCTGAAATAACCGAAATGTCGGAGACTTCATTTTCTTCATAACCTATATAGGTGAATTTAAAACTTTGCATACCCACAGGAACCTTAAAAGAGAATATTCCTCTGGTGTCAGAAGTAGTACCAATAGGAGCCTGGTTGCCTGCCAAAGCTATACTTACTCCAACTAAAGGAACTTTACTTTCTTTATCAATTACCCTTCCTTTGACTGTTTGCATTAGCATTTTGTCGCCTTTGACTGCTTCCGGTCCGGAATTTTTTTTTGAGAGTAAAATATTATCGTCAGCAACCTTAAATGCAATGTCTGTCGCTTTGAACACAAGATTTAGTATATATTCTATCGTTTCCTGATTTACGTTAATGGTAACTTTCTTTTCTTTTAATATGGTTTCAAGTTCAACGTTGTACGAAAACCTATAGGTTGTTTGTTTTTTTAGGGCTTCAATTACTGTGATTATCGGGACATCTTTGAGATTTAGACTGATTGTCCGGTTTTGGGCAAATAATCCGTACGCAGTAACTTCTATTAACAGACAGGATAAAATGGAGTATCGCATCAGTGCTTGCGCGAAATGTCTGTTTCGTGTTGCTAATCCATGTTTTTTTTTCATACTTTTGTTATCGTTTAATCATTAATACCACGTTTGTTTTATTGATTGAATTTTTCGGAGAAATGGTCGTAACATTTCTCCGATTTTTATTTATTTTGATGTTATATAAATTTCTTTTCCCTGTATATTGTAATTGAGTGGAGCAATAAAACTCAACATATCCAAAACTTTATCAATAGGTTGCGATTTGCGGAAGCTGAAATTATAGGTTGCGGGGTCTGCCTCTGAATGTCGCATAATAAAATGTACCTGGTAAACTTCTTCCAATTTGCGGGTAATGTCGTTAAAGGAGGCATTGGCAAACGTAATTAACCCATACCGCCAATGGGTATATTGTTCAGCATCCACTTCTCTAATTGATAAGTAATTGCTTGTTTTATCAAACACGGCCAACTGGCCGGGTGCTAATATGGCAAGGCTTTCGCCACGTTTATTTTGAATAATAACCCGCCCTTTGACAAGCGTAGTTTCTGTTTTCTTTTCCGAAGGATAAGCTCTTACATCGAATGATGTGCCTAAAACCCTTACTTGCACATTACTTGTTTTTACGATGAAAGGATGCAGAGAATCATGCTTTACTTCGAAATAGGCTTCACCGGAAAAAGTAACATTTCTTTCACTTCTGGAGAATTTCAGGGGATAAGTAATACTGCTGTTGCTGTTTAACCAAACACGGGTATTATCGCTTAAGGTAATAAGTTTACTGCTGTCCGTTTGAGCCACTGCTATGGTTATTAAACCGGAATTAGAATTTATATGTTGGTAGGTAGTCCATATAACAACCGGGATAGACATTGCAAGAACTAAAACAGCCGCATACTTAGCAAAACGGAGATACAATTTCTTTTTCCGAAGCAATTCAACACTTTGGATATTCCGGTTAAGATTTTTCACGGCCTTGTTCAATTGTTCTTCGGAACCGAAATACATTACTTTACTATAATTCCACAATGCTTTAGTTTCGTAAAATAATTTCCGGTTTTCTTCGGATTGTAGCAACCATTCCTGAATTATAGTCTTTTCATCATCGGAACATTCTCCCTGAATATACCTTATCATTAGTTGTTCATCCATTGTTTTCATACTTTTGCTTTAACACAAGTAAGACAAAGGAGAAACATAAAACTTCTATACGATGCCTGAAAAAAAAGAAATTTGTAAGGAATGATTATTTAAAGTGCTGTAGTATGTTCATTCAAGTTCCATTATTTCAAAGTTTCATAACGCAATATAAGGCTGTTAAAGATTGAGCTATTATGAAAAGTTGACCACATCTCAATGAACCGTTGTATATGAATGGCCAAGCCTTCTCGAATACCTTTTAAATCAATTATGTTATGAGTAAAGCCGCACTACAGTTGTGTGAGCAGCTCTCCCTGTCAGCTGTCGCCGGCGGGGCAGTCTTAGATTGCGCGCTCGTTCTGCTAAGGTTTTATACTTATAAACTCGGTTTAGAGTCGCTTTGTTGATTTAATGGAAATATAAGAGCACAAAGCAATTATCCCCCAGATACATACTACAAATATGTCCGCAAAGAGCCTATTTTGATTATTTGTATAATTTATTTCAGATATAAATGAGCCAATAAACGAATTAACACTTGCATGAGCAATAACGGCCGGCCAAAAACTCTTTGCTTTTAAGGTTAGCCATGCTAAAAAGAATGAAGCGAAAACCGTCGTGAGAGGGAATAAGAAAAAGGCACCTAAAACGGGAGTTGTGGGGTAATTATAACCGCTTAAAATTAAAGGGAAATGCCAAAACCCCCAGATCAAACCAAGAATCACTATTCCCCAAAACATTCCCTTTTTTGCTATCAGTTTATTTTGCAAAAACCCTCTCCAACCTAATTCTTCCCCGAAAGTCAAAACTCCAATTGCTAGTGAAAATACAAGAACAGTTATAAAATAATTCAGAATAAAATAGGCCAATGACTGTTCCCCTTTGCCTAATAAAAATTTACCTCCATAAATTGTAACTCCATGTTGTGTAAAGGAAAATTGAGTAATGGTTCCCCAACCGAACAATGAAATAAGTATTGCAGCAAAAAGTGCAAAACATGCTGGAATAAGTGCAGCATATAACAAATAAATTGGCCTCCCAAACTTCCAATTAATACTTTTGATGCCTTCTTTTGTAATAATTAAATAAAGGATGGTAAATATTGCTGGCAAAAACATAATAATCGGAGCAATATTATTGAATGTTTTACTTTCAATTCCACCATTCTGTATTATGAATAACTCAAGGAGATATGAAATAACCAAAAGTGTAATTATGAAAATGATTAGTTTGTTACGTTTCATTTTATATTGTTTTTAGGTAATGTTTTATTCAAAAGCAAGTGTTCCTGATTAGACAAACCTCAAGTCTCACTTACCAAATTACAACCCAAGAAAGTAGATTTCTAAGCCTTGCTGCCAATAATGGCAATAGGATTTATTTATCCTCTTTTGGCGAAGTCACGGTTGCCCATCTTTCTGCTATTTTTCCATCTTCCATTCGCCACAGCACAAATCCATGAAACTCCATCTTTTTCCCGGTTGAGTTATCCGTCCATTGCCATTTGTTCCGGCACATTACTTTATCGTTTTCTGCAATAATATCTTCAATGGTTACGTGTAAATCAGGGAACCTCCTGTACATCATTTCCATCATTGCTTTGTCGCCTTCAGCATCAGTTGGTTCACCATCTGGCCCGTCATGATCGTAAAATGTTTTTGTCATATTTTTGAAAATAACTGCGGCATTTTTTTTATTTACAAACTCTACAAAGTGAGCTTTGACGAAATCCTTGTTCCGTTCTTCTTCATGTTTGTCTGACATAGTTCGTTCCTCCTAAGTTTAAAATGAATCGAATGATTATTGCAGGTACAGAATAACTACCTTCCCTTCTTCAATCCCGGTTGAAGGAGGGAAGGCCATTCCTCCGCTCGTGGATACATATAAAATTCTTTTTCCTGATGCGTCTTTTGCGAAGGCAACCGCTGTACTGCCAGCTACTCCGCTCGATAAATCAGCAACAATCGAAACTTCTTTTTTCGGAGTAATTCTGATTACGGAACTATAAACATTGGTTGCTGCATAAATGTCTCCGGTATCATCGAAAGTAAAATCATCAATATTTACTTTATTTATAAATTCAGAAGGCGTTCCAGGTTTTGATTTTATTATGGGAACTCTTACCAGAGTTTGTTTCTCCGTATTAGAAATGTATAAATAACCTTTATAAATTTTTAATCCGTTAGCTGCAGGAAATTCTGATTTTACCGATGACCTTTCCAGTAATTTATCCTTTAACCATGCCGTTACTTTATTTGAGGAAGCATCGTAAAGCCAGATACAGCCAGCATAAGAGTCTGCTATTAAATAAGTATCACCATAAAAATTTATAATGCCGTTGGGAAACATGCCGCCTTCTATGCTCGCAATTTTATCTACTTTTTTATCGCTGTTTATCAGAAAAATAGAAGGTTTACCGAGGGTATCCCAACCTGTGACCAGGAACTTATCGTCTTTAAAAGTTGCAATGCCAGCTATTTTTCCGTTTATTTTTGAGTAAATTTCTTTATTAGCACCATCTGATGAAACTTTATACACCAAGCCTTGAGGATAATTGGTCAAAAACAAGATGCCGTTTTTAGTAATTACAAAATTTTCGAGCCAGGTATTTTTTGGAAAAGCAGTGAGGGTTTTTGCTTTTAATAATTTTTTAGGCGTTGACTCAAAAATAGGAGGAAGACCCTGTGCAAAAATCATTAAATTAATGGAAATTAACATTAAAAAGATGATAATGCGTTTCATCCGTGAAAAATTAAATTTTAAAGGCCGGATGAAGCTCTCTTGTTGATTTTTTTCAAGCAAGATGGGGTTCTGAATAAAACATTTTGTTTTCATAATTTTCGTGTTTATAATTTTATCATTTAAATGAGATGTTAAGTCCATACGTTAACCTGAAGTTGTTTTTATGAACCGATTGGGCTACTATAGCTTCGTAACTATCAACAGCGCTTACGCGAAAAGAAAGTAGCTTATTCATTCGTATATCAAGATTTCCTATCAAAGTCCACCTGTAGTCCGGAAAATTTTCCAGATTAGGTTGATAGAAAAAATCATACGATAAAATGATTATACTTTTAAAAAAAGTATTTCGCCCTTTAAGCCTTGCA
>CAYZNC010000282.1:0-8932 GCA_964478555.1 uncultured Bacteroidales bacterium | reverse complement strand
TTCTAAAAATACAAAAAAGTAAAAAGTATCAAGTAAAAAGTATCAAGTAAAAAGTTGGTTCCGACGCCGCTCAAGGCACAGGCATAATATAGACCGTACCCTGAGCGATTTCTGAGGGTACAAAGTTATCGTTACGATTTTATCAAAAAGACCTCAAAGGGTTCAAAAACCCTTAAGGTGGGGTTCAGAGCCATGCACAATATCCAGTAGCTGCTGGCGCTGTCTCTGACGCGTGCCTTAATAGTAATACTGATAATTTCTAACCACACGCGTTTGGAAACGCGCGCGAGCTGAGCCCTTTTTTTCAAGGGGTTTGGGGTCCTGAGCATTTAATTGTACATTCTGAGGAAGAAATCATCGGCAACAAATGATTGATATTTTTCTGTATATACATAACTAGCTAAAATACTGTTTTTTACGTATCATTTATTTTTTTCTGGCATTTTTCTTGAAAAAGTTATCATAACCTTAAAATTTGAAAATCATGAAAAAACTATTTTTAGTAACCGTGGCCCTGGCATTACTTGGAAGTTTTGCTTTACAGGTAAGTGGAAGTAAGGTAAACAAGTTTGCCTACGCAAGTACTTTATTACAGGATAATAAAACGAAAGTGATGCAGGATCAGCTACCTAAGGAGGTTCAGGATGCACTTTCAAGTCAGTATCAGGGATGGACTGTTGGTGATATTTATCTTGTTACAGGTAAAGTGGAATACTATTCAATTGAATTAACAAAGGATGGTAATACTAAAACCGTTAATCTGGATAAGGATGGCAAAGCTGTTATGTAAAACCGGGATTCAAGCATGAGTTAAAATCCATTCGAAACAAAAAAAGCTGAAGCTATTACATGTTGTAAAAAACTTCAGCTTTGTTTTTTTTCTTTATTTACAATGCATTCAAAGCAGCCTGGTAATTGGGTTCATTTACAATTTCAGGAACTTGCTCTTTGTATAATACATTGCCTTTTTCGTCCAATACAATAACCGCACGGGATAGCAATCCAGCCAGTGGACCATCTACAATTTCCAGTTTATAGTTTTTGCCAAAATTGCCATTCACAAAATCGGACAAAGTGATCACATTTTTGATACCTTCTGCACCACAAAACCTGGCTTGGGCAAAGGGTAAATCCCTGGAAATACAAAGTACTTTCGTGTTTTGCAACGAGGCTGCCCGTTTGTTAAATTCTCTTACCGAAGTTGCACAGGTACTGGTATCTATACTTGGGAAAATGTTAAGGACTATTTTCGAACCTAAAAATTCTTTTAAAGAAACCCTGGAGAGATCACTTTTAACCAGTTCAAAGTCGGGAACTTTTTCACCTACTGCCGGTAACTCTCCCGACGTATGAATAGTGTTTCCTTTTAATGTAATTGTTGCCATGTTGTTATTTTTGTTAAATGTTTATATCGATTAATAACACATTTTCCGGTACGAATGTTCGCAGACCAAACTTTTTTTGTCATTTCATTTGTCATTAGCTATGCGTCATTGATGGTCATCCGCCGGTAGTCGGACAAGTTTCGCCTTCGGCGTCATTAAGTTTCGAAAACACTCGAAAACTAATCACGCGAAGCTAATGATGGGGAAGCCAAATGACAATGAAATGTCTGCTATTCAGAAATAAGAAAAGCGAAATTCACTATTTCGCTTTTCTTATAACTTATTAATTTACTATATCTTACAATAAATTTATCAAATATTTAGCTGCAACGGTAGGAATTGAGACGTCGCTTGGTAATCCTTTACAGCCTTGGCGCAGTGCTTCAATATCGGTCTTCCATACTAAATCTCCCGGAGCGAATAAGCAAATGCTTCCCGGTATATAATCGTTAGATAGCGTACCTTTTTTAAAATAGTAATGTTGATCGCTTATTTCAGTTGCATAAGCGTGCATTGCAGGAGGTATATCGCATGGTCTGAACCAGAGCTTAATTTCTCTTTCAGCATCGGTGTCGTTGGCGGACGCATGAATAAGGTTATCCATTCTATTACCAACTACATTACCTGCTTCGTCTTTTAAAGGTACCACTGTTCCCATCGCTCTGATACAACCCGGTTTACTATCTCTTGCTTCGTGAGGATTGGTTGGACCGCAAATAGCCCGCACCACTTTAACAGCATCCTTGCCTTGAAAAACAAAAGCATTTACTTTTCTTTTCCAGGGTTCGTTGGGATAATGCAATATTCCCGTAATATATTCGATGAGCGACGGAAAGAAAACCTTGCCCTGATGTTCTGCATAGTGCTCCTCAGCCAGCATGGGGTGTACATTAACAATTTTGGCACCCGCAAACCTTAAACCTGTGTGAAATTCTGATAACTGGGATAATACATATCCGGTTAAAGAATTTTTTAGTGCATCCGGCTTAATGAGCACTAATGTTTGTTCTTTACTTTCATTTTCCATGTTACTTTTATTTTAAATCGGCACAAAGATATAACATATGCTTAACTACACAAGGACGTATTAAAAACTAATGTCTGTTTGGTGTTGGCAATTAGATCTTAGCTAGCATCAACTGGTTCATTTGTGTTTTTTAAGTTTGGTGTCAATTGCCAGTTTACCACCTCCCACAATTAAAATAAAAATAAGACCCATGAGCATACAAAAATCCGTTCGGCTTTCATGCATGGTTGCCCAAAAACCTTTATGGATGAAAAAAGGTATCTTGGTTGAGTAGATAGCCGTTAATATGACAATTAATAAAGGAATTGCCGCCAAACGTGTATAAAACCCACAAATAACCAGGATACCGCAAAATATTTCAAAGGATCCGGCAAGAAGTGCAAAAAATTGAGGGTGGGGAAATCCAATAGTTTCAAAACGACCAATGCCTAAGGTTTGAGGAAACATAAATTTCTGTATTCCCTCCGATAGAAAAACAAGTCCGACCATCAGTCGGATGATGATAATTGCTGATTGACTGTTGTCTGTTTTAGTTGCCATAGAAAAGCTGTTAGCTGTTGGCTTTTAGCTATTAGCTGTTGTAGCCAAAAGCCAACCGCCAATACTAACCGCTAATTAATTAACACTCAATACTTACATTTGTTTAACTTTCTATAACCTTTTTTGATTTTATCAGCGCTGCAAATACTCCAAAGACGCATAGTCCTGCAAATACAAGGAAGGATACCCCATTACTATGAATAAACTGATTGAAATTCTTTGGATTTATTTTAGCGTTGCCAAGAAATATGTGCATAATCATATTAGCAATAGCCATACTTATCATTTGGCCCGAAAGACGCATAGTGGCAAGCGTAGCTGAAGCAATACCCAGATATTTTTTATCTACGGAGCCCATCACTGCATTTGTGTTGGGAGAGGAGAAAAGACCGAAACCCAACCCAAGGATCAATAAACTTACAGTCAGGTACAATGCTGATGTGTCTGCATCGAGAAAAATGAGAAAAGTTAATCCAACCACCACCAAAGCCATGCCAATGGAGGAAATTTTTCCCGAATCGTATTTATCGGAGAGCCTTCCCGAAAAAGATGCGGCAATAGCCATCATAGCCGGTTGTGTAATGAGAAAAAGTCCCGCCTGCTGCGGTTTCATACCTTTAATATATTGAAGATACAGACTCAAAAGGGTGGTTACTGCAAATGTTGCAGCATAATTGATTAGTGCCGCAGCATTTGAAAATGCAAACTTCCGGTTTTGGCCAAATAATCGCATGTTCAGAACCGGATTAGCACTCCAGTTTTCAATCATTACAAACATAACAAAGCCAGCTATTCCCGTTAACGTCAATATTAATGCATATTCTTTTGGTAGCTGGGAAAACCCATACATCAGTGCTGAGATGGCAAAAATATAAATGATTGATCCGGCAAAATCGAATTTTTCCCCTTTGGCTTCTGCCCATTCAGCCTTCATTTTTAAGAGAATTGCTAAGATAATAAAGCATCCTGCCAATGCATTCAGATAAAATATACTCCTCCATCCTATAACATGAATGAGAAAGCCCCCAATAACAGGTGAAACTGAAAGGCCCAAGTAAACTGCAGTAACATTTAAACCTATCGCCTTACCGCGTTCGTGAGGAGGGTAGACAGATGTGATAATAGCCATACTGGAACTAAATATCAAAGCACTGCCAATACCTTGTAAAAAACGAAAAACAATTAGTGAGGTTCCTGATACTGCTAATGCACAAAAAATAGTAGCAAGGGTTAAGATGATATTACCAATTAAAAATATTTTTTTTCGACCTACGATATCTGCCAGTTTACCAAATGGCACAAGAAAAATAGCTGATGACAGCAGAAACGACATCATGATCCAATTCATGGATATTGCATTCAGAGAGAATTCTTTAGCAATTGTTGGTAAGGCAATGCTAACAGCAGAACCCATGAAAGGTGTAAAAAATGACGTTACCATGGTAACTACCAGGATAATATTTCTATCTACAACGGGATTGCCTTGTGGTGCTTCCTTCATAAACTGTAAAATAAAATTCGACAATAAAAGATGGGTGAATTTAGGAAATAATTTTCATTTCGTTGTCATTAGCTTTCGCGTCACATGGCTTCGCCGTCATTTAACTTCGTTGTCATAGCTTTGTTGTCATTAGCTTCGCTTCATTACACTGTGACTATGATGAAGATGAAGACTAATAGCTGTAGATGACGATTAATGACGCAAAGTTAATGACCATTAATGACAACGGAGTGTTATTAATTTGGAATGGTGAATTTAAACTCGCTTCCTTTTCCGGATTTGCTTTCGACCCATATGGTACCACCATGCTTTTCCACAAATTCTTTACATAATAATAGTCCTAATCCCGTTCCTCTTTCTTTAGCCGTGCCTACCTGTGAATATTTAACATCGATCCGGAAGAGTTTATCAATATCTTGTTTTGGAATACCTATGCCATTGTCTTTGATGCAAAAAATCTTTTTATCGTTGCCTGGTTGAACAATGACTGATATTTTGCCTCCTTGGTGTGTAAATTTTACTGCGTTAATTAATAGATTGCGCAGAATGGTAGTTAGCATGTTTGGATCTGCAAATACCTGATTATCTCCGATAATTACTGATTCAAATTGAATATTCTTATTTTTGATCATCATTTCAATATTCCGGATACTCAGGGTTATGATTTCCTGAATGTTTAATTGCTGAGGGTCAAAAGATATCCTGCCTGTTTGCGATTTTGACCATTCCAATAAATTTTCCAGCAAAGCATAGCCCTGTTTTGCACTTTCATTTAAAAGCCTGCTAAATTCTTTAATTTTGGCTTTATCGTAGGTATAAGCATGATTATACAATAACTCAGAGGAACCTAGTAAGCTGGTAAATGGGTTACGAAGATCGTGTGCTATAATACCGAAAAACTTATCTTTTGTGGCGTTAAGGTCCTTAAGTTCAGTGGTATATTTTTTAATTTGTTCTTTGTCTTTTACTGTTTCAGTAATGTCAAAAGAAACCTGGTTAATATGGGTTTCCCCTTTGCGGTTAATAAAAGTACTGGAGATACAACTGAACCAGTGTTTATCGCCTGAATGTGATCTGAACAACCATTCATTCTTTTGGGACTCAAAGTTTTGTAATGCCAGTTTTAATTTTTGAGAAAATTCTTTTTGCATAGCGGGTTCACAGATTTTATGGGCATAGTCGCCAATTAAGTTTTTGGGGTCATAACCTAAAATTTCCTTATACTTGGAATTAACATAAACAAATTTTCCGTGGGTATCTATTTCGCAAATCAGTGCATTGCTTTTTTCCACTAATGTCCGGTATCGTTCTTCACTTGTGCCTATAGCCTGAATGGCTTTTTTCTTGAAAGTGATGTCTTCAAAAATAGTTGCAAAAAAGCCTTTTTTAGGACAAAATGCATTGACTTGAAAATGTTTTTTAAGTTCGGGATAATAATTCTCGAATTCAATGCTTTTACCTGTTAAAGCTACTTTTCCATACATTTGAACCCAATAATCTTCAGTTTGGGTTAATACCTCACTTGCTCTTTTTCCAAGCACCTTTTCTGCTGATAATCCTGTTAGTTTTTCAAATGCGGGGTTAATGCGTACAAACTTGTAATCGCATGGGTTCATGTTGTTATCCAGAATGATTTCATATAAGGCAAATCCATTGGTCATCTTATTGAATAGCAGTTTAAATTGTGTTTCACTTTCCTGCAATGCCTTCTCCATTCTGGTTCGTTCTTCCAACTCTTTTTTTAATAAGCTATTGGTTTTGGCTAAATCGGTAGTGCGTTCCTGTACTTTTTGTTCTAATTCTTCATTGATTCTTTTTAAAGTTCGTTCAGCCTTTTTGGTTTCTGTGATGTCTATCACAGAGAGTAATACCCGTTCCAGCGTTTCTTCATGGCCTGCCGCCACGGCCCATCGAATCAACACTTGTCTTTTTTCCCCATCCATGGTAAAAATATCCATCTCAAAATCAAATTTTGTTTTACCTTCTGCGATGGTGGCGAATCTTTCAGTCAGATTTTCATAATTTTCCGGATCAAAAATGGAAAATAAATTATTGAGCAAATGTTCTTTCGATGCTGCTCTATGGAGATCAAGCACCGCCTGATTGAGATCGCAAACTTTGATCTTCCTCATCCATGTCAAAATTTTATTTGGGTTTTTGGAGAGAAATTTTCTGATATCATTTGCGGTTTTTAAATGGAGCTTGTCAATCACCTTTTTTATTGCACTGAAATCGTTTTCCCATTTTGGCACCGGCGATTCGGAAAACAAACTTCTATATCGTTTCTCACTTATTTTTAGATCATTTTCAACGGTTTTCCGGTGGATACTTAACGAAGCCTGGCAACTAATTGCTTCAATAATGTCGATATCTTCTTCTCCAATTAAATTATTTGAAAAAATTATAACTCCGCCATAATACTTTTCATTCCTTGAAAAACCCGTTGCATAAGTTTTATAGATACCCCACATTTTTTCTATTGCGGTACATGTTTCCTGTGGATATTTTTCCGTGCATAATTCAAAGATTCCACCTTTCACTTCATGAAGTTTACCATCCTGATAAAGATCTATAACTTCTTGTGGGTGTTCATTTATAAGAAATAATTCCTTACATATATCGATTCCAGTGGTACGTTTGATTTCATCAAAATATGGTTTTAGCCAATCCCCGTTCACTACGTTTGCTTTTTGATGATCGATAAACTCCAGGGCTATCACTATGGTATCATTCAGGAGTCGCTTAACACTTTCGCATATAGCTACATAAATGGAGGGAATATCTTCAGCTAAATTGATTGCAGATGTTGTTAAGGATAAAATAGAAAATCGCCTGGTGTGTCTTTTTTGGATTTCCTGAATTTTTTTTCGCTCAATACTATATTTAATGGAACGTTTAATATTTTCGGCATCTAACTTATTTTTTACCAGATAATCTTGTGCATCTTCTTTAACTGCTGACAGGGCAAGGTTTTCATCATCCAAACCTGTTAAAACAATAATAGGAGCTTTAAGATCTGCCGCCTTTATTTTGTATAAAGTATCTAGTCCTATGCTATCCGGTAACCCCAGATCTAACAAGATGACATCAAATTCACGTTGTTTTAGTAGTTGAGTGGCATCGCCCAGACGCTTGCAATTGTCGATTGACACATTAATTTCTGCTGTTTTTAGTAAGCTTTTAATAAAAAATACATCAGCAGGATTATCCTCTATCAATAAAATTTCTAACGTATGTGTTTTATTCACAGCTACTTCCATCTTAATTTATGTTAGTTAATTGCGTATAAACTCAACTCATATTACGATGTCATTGGCCTTCGACGTTAATTAGACTTTGCTATCATTTGTCTTTGGCGTCATTTGCATTAGGACTTTGGTGACACTGATGACTAATGAATGTAAATGACTATTAATGACCTGTAGTAAAATTTGTCCAACCACTGGCGGATGGCCATTAATGGCGCACTTATTGTGTTACTGAACCTTAAAGCTATTTTATGATAGAAAAATAAAACGTAGTGCCTTCTCCAAGTTGCGATTCCAGCCATAGTTTTCCACGATGGCGCTCAACAATGTTTTTGCAAATGGCTAGTCCTATTCCCGTACCTGCGTACTCTGCCCTCAACTGTAACCGTTGAAATATTTGAAAAATTCTTTTAAAATGTTGCGGTTCTATTCCTATTCCATTATCGTGAACTGAGAAGATGTAGTAGTCGTTTTCTTCTTTTGAAGAAATATGTATCCTCGGTTCTATAATACAGAATTTAAGTGCATTCCCAATAAGATTTTGAAATAGCTGTGACATCTGTGCCTCATCCGCAATAATGGAAGGTAATTCATCGCTTGTAATGTGTGCATTTTTTTCCTGTACAGTAAGGCTCAGATTATTAATAACCAGTTCCAATATTTTATTCAAATTGACTAGTGAAAAAGGCTCACCCCTTGTTTTAATCCTTGAATAAGCAAGGAGATCGTCAATCAGTTCCTGCATGCGCATAGCTCCATCAACGGCATATTGGATAAATTCTTTACCATCATTATCCAACTGACTCTGATACCGTTGGGCAAGCAATTGGGTGAAACTTGACACCATACGCAATGGTTCACGAAGATCGTGCGATGCCACATAGGCGAACTGCTCAAGTTCCTTGTTGGAACGCAAAAGATCTTCATTAAGCTTAAAGAGTGCTTGTTCGGCGCCTTTTTTCATTTCTGTGATGTCAAAACAAACTCCGCTCATCTTAATAGCTTTCGCTTCATTGGCAGTATTAACCGATGCTTTTGCGCTAAAATATTTAATTTCACCGTTATTTAGCCGGATCCTGTAAATGGTTTCGAAAGGAATTTTCTCATCGAGGGCTTTTCTGATGGCAGCCTGGACATGGTAAATATCTTCCTCAACCAAAAAATCTTCGAAAGCCTGGCTTGTTTTACCGAAAGTTCCCGGTTCCAGCCCGAACATCTTTTCCATCCTTTC
>CAYZNC010000281.1:0-8935 GCA_964478555.1 uncultured Bacteroidales bacterium | reverse complement strand
TTATTTCCTGCTTCTTTTTTTGCTTCGTATCGATTTAAAACATCGTAAGGACGTGAGGCAATTAAATGTGCTTTTTCTTTAATGGGACGAATGCCTTTGAAGGCTTTGATTATGGCCATAATTAGGGGGTATAGTCTTTAGTCGTTAGTTTATAGTCTTTAGTCGTTAGTCTTTAGTTACAATCTTATGACTAACGACTGGAGACTAGTTTTTATTTATTTACCTGGAATTTAACATCTCCTTTTTCGAAGAAGTTAACGATTTGTTTTGCTGCTGCCAGACCTGCATTGATATTAGCTTCTTCAGTTTGAGCGCCCATTTTTTTAGGGGTGCAGTAAATTCGTCCTGCAAATTGTTCAGCCAGCGCTTGTGCGTTGTCAGGAGCTATA
Source organism: uncultured Bacteroidales bacterium (assembly GCA_964478555.1). Taxonomy (GTDB): domain Bacteria; phylum Bacteroidota; class Bacteroidia; order Bacteroidales; family JAAUTT01; genus JAAUTT01. Next base: position 8,546 of record CAYZNC010000281.1, on the reverse strand, counting down.
TCTGTAACATAATGGAAGTCTTTACGGGCTTCAAATACTTTTACCAGTGAAGCTTCATCAATAACTTCTTTTCTGGCAGTATTTACCAGTGTGGCTCCCTCGGGCATTTTTGAAAGCAGGTCGAAATTGATTGAACCTTTGGTATCTTTAGTTGCGGGAATATGCAAAGATACATATTGACATTTGGAGTAAAGTTCGGCAATTGATGAAACAGGCTCAATGCCATCTTTCTGCATGATTTCAGCAGCTACAAATGGATCGAAGGCATAAACTTTCATGCCAAAACCTTTGGCAATCATAGCTACATACTTTCCAACATTACCATAAGCATGAATGCCTAAAGCTTTACCTCGCAATTCAGTCCCTGATGAACCATTATAAAAATTTCGAGCCATATATACCATCATTCCAAAGGCCAACTCAGCAACGGCGTTAGCATTTTGTCCCGGAGTATTCATGGCCACTACTTTGTGCTGGGTAGCTGCTTCCAAATCGATATTGTCATACCCAGCTCCGGCACGAACAACAATTTTGAGGTTTTTGGCGGCATCCAATACTTCGCGGTTAACAATGTCGCTACGGATAATCATGGCATCCACATCGGCTACCGCTTCAATAAGATCGCTTTGTTGTTTGTATTTTTCGAGCATAACCAATTGATATCCGGCGTCTTCAACAATTTTCCGGATGCCTTCAACAGCAACTTTTACAAAAGGTTTATCGGTGGCAATAAGAACTTTTTTCATACTTTGAAATTTTAAGTAATAAGTACTGATTACTAAGTACAAAGTATAAAGAAAAATCTTTCATTTTACTTTTTACTCGGTACTGAGTACTATTTTATGCTTTTGATTGTTCAAATTCTTTCATGGAAGCTACAAGTACTTCTATTCCTTCAATAGGCATGGCATTATAAGTGGAAGCGCGGAAACCTCCCACCGAACGGTGACCTTTGATACCTACAATACCTTTTTTCTTTGTAAATTCTAAGAATTCTTCTTCAAGGTTTTTGTATTGATCGTCCATTACAAAGCAGATGTTCATTAACGAACGGTCTTCTTTAGCTGCAGTGCCTTTAAACAATTTGTTACGGTCAATTTCATCATATAAAACCTTAGCTTTTTTGATGTTCATTTTTTCCATTTCGGCAACACCGCCTAATTTTTTTAGCCATTTTAAAGTTTGTAAGCAGGCAAAAATAGGCAAACACGGAGGTGTATTATACATGGAGCCATTTTCAATGTGTTGTTTGTAGTCGAGTATTGAAGGAATAGGACGACCAACTTTACCCAATATGCTGTTTTTGATAATTACAAATGTTACTCCTGCAGGGCCAATGTTTTTCTGAGCACCACCATAAATAATTCCATACTTTGAAACATCAAGTGGGCGACTAAGAATATCTGACGACATATCAGCCACGAGCGGAACTTTTACATCAAGATCCTTACGTAATTCGGTTCCAAAAATGGTATTATTAGTGGTGATATGTAAATAATCAACATCTTCAGGAACCGTAAAGTTTTTAGGAATATAACTGTAGTTCTTATCCTTTGAAGAAGCCACTTCAACAACTTCACCTATAATTTTTGCTTCTTTCATTGCCTTGCTGGCCCAACTACCTGTAGTTAAATAGGCCGCTTTTTTATTTAATAAATTGAACGGAACCATGCAAAATTGCATGCTTGCGCCGCCACCCAGGAACAATACGGAATAACCTTCGGGAATGTTTAATAATTCTTTGAATAAAGCGATGGTTTCATTCAAGATAGCTTCAAAATCTTTGCTGCGATGGGATATTTCCATAATTGATAAACCAATGCCATTAAGATCTAATACTGCCTTCGCGGTTTCCTGAATAGTAAATTCCGGTAAGATAGATGGGCCTGCGTTGAAATTATATTTTTTCATGCTTAAATGTTGTTTTATAAAGTAGAAATAATAGGTTGTTTACTGTTATTTGAAAAACAGTTCAAATTTAAGGTAAAATTTGAATGAAAAAAGAATAGTTGGAAGAATATATTATTAACAATTACCTAACAGGCTGAAACCGATTCAGTAATTCCTATTAAAATTTTACCGGAGTAGAATGGAATAATGTTGGTAAGATCCAAAGTATGACAATAATCAATAACATCGTCGAGTCCATTTTGGCGTAACCTGGTTCGTTGGGCAGTTTTTTCGATGTACCCAAGAAGATTAGGTTTGGCAACGGACCATAAATCTTTTGCCGCAATGGCCGAATCGCAAACCGTATAGTAATTGCTGTGATCTAAAATTTTTTCTGTAATGGCACCCGCTAACAGAGAGTCTTCGAGACTAAATTTATTTTTCCAGCCTGCGCATAAGATAATCACATCTCTGTTTTGATTAATGGCCCAATCACTTATTGCGGTGAGGTTTAAATAAGCTCCCACAGCAACCTGGTAGCATTGACTCGCCATTTTTATAGCTTGTGTTCCATTCGTAGTGCTGTAGGCAATTGTTTTACCTTCTACCCGTTCTTTGGTAAAATTGAAAGGAGAATTTCCGAAGTCAGCAAAGTCAAGGACGAATCCATCTCTCTCGGCCGCAACAAGATAGCCTTTAGCCTTATACTCCCGTGCTTCCTGAATAGTTTCAACAGGAATAATATTGGCCGCACCATTCATAAATGCAGTGCATATTGCGGACGTTGCTCTGAGAACATCAACCACAATTACAACAGCATCAGGATGACTAAAGCAATTAAATACTGCAGGTGTAAAGCAAACTTCTATTTGTTTTTTCTTCTCCACAAATTTTCAAGTTTGAGAATCAACTTAACAAAGGTAGACCAAAGCCAGGTGTTAAAAAATACTACTTTTACCCAATTGCCAATACGTATTTATACTACCGTAAAAATGCTTACTAAAATAAAGCTTGTGTTTTTCAACTACTTTCCCGAATGAAATAATTTTAGAAATTCATTCGATGAAGATGGTTTAAAAAAGCTGAAAAATCAATTATCTTTGAAAAATAGCCCTACAATCTTTTATAAACTATGGAAGATAATTCAATATCAAGGCGGGACTTTCTGACTAAAACTGGAGCAGCAGCCACTTACCTTACCATTGTGCCCAGTATAGTATTGGGACGTAAAGTGGGAAAAACAGCACCCTCTGACAAGTTAAATATTGCATGTATAGGAATCGGTGGGAGAGGAGTCGACGTTCTGAATAACATGAAATCGGAAAATGTAGTGGCCCTTTGCGATGTGGATTGGAAATATGGCGAGAAATGTTTCAATGCTTTTCCCAAAGCAAAACGGTATTTTGATTGGCGAAAAATGCTTGATGAGAATGTCAAATTAATCGATGCTGTTATTATTGCAACGCCCGATCATACTCACGCAGTTATTGCTGCAAACGCTATAACGCTTGGTAAACATGTTTACTGCGAAACTCCGCTAACACACTCTGTTTATGAATCGCGGTTGCTCACCAGATTAAGTAAAAAATACCAGATAGCTACCCAAATGGGAAACCAGGGAAGCTCGCAGGAAGGAGTTCGCAAAATTTGTGAATGGATTTGGAACGATGAGATTGGTGATGTATTAAAGGTTGATGCCTTCACGGATCGTCCTTTTTGGGCACAAGGACTTGCACGTCCAAGACAAAGCATGATGGTACCAGACACATTGAACTGGGATTTATTCACCGGACCAGCAGCTTTAAGACCCTATCATGAAATTTACACACCTTTAAACTGGCGAGGGTGGTGGGATTTTGGCACCGGAGCTTTTGGTGATATGGCGGGTCACGTGCTTCATCCGGTTTACAAGGCATTAAAACTTAATGCTCCAACACGAATCCAGGGAAGTTCAACATCGTTATTAAGAGATAATGCTCCCAATGCTCAGATAATTCGAATGGTTTTTCCAGAAAGAAAGTCTGAGGCCAGGGTAAAATTTCCGGAAATTGAGTTAACATGGCAAGATGGTGGCTTGCAGCCTATGAAGCCACAAAACTGGCCTGCAGGTAGGAATATGAATGTTGCAGGAGGAGGGGCGCTTTTTCATGGGACAAAAGATACCCTCGTATGTGGATGCTATGGAAAAGATCCCTGGTTATTATCAGGAAGGGTACCGAATGTACCGAGCATATTATCACGTGTGCCCAACGAGAATCACGAAATGGATTGGGTTCACGCTTGCAAAGAGAGTATTGAAAACAGAATGGCAACTTCATCTTCATTCAGCGATGCAGGACCATTCAGTGAAATGATAACGTTGGGTGTGCTCGCTGTGAGGTTGCAAAATTTGCATCGCGAACTTTTGTGGGATCAGGAAGAGATGTGTTTCATAAACATTGGCGATGAACTGATCCAATTTTATGAGCAAGACAATTATTCCTCGCCACCCCGGAATACAGAACCAGATAAGAAAGTTAGCCATACAGTTAGTGCACGCCAGTTTGCAGAGGAATTAATTAGACATAGCTACAGAAAAGGGTGGGCTTTGCCTGAGATGCCTGAATGAGAATAAGCACTATCAGAAAATCCTTTTTGCGAGTGAAGAGATTTATTTATGGCATAGAAATTTAAAAGATGTAACTTTACATAAAATTTTCAAGTCATGACAACTTTAGAATTGAAAAATAAGGTAATTGGTAAAATCAATCAGATTAATGATGACGAGGTATTAGCTGAAGTATATCGACTACTTGAAAATAATGATGATGATTTTAAAATATATTCATTATCAGAAAATCATAAATTAGCTGTTGAAGAAGCTCAGGCGCAAATTAAAAGAGGAGAAAGTCTTAACAATGACTCAGCAAATAAAGATATCGACGAATGGCTAAACAAATAATCTGGTCATTTTTAGCTCAACAGAATAGAAAATCCATCCTGGAATATTGGAAAAATCGTAATAAATCAAATAGCTATAGCATTAAACTAAATCAAATATTCAAAGATACAGCTGAACTGTTAAGTAAGCATCCTAAGATTGGCAAAAAAACTAATTTACCTGACGTTAGAATCAAAGTTATTAAAGATTACTATTTTACTTATCAGGAAACAGATTCAGGTATAGAGATTTTAACTATCTGGGATTCACGTCAAGATCCTAAAAAATTAGATGAAATTTTGAATAAATAATTTAGTGACAAAATAATCTGGCATACTGAGGGGGATTCCTCCCGCCGGTCGGAATGACAGCTACCGTGTGTTAAAGGAGGAGGGAATGGCTGTGCAGAGACGCGACTGCGTATCTGCACAGCCATTCCCTCCCTGCTACTAATTTAGAAGGTTGGGATTCCGATGCGAAGCGAGGAATCTCCTCATGTGAAGTTGTGCGACAACCACCAACGCTTCGTTGTTTATAATCGAATTTTCACCGTCTTATCTTCTGTTTTCTTCGCTTCCTCACACCCCTTTACAAAAGCATTTACAGAACGATCAATATCCTTTTTGGTGGTTATCCATGAACATACGCTAACTCTGATGACTGGCTCCCCTTTCCACTTTGCAGCTCCGCACCAGCATTCGCCCGATTTTTGAATATTTACCAGGGTTGCAGTTGTTAATTCCGGACTATCGCATGCAACCAGTACCTGGTTAAATACAACCTCATTTAAAATATGAAATCCTTTGGTTTTCAGCTGTTCGGCAAAGTATTGTGCATGGTTGCATAATTCATCAATCAACTGCTCAGCGCCTCTTTTGCCAAGGAATTTCAAAGTTGCCCAAAGCTCTACAGCCCTGTTCCGTCTTGACATCTCCGTTGTGTAAAGCATACCATCCCTTTTATTACTGTATTGAAGGTACGACCCACTTGCTTGCATTGCTGTTACAAGTGCTTTCCTATTTTTACATAAAATAATTCCGTTATCGTAAGGGGCATTTAATGTTTTATGAGCATCAACCGACCACGAATCTGCATTTTCAATTCCTTTAGTTAGGTATTTCCTGCTTCCGGAGGCTGCACTCCACAATCCGAAAGCTCCATCGATATGCACCCAGGCATTTGCATTATTGGCGGCGGAACATATAGCTTCGAAATTATCAAATGCCCCGGAATTGACATTTCCTGCCTGTGCAATAACTATAGTGTGATCGTCCAGCTTTGGCAGTAGCTCCGTATTCATGCACCCCTCATTATCAGCCGGTACTATTTCGATTTGTTCCTGTCCAAAACCGAGCAATACCAAGGCTTTAAATACGGAGGCATGCGCTTGTTCACCGAGCACAATACGAAGTTTGGGTGCCCCAAATATTCCTTTTAGACCAATATCCCAATTTAGGCGCCTAAAAGTTTCATTTCGTGCAGCTGCGAGTCCGCATATAATTGCAGTGGAAGAGCCACTGACAAATCCTGCTGCAGTTTCTTCGGGGAGTTTAAACAGGTCAATCAACCACTTTTCGCAAATAACCTCCATTTGGGATGCAATAGGTGACATCACATACATGGCAAAGTTTTGATCCCATATATCACTGAGCCATTTAGCTGCCAGGGAAACAGGTACTGCGCCACCATTAACAAAGCCAAAATATCTTCCTCCACTTTGGGCAACTGTAGCGGGCGATCCATACTCATGCAACAAACGCAGAATTTCAGATGAGCTACATGGATCATCGGATAATGGCTCATCAAAAAAGTCAAGTCCTTTTAGGGCCTCATCTGAAGGAAAAACCGGTCGTTCATCGATGTTATCCATGTAATCATAGGCGTATGACTTAACTTGTTCAAAGATTTCTTTGTTGGCTTTTAACCCATGCATCTCTTTATGAAGGTTTTCCATATCATTCATTTTGAATATTTAAATTATTTTGCTGCTCTATGTAACGCTGCGTAGGTTTGGCTGTGAACTTTATGTTCATCACCATCTTCAGGTCGCTCTTCAATTAGTTCAGATACTTCAGCGGTGTGAAATGAAATAACAATCCAGTTTTCATCACCAACTATTCCCTGATGCCACACATTAATGGGGATCGAAATCCATCTTTTTTCGATTTCTGCATCAAAATTGCTTTCCAGCATATTAGATTCCCATTCAACACCCGGCTTGGTTTGAAAATCGCCATATCCTTTATATGACATCATTCTTTGAATACTGTTGGGATGTCGTTCTGCACCCGTAGTTGAATTTTTCCTTAAGTTAAACACCCAGCTTGACTTTATCTCACCCGGCAATTGCAGTTTATACAAACTTAACGGGATTGGTTCCCAACTCATAAGGGCATTAGGATCATCTTTTAATGCTTTCTCAACTCTTTGGATAACACCAATCATATGGAGTTTAATACCCTCTTCTTTCACTGCTTTGTCAAGTAATTCAAGGAATTTTTTTTCAGTTATATCCATCATATTATTGAGTATGTGTTAATAAAATTTTCTTCGTACAATCTAAAATGTCCTAATAAAACTCCTAAATATAAGGAAGTTGCAAAAGTATCACTTAGGGTAGGAGGTTAAGTTCTGATTTTGTGCAACCTCTACAAGGTTGATAGCTATAACACTGTATCATTTACTACAATAATGTAACCTCTACAAGGTAATTTGAACTTCGTAGAAGTTCCATAATTGTAGTAAAAATCTCCAAATCATTTTTTAAAACCTTGTAGAGGTTTCACCCCTAATTTGAATCTTATTGTTATATATAATCTGATGTTCAGGGGTATTTTTAAAATATTTGCTGAAAAAGCATTTTAGCAGCTACATTTTTTGGTTTTTTATTATTTTGCCTGGATATATCAATGATGGTATTCCATTGATATTTATCAGGGTAAATACCCAAACGTATGTCAGACAAACGTTTCTGCGCTTTAGTTACAAAACTCTGATCTGTATAGGCAGGCAAATAAAAATCGATGCCCTTGATATTTATGGAGACGATTGGTGTGGTAACGGCAGCGGTTCCTGTACCAAATGCTTCCTGCACTTTCCCTTCATCGAACTTCTTTTTAAGTTCCAGGGTACTTATTTTTCGTTCCTCTGTTTTATAACCTAAATCTGCGGCCAGTTTTAATAAAGAATCGCGGGTAACTCCGTCTAATATAGTCTCGGATAATGAAGGGGTAGTGACTACATCGTCTATTACGAATACCACATTCATGGTGCCCGACTCTTCAATATTTAATTCTTCCGATCCGTCCGTCCAGATAACCTGATCGAAACCCTGAATTTTGGCTTGCTGTGTGGGATAAAAAGCTCCTCCGTAATTACCACCGCATTTGGCAAAGCCAGTTCCGCCTTTAGCTGCCCGGATATATTTATCTTCAATCTTTACGCGCAATGGTTTCGAATAATATTCGCCCACCGCACCAATAAAAACAATAAATTTAAATTCTTCCGATACATGTACACCAAATCGTTCTTCGGTTGCAATCATAAAGGGTCTTATATATAATGAAGTGTTTTTAATGTCTTTTAGCCAGGCTGCATCCAGTGTTACCAGTTGTTTAATACTTTCCGTAAACATCTCATACGGTACCACAGGCATGCACATGCGCTGTAAGGAAACATTGAATCGTTGGAAATGTTTATCCATCCGGAATATTGAAATTTTACCATCGGCCATGCG
>CAYZNC010000280.1:0-8936 GCA_964478555.1 uncultured Bacteroidales bacterium | reverse complement strand
CGTTTTGAAATTACGGGGCTAAACGCCTATGATCTGTCAGATTACCTCATTAAAAAAGGGTATGTTTCACTTTATTCATTTATGGACCATACGCCGGGGCAAGGACAATTGTCCTACGAAAACTTCCTGAATTATGCAAAACGTAAAGGATTAACCGAAGAACAGGCAAAAATTGAACTCCAAAACAGAATTCAATCACCTAAAATTGAAGGTGAACAACTAGCTCAATTAGTTAATTTGTTAAAGTATTACAACATCCCCATAGCCTCTCACGATGATGATTCTGCTGATAAAGTAATGGAAATGTATCGCTTGGGCATTGATATATGTGAGTTTCCGGTAACTCTCGAAGCAGCTGGTAAGGCAACTTCTCTTGGTATTCCCGTTGTTGGAGGTGCCTCCAATGTGTTAAGGGGGGGATCCACCGGTGGAAATCTTAATATTATGGAAGCCATTCAATTGGGCTTGGTTGATACGCTTTGTTCAGATTATTATCCTTCTGCTATTTTGCACGCCATATTTAAAATTTACAATCAAAATATTTTACATTTACATGATGCTGTAAAACTTGCTACATTAAACACCGCAAAGGCTGTTAAAATTGATCATTATACCGGAAGTATCGAAAAAGATAAGGATGCAGACCTAATTGTAGTGGATATGGTCGATCAACTTCCTTTAGTAACAAATACCATTGTGAAAGGCAGAATTGTTTCACAAATTTTTCAAACCATCAATGAATATGCTCACAGTAACTAAATTGAAAGAATCTGAGGATTTAACATACAATGAATATACCCAGTGGCAACAAAATTCAATCACGCTGGATAATCTTCTTAATCAATCAATGCAATTTAAAGTCAGTAATCATTTTACTTTCAATGGTGGGGAGTGGAATATTCCTGATTACGAGGGATTTGCAGTTATTTCGCGAATTAGCAGTGACCCTGGTAACAAGAAATGTTTTAACCAACTAAGTCATTTAAAGGAAATTTTAAGATTCAGGTTACGTAACGAAGCCACCTATTACTGGTTGCAGGAGGACAGTTATCATCAAACAATAGCAAACACCTTATCTTCCGAAAGATATTATTTAAACGTGAAGGCGCCTGGATTGGAAAAAGCATATCCCGAAATAATTGAAAAAGCATTTGACAAAATTTCAGTACCCGGGGATGTTGAGCCAATTTTACTTAGAATGATTGGATTTAATGTATTTGGCAGCTGCATTGCATTACTTGGGATTTTTGAAAACGAAAGTGATTACAAATGTATCATGACTTTTCGCGAACAGCTCTATTCCAACCCCGCACTAAATAAAATAGATATTAAACGCACAAGACCCTTTATTGGCCATATTACCTTTGCTTACCTCGGAAAAGAATTGACAGATTCATCCCGTAAAGAGCTTGCAGAGACTCTTGCAAATATTAATTCCATGATCCAACATATGAATATCTTTTATAGGATATCCTTAGCTGAACTTTGTTATTTTAAAAATCTCAGTCATTTTCACAAAGAACCTAGTTTTCCAACCTTCAGTTTTATTTCAAAATAACTATGTTCCCCATAAAAACACAACCAATGCCCCAATTTATAAAACAATTCCCGGAAACCTCACTGAAAAAAGAAAGAAACCAATTTAACCAATATATCGATCCAACATGTCGAATTATTAACAGCAAAATTGGTGATTATGTTGACCTGTATGCCAACACCATGATGTTCGATTCATCTATTGGGGATTACAGTTACATAGCAGGAAACAGTAAGGTAATCTATTCTACCATTGGTAAATTTTGCTCTATCGCAAATAGTACCGTTATTAACCCTGGCAATCATCCACAGTGGAGGGTTACCCAGCATCACTGTACTTATCGTTGTCGCGAATATGGTTTTGATCTGAAAGATGATGACGATTTTTTTCAATGGAGAAAAGATGATGCCTGTTATCTGGGACATGATATCTGGATTGGTCATGGAGCTATCATTTTGGCTGGCGTTAAAATTGGCACAGGCGCCATCATTGGCGCAGGTGCGGTAGTGACCAAAGATGTACCGGACTATTCTGTAGCTGTTGGTGTTGGTACTAAGGTCATCAAAAAAAGATTTCCGGATGATATCATTCAAAAAATTTTGAAATCGGAATGGTGGGACTGGGATCGGAAAACCCTTGAATTGCGGTTTGAAGATTTAAAGAATTTAGACGTCTTTCTTGAAAAATATTGTTAAAATATAGCCTAATGAAAAACTTACTTTTATGTTTATTATGCCTGACTTTAATTTATAGCTGCAGTAGCAACAACCCCACACACAAGAATATTCCAAAAGCACTTGTGTTTGCAGTTATTCCCAGCGATGATTATACTGGCACCATAAGACATGCAGAGGACATATGTACATATTTGGAAAAAAAGCTAAATATGAAGATAATCCTGTACAAAGCAACGGATTATACTGCAGTAATTGAAGCCATGAAATCTAATAAAGTTCAAATTGCCCATTTTGGGCCTTTTTCGTACGTATTGGCTAACAAAAAAGCTGGTGCAGAATCAATGGTATGCGTTGGCGAAAAAACAGGGGTATTTCATTCCTACAAAAGTCTCATCCTTTCTAATTCAAATTCAAAAATTAAAACGCTGGATGATCTTAAAGCCAATTCAAACAACCTCACCTTGTCATTTGTCGATCCGGCTTCTACATCGGGACACCTTGTGCCACGTGCATTCCTCACCTCGATTGGGCTGGATCCGGAATCGAAATTTAAGCAAATGATATTTGCCACCTCTCATGGAGCTTCCATCCTAACTTTAATTTCCGGAAAAGTAGACATTGCTGCTGCAGGTGATACTTACCTGCAACGTTTAATTGTGAACGGAAAGGTGAAACAATCTGATTTTAGTATACTCTGGACTTCAGCGCCCATACCACCTGATCCTATTTGTATTCAGAAAGATCTGGATCCCGGATTCAAACAAAAGGTAAAAGAGGCTTTTCTTGCAATATCCACGGAAGCGCCTGAAATCTGGAAAAGTTATATGCGCTTTGAATATACAGGCGACCAAAATGCCGACACTTATTCTTACATGGAGGCCTCAGATTCGCTTTACAATTCTGTCCGCAAAATTTTCGATGCCATCGATTACGAAAGCCTTATTAAAAGGAAATGAAAAAACTCCTTTATTTAGTTTTGTTGATCGTTGCCATGTCATGTAGTAGCAATCAGAAGCCTTTCAAGGATCCGGATAACTTGGTAATTGGATTTATTATTGCAGATGATCCCGTCGGAACCATTCAGTTCCACAAACTTATCGCTGAATACCTGAAAAAGGATTTAAAATTAAAAAATGTTGATACCTACTCTTCAACTGATTATGCTGCTATTGTTGAAGCCATGAAAGCAAAGAAAGTTGACATTGCCTATCTTGGGGAACTTTCTTATGTCATTGCCCATGAAAGAGCCGGTGCTGAATCTCTTTTAATGTATTCGTTACCTGATAGGCCAGTGCCTACGGGCAGTGTAATTATTACCTATCCGGGCTCCGGATTGAATTCGATGGAGGATGTGAAAACAAATTCAAAGAAACTTACCTTATTGTTTAGCGATCCAGCCTCCACCAGCGGACATCTCTATCCTCGAGACTATCTCACTAAAATAGGCCTTGATCCAGAGTCGTCTTTCAAACAAGTTTCATTTGCAAATGGGCACACAGCTTCCGTTTTAAGCATCAAATCACATAAGGCCGATTTGGCATGTACATTTAAGAGAGGATTGGAAAGAATGGAGCGTAAGGGATATATTACAAAATCAGATTATAAAATTCTTTGGACTTCCGGTGATTACCCGAGTACTCCTATTTGCATCCGCAGCGATCTGCCGGAAAGTTTGAAGCAGAAAGTTAAACAGTCTTTGCTTGACCTACCCCGGAAAGATCCGAAGACCTGGAGAGCCTTTCAGGACAAAGCTTTGATCTATTACGAGGATTCAATCAGGCACAAAATTATTATGGTTCCCTGCTGTGATTCAATTTATAATCCAATCCGGAAAATCATCAAAAACGCAAAGAATTTGAATTTCGGGGTGAAATGAATCTCAATGCAAAATAACTACCCATTTCTAATAAAACCCTAATAATACCTGAACAAACTTATTATAAGGAAAATATACTTTTACCCCGGATTTATATAAACCATAATTCCTATTATCACTAATTTTTACCCATGAACCGGTTAATAATTAACGACGTATGCATAGTTACTCCTGAAGAAGTAATTCTAAATGGGGCAGTTATTATTGAGAATGGAATTATCCAGGATATTTCACTATCGAAATTATCAGCACCTTTAAATTTCACAATTATAGAAGGAAAGGGGGGCTACCTCATTCCTGGAATAATCGATATTCACACCGATGCCATCGATCTTGAAATCTGTCCCAGAGCGGGAGCAGATTTTCCCATAGAAGTGGCGTTCAGGGAACTTGAAAAGCGAATGTGTGGAAGCGGTATAACTACTGTTTTTCATTCTATACATTTGGGGTCACGGATGTATGAAAGTTCTTTGCAAAGCAAATATTCACGGATGCAGGTTTTTGAAAACATTTATGCAGCCTGTCAAAAGAACACACTCATTAATAATAAAATTCACCTGCGTTACGAAATTTCCGGAACTGAAGAATACAATCTTTGTTATGAACTAGTTGAGCGGGGATATATTTCTATGTTTTCCTTTATGGACCATACTGGTGCTGAAAATCTTGTGGGCGGTAAACTATCAGGATATGCAAAGCGTAAAAATTTAACAGAGGAAGAAGCCAGGAAAGATATTGAAAAGAGAATGAGCAGACCTAAAATTTCCCGGAAACAAATCGAATCTCTTACAGAATATTTGTTATCGAAAAATATTCCCATTGCTTCGCATGATGATAGCACTATTGCCCAGGTAGAAGATAATTATTCTATGGGAATTACACTTTGCGAATTTCCCATCAATATGGAAACTGCAAAAAGAGCCTCAGAGCTTGGTATGTTTTCTATTGGAGGAGCGTCCAATGTGCTTAGGGGAGGTTCTAATATTGGAAATCTCAGTGTAATGGAAGCCATCGCTGAAAATGCCATAAACGTGCTATGTTCCGATTACTATCCACCTTCAATTTTACATAGCATTTTTCTGTTGAATGAACAAGAGGTTTTATCTCTTCCCGAAGCCTCGAACCTTGCTTCATTGAACCCCGCAAAAGCCTGCAAAATTGATTTGCATAAAGGAAGCATAGAACTGGGAAAAGATGCTGACCTGGTATTGGTAAATTACTCTAATTCGCTGGCTACTATCGCATGTACAATTGTTGGTGGCAATATATCAGGTCAATACAGGCTCAAGCAAACAGTCAATGCAATAAAAGAAGCTGTTGCAGTGTGTATCAATAATTAAATTTTTTAATATGATCGAAGTAAAAAACCCCCTTTCAAGTTTGGAGCTCCTATAATAAACGCCTTAAATAAATTACAGTTGCTAAGAATCAATAATTTGATAAATAACTATTTGTCTTGAGTCTTGGTTCTTGGCTCTTATGTCTTTTATTATAGTTTGATTTATTTGAAATATACAGATAATTAAAACCCTCCTTTTTCAATCTCGATATTTTTTTTGCCTTCTGCTTTATAATTGTTAAAATTATATGAAATACTCAGCAGCAGAAACCGTTTTCTCCATGAAACATATTTGACGTAATAATTTTCGCTTTCAAAAACCTCACCGGAATATCGGGTTGTATTGAAAATATCATCGACTTTCAGGTTTAGTTTAAGCTTCTTCCGGAGTAAATCCTGCTGAAGGGCAATATTGACAAAATATCTTGACAAATTTCTTCCTTCAGGGTAGGCCATGGGTCCCTGATAATTGGCAAACCATTGTACCCTGGTAGTTGGTGTGATTTTAAGATTTATGGTGGCATTTGTATTCCATGAAAAACTTTTATCATGAAAAGCTTTGTTATTGTTATTTGCAACAATGCCCAGAAAGATAGCAGAGTCGTTCAAATGACCTTTGATACTATTGGTGAAAAGACTTGCACTAAGATTAATTTCTAATACTTTCCAAAACGTTTGACTCATATGCAAATCCATCCCATTCATTAGTTGTTGATCGGAATTTATATAAGTATATCTGAAATTGTCTCTATTTTCCCGGTAATAGACCTGCCATATCCCTTGGTTAATTGCCCGGCTAAACCCACAAAGTGCAAATTGTAAATTTTTCCAATGTTGTTCAATGCCAATTTCAAAATTATTGTTGATCTCTGATTTTAGTTTCGGGTTTCCTACCGTACTATTGTAGTTGTCGTTTACTTGTACAAATGGCAATAATAACCATGGTACTGGTCTATTTACCCGTCGACTGAAAGAAAAGTAAAGTTTTTTTGTTTCCGAAATCGCATATCCGGCGGAAGCAGAAGGAAATAATTGAAGTTTTTGCAAGATATAATTTGGCATATTGGTATTTATTTCAATATCCCTGTCATTATATTCTGCCCTTAGGCCGGCCTGATATTCGAATTTTTCTGATTTGCCTTTTATGTTTAGGTATACACCATAGATATTATTTTTAACGTTTGCGATATATTGAGAACTATCGTTGTCTGTCCACCTGTTTGTGAGGGTATCACAATTTTGGGAGAAATAATTTTCCCGTTCATTGCTTATATTGGCCTGAATGCCGGATTCAAGCGTGATATGATCGTTTATCGGCAAGGTATAATCCGATTGAATCCTTAGTTCGTCCTTATTTCCATTTTCGCCGGTTCTTGTTTTAACAGGGTTTCCAATGGATTCTAAGTACTCATCTGCAATCCACATATCCGATTCATAATTATTGAAGGACTTACCCGATGAATAAAAAATAATATTTTCCAGTTTATGATTGGGTTTGTTAAAAACGAAATTCATATATCCTGTAAAATCCAAATATTTCCATTGGACATCGGAGTGAAAATTTGTATTTGTACAATTTGCAATAGTTCCAGGTTCTGACCATGTGTTTTGGTATCCGATTTTTTGTTTGCCAAAAAACCAATATCCTGCTTTAGCATCGACACCTGCAGAGAATTTTGGTAGCTTAATACCAATACCAGCTTTTAAGGCATCGTCAATGTTAAATTGTTTGCGGTTGAAATAGTCCTTGTAAAGGTTATTAATGGTGTCGCGAATTATCCTATTGCGGGTTGATTGGGCCAAATATGTGAAATCGTCATATTTTGCCTGAAATATAAAATCGAATATACCTTTTTGATAGTTAAAATTAACTTCTGCTTTGTATTTATCATCCATTCCGGCGGATATACCAGCCAGGCCTTCCAGCCCATCAACCTTCCCTTTTTTAGTGACAATGTTAATTATCCCCGCAATACCCTGGGCTTCGTATTTTGCCGAAGGATTAGTAATAATTTCGATTTTGTCAATGAGGGAAGCGGAAATTGCAGAAAGGGCATCGCTGCCCGTCAGCGCCGATGGCTTCCCGTTAATTAATACGGTAACATCAGAACGTCCGCGAATGCTAATGTTTTTATCTGCATCAACAGAAACAGCCGGAGATTTTTCAAGTATATCAATGGCATTACCACTTGCTGCATCAAGATCTTTTTGCACATTGATTACTTTTTTATCCAGCTGGCTGTTTACATTGTCCTTGTAGCCGGTTACTTCTACTTCTTTTAATTCATTCGCCGTTGGAATTAATCTTACCGGTTCCAAACCGATTGTTTGATTCAACCCTGTTATATTTATAGCAGGTAATACCACCGTTTTATAACCGATAAATTGAATCTGAATAAGATATTTCCCCACCTGAATATTATCAAACTTATATAAACCCTTTAAGTTGGTTATAGTACCTGTTACAACCACTGAATCAGGATACCTTAATAATATTGCACTTGCAAATTCGAGGGGTTCATTGTTATTATCCAATACTTGTCCACCTATAGTTATATTTTCAACTTTAGCATTTCTTACAGATTGACTTTGAACACAGCATATTATGATAAAAAAGAAAATAGTGGTAATAACTATTTTTGTAGATTGGGTTTGTGTAAACATCGGATAAGTTATAAAATGCTAAATAACTATTATGATGTTTGGAGTTTGTTAAAGATTTATAAGATTTTATTTAGATTTTTTACTTTCAGCGGTGATCGCGGTCTGAAATTTTTGCTTAATGGTTTAAAAACAACTTGATATCAAGGCTATTGGCTATCTCTCTGATATTATTATATAGGGTATCGTTGGAAGGAAGATAAATCAGGTTTTTTCGTATTGTTTCATCATAGTAGAGATATTCTTTTTCAACGAAGTCTCGCCAAACCACAGGAGATTCTTTGGGTAAATCAAGATAAGCCTTCCTGATGCTGTCTTTTAATTTTACTGGTAAGTCGGAACGAACTGCTATGGGACTTGTATATATACCTGGCGACTTCCAAATAATACGAACATCCTGGGCTTTAATCATTCCATTTACGATCAATTTTTTTAAGGTATTGTTATTTACACAACCAACATCGACTTTACCGGTTTTAACGGTTAAAATGCAAGCTCCATGACTGGAAGCAAAATACATTTGTTTAAAATTCTTCTCCGGATCTAAACCAACAGAAGCTAAATAAGCACGGGGTATAATATGTCCGGTAGTTGAAGAAGGATCGGAGAACCCTATGATTAAGGCGGATGCTTTCTTTTTTATATCATTCATATTAAAAATATGTGATTTTGAATTTACTATAATGAGGCTATTACCTAGTTGCGATTCTGTTAAAGTTCCTGCCATAACTATTGCTTCTGCGCCAGCCCTTTCATGGGCCAACACATACGAGAATTGACCAAAATATGCAATATCCACCTTTTTTGCTTTCATAGCTTCAATCACTGAAGCATCATCTGTACACC
>CAYZNC010000279.1:0-9019 GCA_964478555.1 uncultured Bacteroidales bacterium | reverse complement strand
TTAACCTCGGGTAATAGTGTCTCGTAGAACATTGGTCTTCTACAATTAATCGATCCAAATCTAATATCATTGTTGTTTAGATATTTATTAATTTGACACTTCCAGGTCCTTCAGACACTGGAAGGTCTTCTGCTCCCGACCTTCCAGTGTTGACAGACCTGGAAGTGTCAATCAGCGCAATAAATAAAACGAAGAATTATCAACCGAACTTTCAACTAACTAATGCATTCTATCCGCAATTCTATTTGTTAAATACGGGTCTGAAACCAATAACGAGAATATCATCTACCTGTTCTAAATTACCTTTCCACTGGTTTATGCGTTCTTCCAAAGACCGGCGTTGTTCTCCCATCGTATATTGGTAAATTGTCAACAGCAAATGCCGGAAGCGGCGATATTTAAATTTCTTGCCATCTTCTCCGCCAAATTGATCTGCATAGCCATCGGAAAAAAGATATATCATATCATCTTCCTGTAAAATAATCTGTTTGTTTTCAAATGTTTGAGCATCATCCTCATAATTATCATCGAGTCCAACTGAAAAACGTGACCCCCTGATTTCCGTAATTTTATTGTCGCGAATTAAATAGATGGGATTTACGGCGCCTGAAAATTCCAATATACGTGTTTCTTTATCTATCACACAGAATGCAATATCCATCCCATGTTTAAAATTAAAGCTTTCCACATCTTTAAAAACGGATTCAAATTCGCGGTTTAGAATATTAAGTATTTGCGAAGGATCGTCGACTCCCCTGGAATGAGTGATGTTTCTGAATAATTCGAACCCAATGATGGACATAAATGCGCCAGGCACACCATGACCGGTACAATCCACCGCAGCCACATAGATTTTGTTGCCACGTTCACTAACCCAAAAGAAATCGCCACTTACAATATCTTTTGGCTGGTGATAAACAAAGGATTCGGGCAAAATTTTCTTAAAACTTTTTTCCGATGGCATCAGTGCTTCCTGGATACGTTTAGCATAATTAATGCTGTCTGTAATATTTTTATTCTTCAAAGCAAGTTGCTCTTTTTGAAGCTCAATCTGAACGGTTACATTTTCACGCTCCTTCAATTCCTTATTTGATTTCCGCAAATGATAAGTACGATAGCGATAAACCAAAAACAAGGATATAAAGAATAAAGCGATATAAAAAGGATATGCTTCCGTTTTCAACCAAAAAGGAGAATCGACCCGAATTACAACCGTTACTCCTACTTCGTTCCAGTTTAAATCGCTATTGGATCCTTTAACTTTGAATGAATATTCGCCTGCTTTCAAATTCGAGAATGTGAGCCAATGTTTATTTCCTATATCGATCCAGGGCCCTTCATTATCTGTATAAAATTTATAAGCAAAATTATTTTTTTCGGGAACTGTGTAATCAAGCGCGGCGAAATTTATGTTGAAACTTCGGGTTTGGCGTGGAATTACAATTTTATTTGCAAATGGATTTACTTGCTGAATTTTACCATCGTCCATAATTAATTGCACGGAAGTGACCACTACAGGAGGTATATAGATATTTTTGTTTAATGAGTCGGGAAAGAATGAATTGATGCCGGCCACACCGCCAAAAAAAAGTTCTCCTTTTTGATTGCGGCAGGCAGCATAGTGGTTAAATTCATAATCCTGCAGGCCATCATAAATGTCAAATACTCTGATCTGATCGGTACGAGGATCTATTTCACTTAATCCATGATTTGTACTTACCCAGATATTTTGCTTATTATCCGAAAGTATAGCATACACGATATTATCTGAAAGTCCTTCTTTTTCTGTAAAAATTTTTACCGTTTTGTCTTTGGTATTGAATTTATTTAAACCTGAGGCTGTGCCTATCCATAAAATTCCATCAGCACTTATATACAAGCTGTATATTGAACTGCTGCTCAATACAGGCTTGCTGCTACGACTATCGCTATAATGTATAAACCTTCCTGTTTTGGTCTCAAGACGATCCAAACCATTTTCCGTACCAATCCACAAATTTCCATGGAGATCATCAGCTATACAATATATCATATTATTGCACAGTGAATTGCTTTTTTGAGGGTTGTTTAAATAAGGTATGACACGCTTCGTAGAAGGTTGAATCTCATAAAGGCCATGCACCGTACCAACCCAAACTGTACCATTTTTGGTATTAGTAATAGAATTAACCCGTTTTCCGGTTAACGTTTCGCATCCGATAATGTCAACGCTATCACATAAATTAAAATAATCGCCTGTAGCAGGATGGAATATTAAAACACCATTGTTAGTTCCCATCCAATATTCATTCGGCCGTACCTCCGTAATGCAGTGAACATAGTTATTTTCGAGAATTCCTTGCTTGCTAAAATCAAAGTGCTTTACGGTATTTGTTTTTCTGTTAAAAACATCCAGTCCTTTATCCCATGTACCTAACATTAAAGAATTATTATCAATAATTTGTATCGTACTGATATCATTAGATGCAAAACTATAAGCTTGATTTTCTCCTGAACGATAAAGTTTAAATTTGGATTGCTGAGATTTTATTTTGACTAACCCTTTTAACGTGCCTACCCAAATTGACCCTGAATTATCGTGAATAATGGAATAAACAGGATAATTGAAGGCATCGTTCTTATTGGATACTACCCTGTCGAACTTTCCCGTATTGGTATCAAAAAAAAAGAGGCCTCCCATAGTACCTACCCATAGCTTCCCTGCTTTGTCGCAATATAAAGCATTGATACAATTGCAGGATTCCAATGAACTATTGCCAGACTCCGGATAATATCTTTTGAATTCCTGTGTGGCAGGATTAAAGACATTTAAGCCATGTGTTGTACCTATCCAAAGATTTCCTTTTTGTCCTTCAATTATACAGCGTACTTCTTGATCGCTAAGACTTTTAACATTATTTTCCAGAGAAATGTAACGATAAAATAACTGTAAGTCGCGATCGAAAAGGTTTAACCCATCCTGGGTTCCAACCCATAAATGTTTAGCCTTATCTTCAAATACCGGATATGGAATATTTTCTGAAGAATATTTTAAATTTTCCTGATGATGAGAGAATTGACGAAAGGTTCTGGTTTTGGCATCAAATTGATCAAGTGAATGTATGGTTTTAACCCAAAGTGTATTCCTGGAATCGACATATACATTCAACACTACATCTTCACTAATGGTGCCCGGCATGTTTACACTATGAAGGTAAGAAGTAAACTTGTTGTTGACAACATCAAAACTGTTTAAACCTTTATTGGTGGCAATCCATAAAATCCCGTTCTGATCTTCGCAAATAGCATTTACATAATTGTGGGAAAGTGAACTGGAGTCATAAGGTTGATGGTTAAAAGTAATGAACTCGTATCCATCAAAACGGTCCAAACCATCCTCGGTACCAACCCAGATAAAACCCCGAGAATCTTGTAATAACGCATTGATATGCGATTGAGAGAGCCCTTCACGCACTGTGAAAACCTTAGATTCAGAAATGACGATCTGTCCTGTAAGAATCGCAGGAAACCACCATAAAATGGATATGACAATTAATAAAATTCTCTTCATAAGGGGGAATGCTCTTGCTAATATAAGATTTAAATATAAAAATAACAACCAATTTCCTATGTGGTTATGACTTATTTTCCAATGCTACGGCATCATCATTTTCAGTCAATATCTTATAACTTATAGAGGGTGAGTAAATAAACTTTTCTTTAAAATATCGAAGCCAAAGTTCATCAATTTTTTTAATAGTTGCGTTTGAAGCGGTAACAATATTTGGCCATGGTCTTTTAAAATTATGATTATCAATAGTTTTAAAAGTGGCGTCGACAAAAATAGCATCCATCTTTCCCCAGGCATGAATAACCCGGCAATCTCTAACCGGATCTATATTGCTAAATATAAGCCAGCTGCATAAAAAACAATCTTCCAGATTTACGGATGAATTAAAGCAGACAAACAATTTAATGCCTTCCAAAGATTGATCTGTAGCCAGGGCATCAAAAATTTCAGGAATCTTCTTTCCAAATTCATTTTTTACTGAAAAAAACAACACCGGCAAATCCTCTTTAAGTAATCCTTGTGAAATAGCAAATATACCTGCATATTTTGGTAATAATAATTCGATATTTATTTCAACCGGGCACTTAAGGATGGTGTCAGCATCCACTTTTTCCTCCGGGTATTTTCTGGTGGCATCGATTCCAAGTTTACCGCCATATGCAAACTTGTCCGATGAATGATCCAGTACATCCAGCGGCCCTTTGCCAAACATTAAATCGTTAGGTATCTGTACGTTTTCAAAAATATATTTCAACAGTATTTTATAGTTGTGAATATCTACATCACTGTCTGTAACAACCATCACTTTATTAAACATCATCTGGCCTGCTCCCCAGAGAGAATTGATTACCTTTAATCCCTGGCCAGGGTACCGCTTATCGATATTTAAAAGAACCAAATTATGGGCCACGCCAGCTATAGGAATATCAACATCAGACATTTCAGGTGCGAAGGAATATTTCATGGGTACCAGGAATATTCTTTCCGTTGCCTTGGCAATCCAGGCATCCTCCTGAGGCGGAATGCCCACAATAGTAGCAGGATAAACTGCCTGTTTTTTATGGGTAATACAGGTTACGTGAAATTTCGGATACCAGTCTTCCAGCGAATAAAATCCGGTATGGTCGCCAAAGGGTCCCTCCCAAATTAATTCTTCCTGCGGATCAACATAGCCTTCTATTATAATGTCGGCATCTCTGGGAACTTCGATATCCTGGGTTATACATTTTACTAATTCAACACTTTTCTTTCTGATAAAGCCGGCCAGTAGATATTCATCAATCTGATCAGGTAATGGTGCTGTAGCTGCATATGTATAGACGGGATCGCCCCCAAGTGCCACTGCCACCGGCATTAGTTTACCGAGCTGCTTATAGAGTTCGTAATGCCGGGCTCCGGTTTTATGACGATGCCAGTGCATACCGGTCAAATCTTTTTCAAAAACCTGCATACGGTACATGCCTACATTTCTGACTTTCGTTAAAGGGTCAATCGTATGAACCATTGGAAGTGTGATAAAACGGCCCCCATCGGCTGGCCAACATTTAAGAACCGGTAAAATTGAAAGATCAGGTTCCCGGATAATTACTTCCTGGCATTGGCCTCTGCCCGAAATGGATTTTGGCATCCACGAAGCAACCTTGCTCAATAATGGTAGAAGTTTAACTTTATCTATAATCGATTTTTTCTCTGAGGCTACTTGTTTAAACAGTTGGTTTATTTCAATGCCAAACTTATCAAGATTGTCGGTGCCAAGCGCCATGCACATCCTTTTGTGAGAGCCAAATGTGTTGGTAAGCACTGGAAAACCGGTACCGTTGTTTTCAAAAAGTATAGCCTTACCGCCATTCTGTTTTGAAAATCTATCCGTAATTTCAGCTATTTCGAGAACCGGATCAACAAACTCGCTGACACGAATCAATTCTCCTGCATTTTCCAACTTTTCGATGAAGGACTGAAGATTTTTGGACATATCTTGTAGAAGTTAAAGTGAATTTTCAAAAGCAAAATAGACTTATAATTAACTATTTACATCTGTATACTTATCAAAAACCTCAACCAATTCGGGGGGTGCAACAGGACGTCCGTTAGCGTTGTTCACACACACGGCAGTTACTTTTCCTTTTACAATAGGCTTAAGGTCAGGCAGTCTGTAAATATCCTGAAAAAAAATAAATTTCAGATTTCCTTCCCGGGATGGTCTTACTTTACACACAAACGCTTCATTGCTCTTGAGCGGAAACTTATAGTCGATTTCAATTCTGATCACCATGGCATCAATACCATCTTTGTGAAGCTGAGCGAAATTTAAACCCACATGTTCCAAAAATTCATGTCTGGTATGTTCCAGGTAGTTCTGATAAACAGCATTGTTAACGATTCCCTGTATGTCACATTCATAGTCCCTAACTTTAAAAGGCAATTCAAAAATATATTCCATAGATTAAGATTTATTAAAGGATATAAAATTAATAGATTTTAAGGAAATAAGGGAAAAATAGCTTGCCATTTACTTCGTGTCATTTGCCTTCAGCGTCATTAATGGTCATTTACCTCAAATAGCCCTTTGACTTTCAGGGTCTGATTCCGACCTCATAGTTTATCGCTTACAAGTGGTTGTGAGGTGAACGAAACCGGTGGTTGAGCGGAGTCGAAACCACCTTCTTCAATCAAAACTGTGAGGGTTTCGCTCTCTTTACCTGACTTATTATCCTCGTTTATTTTTCTTCTCAAATTCCATTTTTATATCTTAGCATTCTTAATTTAAACTACAATTTATGAGAGTTAATGTTTTATTGCTTGGATTACTGTTAAGTCTGCAATGTTTTAGTCAACCGTTGGATACGATTACGGCGGATAACTATTATATTGAATATACCGGCAGAATAGATTTTACAAATCCCAAAGCACCTGGTTTTTCTTATTCCGGTGTTTCGATCCGGGCCTCATTTCAGGGTAGTAGCATTTCAGTTATGCTGAACGATACAAAAAGTAAGAATTATTACAATATCATTCTGGATAAAAAGATACTATCGAAATTAAAAGTAGATTCGGGTTTTAAAACATATCAACTGGCTAAAGGTCTTACCGATGGAGTTCATGAAATAGAACTTTTTAAGCTCACGGAAGAAATGTTTGGGAAAACACAGTTCTGGGGTTTTTTAGTGGATCAGGGGAAAAATCTTGTTGCCATTTCCGATACACGCAAACTTTTATTTGAGTTTATAGGTAATTCCATAACCTGTGGATATGGAAATGAGGGTAAACTAAAAGAAACTTTTGGTCCCTCTACCGAGAACCATTATTTAACCTATGCTGCAATCACTTCGAGATATTTTAATGCCCGCCACATGGCAGTTTGCAAATCGGGTATTGGCATTTACAGGAATTATAATGGTCCTCCACAAGGTAATAAAGATTGCATGTCCAATTATTACGATCGTATTTATTTATATGATGAAAATCCAACCTACAGTTTTTCTGAAAAACCCGATTTAATATGCATCGATTTAGGAACCAATGATTTTAGCACATATAAGGGTGATTCTGCTAAATACGTGGATACTTATATAAAATTCATCAGGAAATTACAAATGGAAAATAAACGTGCCGATATTATATGTTTACTGGGGCCTATGCTTAAAAACAATGATCTGGACCGGGTAAGGAAGTATCTCAAATTTATTGTGGAAACGGCACAAAAAAAGAATAAAGGAAACGTTTATTTCTTCGAAATGTCACAGCAAAAGGGTGATTTGGGCATAGGCATCGACTCCCATCCTACGGTTGCCCAACATAAAAAAAATGCTGCAGAATTGGCTAACTTTATCAGTAAGTTAAAAGGATGGCCTATGAATGAAGGTGTTGAATAGAGATAGGTGAATCAGAGAAAGCAAGGGAGGCTCATTGTGAAAATGAGCCCGCACTTTATTTGCCCCTAAATCCCCTAAAGGGGACTTCCTTGCCCTCAAGTAGTTGCGGAAGCCTCCGCCAGCTGGCGGATTTGGGGCATTTATGTAATTTTCACACAGCCTCTGAAGGCGAAGGGGGCTCCCTTTCTTGCAATGAGAGCAATGGGGGAAAGGTCAAAACGACTTTATATATTACATCGCTTCGTGATGTTTCTTCACGTAATCAATTACTTCGTCAATATTACAGAAAGCTATTGCAGTATAAGTATCGGCGGCTCCATAATAAATTGCAATGCGACCGGTTGGTGCGTCGTATAAATTTTGGCATGGAAAAACCACATTGGGTACAAAACCCGTTGTTTCATAGGACTTTTCAGGAGTTAACATGTAATTTCCACAACGGTATTTTACAATGCTGGGATCGTCTATGTCAAGAATAACTGCACTGAAACTATATACGAAGCCATTGCAGGTACCAGAAACACCATGATAGAACAATAACCAGCCTTCGGTAGTTTCGATAGGCACAGGTCCTGCACCAATTTTGGTTCCCTGCCACCATCCTTTGCCACCTCTGCCCATTACATATTTGTGATTACCCCAATAAACCAAATCCGGGCTCTCACTTATATAAATATCTCCAAAAGGAGTATGGGCACTATCGCTGGGGCGACTTAATAATTTGTATTTACCGTTTATCTTTCTTGGAAATAAGACGCCATTTCTGTTAAAGGGCATTAACGGATTTGGTAAACGGGTCCAGGTTTTAAAATCTTTCGTATATCCCATACCTATGGAAGCTCCGTGCATATCATCGCACCAGTTCACATAATAAATATCATCTATTTTTAAAAAGCGGGGATCGTAAGCATAGCTAACAGGTGCGGGTTTACCTTTTTCATCCTGCCAGGGAATCACATTATCGTCAATTTGAAAATCGTAACCGTCTTTGCTGCGACCGAAATGTAGGTTAGCCCTGCCATTTTTATGGTCGGCACGGAAAACGCCAACAAATTCGCCATTGAATGGCAGCACGGCACTATTATATACTCGTGCAGTGGAAGGTGTCGGATTCCAATTGATTACAGGGTTTTTTGAATACCTCCATATTGGTTCGATACAGTCTGCAGGCTTATCTTCCCATGGTAAATTAGGCAAAGCGGATCCAATAATTGTTTGTTTCATCGTTTTTATTTTTTCTGTTTAATGGTATACTATTTTATATGATCGAAAATGAACCTCATACCCTCATGTAAAGAGTGGATTTATTTTTGGGAGGGATTGACCTCAACCCATTAATAATTACATTCAAGCTTACGGTTTCAACCCCAACCCCTTAGCAAGAGTAATTGCCTAGATAAAGGCATTTTTTGAACAATGCTACTATTTGATTATTAGGCAAAAACCTTATTTGTTTTTTTTCACCTTAGTAGAATACGTTGATAATGTTGACCAACCTTATTAGCTTATTTTTAGGATGTCATATCCTCTATAATAATAAGGTAATAAGGTAGTTTCATGAGTATTATGGTTTTCTACTAAGGTTTGAAAAATAAAA
>CAYZNC010000278.1:0-9026 GCA_964478555.1 uncultured Bacteroidales bacterium | reverse complement strand
ACATTTTGGCTGTATTGACGTATTAATAAATAAATGAGAACGCCAATTCAGCATTCAACTTTCGCTTATAATCTAAAATTCGCTGCATTAAGCTGGTGGTTAATATATACCTCGATTCTACCTGATTATCGCCTAAAACAATAAATTCTTTTTCAAAATCCGGATCTTCTAATTGAATATGATAAGAAGATCCAAAAAGCTTAAATCTTAATTTTCTGAAAAAAGAGGTTCCTTTTTTGGGAAAAATAAATGTTTTTGAAGAAATAGACTTATTAAATGTCGCGGACATAAAAATACCTTTAAACATTGGCACACTCGGACCATAGCCAGTAACTTCAGATTCACAAAACATGATATCGATGTCTCCGAATTTAAATCTCATATAATCTTCTCCATGAACCTCATTAATTTCATGCGGGAAAAGTAAACTTTTTTCAAAAATTGATTTGGAAATTTTTTGATTTGGAATATAACTATTTTCAGGAGTGATAAACCCTAAAAATTTCGGAATAATTCTATTTTTATAAGCGTGCGTCAATGCCTCATTGGTTTTGCCTAACGATTCAAAAGCAAACCCTTCCATCGCTATAATAAAAAAACCACTAAGAACACAGGTTAACACATTACCCCATTTTAAACTTACACCTAACATTATAACGGATAAAATAGCAACGTATTGAATCCGTTTAAATATCCGAATTCTTTTGATTCTATAATCCTCAAGAGGTTGCAAAAATTCTTTTAATTCGGATTTATAAAAATTTTGAAAGTCAACAAAATTTTGCATTTAGTCCAAAATCAATAGCGTCAGTCAGGGTTTAAAACGTTTTAATATTATTTACCATTAATATCTTTTATTTCATTATTTGTGAACATCATTTAAATTATCGACTAATTCCTCTTTAAGCTGGTTTATGAGTGTCTTAACCGAAACTATTTCATTGCAACGGTATGCATTTGCTCCCGCAAATACAAATGAGTTGTCTAATAGTCCTTTTGAGGCATCCCCAAGTACACGGGCAATGCAATAGGGAGCAGTGCGGGGATTACATGATCTTAGGCAATGGTGTGGACATTTAAAAGGAATCGTTTCACCGTCCATTATTCTTTTAACAAATTCGTTTTTTAATGCTCTCCCTGGTAATCCTACGGGGCTGTTTATAATAGTTATATCCTCTTTCTTTGCATTGATATACATGTTTTTAAAATCGATATGTACGTCACATTCATCCGTACAAACAAAACGGGTAGCCATTTGAACTCCGGATGCTCCTAACTTTAAAAATTTGGCAATATCATTACCATCGAAAATACCTCCTGCAGCTATAACCGGAATATCTTCTTCAAGTGTACCTACAAACGCTACTAATTCCGTAACTAATTGTTCAAGTGTATATTTTTCACTTGCTAAATCATCATAAGAATACCCTAAATGCCCTCCGGCAAGTGGCCCTTCCAGAATGACAGCGTCCGGAACTTTATTATAATTTTGCTTCCATTTTCTGTAAATGATATTCAGTGCTCTTGCAGAAGATACAATAGGAATAAGTTTTATATCAGCTCCATTTATTAATTTCGGAAGATCAAGCGGAAGTCCCGAACCACAAATAATCAAATCAACTTTCTCTTCAACACATACTTTAACTAAATCTTCGTAGTTTGACAACACTACCATAACGTTTACCCCAATAACTCCATTGGATAAAGATCTTGCTTTTCTGATTTCATATCTTAAAGCGTCATCGCAAACCTCAACAAATCCTGATTTAGGCGTATTTTCGTAATCCCCAAGCCCCACACTGGCAATAACTCCAACACATCCTTCATTGGCTACCGCCGCTGCTAATCCTGCCCTCGATACTCTCACCCCCATACCACCCTGAATGATAGGCGGATTTATTTCCAAATTTCCAATTTTTAAAGGAACCACAGTTTTTAAACTCATATCTCTATATAAGTAGTTAGTTATTAGTATTTTATAAAAGATAGCAATAAGGCAGTGCAAAGTAAGCAATATTTTTCTATAAGAGCGCTACAAGTTATTTTTTTGTACCCCGCAAACAAAAAAAAGATTCATTGCCCTGTATGGTAGAATTTTATTGTTTATTAGGCAGTCTGCGCAATAGTAAGAGGATTATTGTTGGAGCGTAAGTAAATGCAAATCAGACTAATCAAACTGTCATTTTGAAATAAGCCAGTAATTCTTTTAATTGTTTCGCCCAATTTGCAAGTTCCACAGCACTTGTTGCCAGTTCTTCCGATGAAGATGCATTCCGTTGCGACACATTGTTAAATTGCTGTATAGTAACATTTATTTGAGTTGCTCCATTACTCTGTTCCATACTGGAAGAGGTAATTTCCTGCACTAATTTTGCAGTTTTCTCAATTTCAGGCACTATCGAATTAAGTTTAATGACAGCTTGCTCCGTCAAATTTAATGTTTCTTTTGATAAATCAAAAATTTGATTTGCGGCTTCATTACTTCGTTCCGCAAGTTTTCGAACTTCACCGGCAACCACCGCAAAACCTCTGCCTTGCCCTCCCGCACGGGCAGCCTCAACTGCAGCATTCAATGCTAATATATTGGTTTGAAATGCAATGTCATTAATAACTTCTATTTTTTCCGTAATCTTTCTAACAGAATTCAGACTTTTCTTTGATGAAAGGGCCACTTCACGAATACTTTCTGCCGAAAGCTGGGCAATTTTTTCAGTTTGCTGGGAATTATCTTTATTCTGCTCCACATTAGCCACCATCTCTTCCATAGATGAAGACAATTCTTCAACGGAAGCAGCTTGTTCATTCGTTGTTTCAGAAATGTGCTGTGATGAAGAGTCAAGATGCATACTGACTGAAGCGATGTGTTCAGAATTAAACCGGACCTCACCAAAGACTTTATTAAGCTTGATTATTAAGTCTTTTATGCCATTTGCCAGAATCCCCAATTCATCCTTTTGGTCTAGTAATTTTTGCTCAATTTTGATATTCAGATTTCCCAGAGAGAGTTCTTTTAATTTCATTACGGAAACTTCTAACGGTTTTTTGATTTTTTTCTTCAGGACTTCGAATATAATTACAACAAACAAAGTACTTACCGGCACAGCCCATATTAGATGGGAATAACCAAGTTTCCCAACGTAATAAAAAAGAACAGCGTCAAACACAATTACCACACAAAACCAAAAACCTACGGTTACCATGATGGATTTTCCAAAATTTAAACGCAATAATATAGCCGAAAGCGGTAAATACAGTATCGCAATTATTGCAATGATCAATGCTTCTTTCATTTGAGTATCTTTTATTTAAAGGTAAAGAATTATAATCAGAAATACTAATGGAAGCTTTATCGTATTTTCAATGCAAAACCTAACTTAATTTATTAATTTATAGCTATATAACTCTAACTGGAGATCGCCATTTTTACTTTTTTATTCTTGATTTTCTCATCTTTAATAAGCTGAAGGGTTTCTCGAATCTTACCTCGTTTTACGGCCACATAGGCAGAATGGTCCAATACTTCTATCTTTCCTAATTCATCTTTTTGTAATTGACCTTTTTTCAATAACATGCCTACAATATCCATTTTATTAATTTTATCTTTTTTGCCGGCTCCGATGTACATCGTTTTCCATTCACATGGTCTGGGCAAAGTCAACGTATCCGGAAGTTCTTCTTCTGCGGGATTAACATCGATAAATTTCGGCAGATAATCATCAACGTCTAATAGAAAGTAGGCAGTCCCATCCGCATTCATTCTGGCTGTTCGCCCATTACGGTGAATCATGATCTCTTCCGTTTGTGGTAACTGATAATGTATAATAGCATCAACTTCCGGAATATCCAGTCCTCGAGCCGCTAAATCGGTAGTAATTAATATATTTACACTCCCATTCCGAAATTTGATTAACATTTTTTCTCTATCAATCTGTTCCAGCCCCCCATGATAAAAGCCATGATCTACTTTGTTCAAATTTAATTGTTCGGATATCCTGTTTACGGCTTCCCTGTGATTACAAAATACGATGGTTGATTGAGCGTTAATTTTACCTAATAAAAGCATTAACGCTTCCAATTTATCGTCTCCTTTTACCTTAACCGACTTCATAACTAAAGAAGACTTTGACTCCTGATGTCCGCTGGTATAATTTAATTCCACACTATCCTTAATGCCTACAAATCCCGGAATTTCCTTTAAAGCGGTAGCGGAAGTGAGAATTCGTTTTCTAACATTTTTACATTGCCCGATGATAAATTCCATTTCATCTTTAAAACCAAATTCTAAAGATTTATCAAACTCATCCAAAATTAAAGTGGGGGTTCCCTCAATCACTAAATTTTTACGACGCAAATGGTGCGCTATTCTCCCCGGAGTTCCGACCAAAACAGCCGGAGGATGTTGAAAATTATTTTCTTCAATACGAACCGAATGACCACCGTAACAACAATTAATCTTATAAGCGGTTCCCATTTGCTTAAACACCTGTTCAATTTGCATCGCTAATTCCCTCGTTGGCACAAGTACTAATACCTGGATGCCTGTTTTATCACCGCTCAGCAGTTGTAAAACCGGTAATAAAAAGCCAATGGTTTTGCCCGAACCTGTTGGAGAAATCAACACAATATCATTTGGTTGGTGAATGATGGAAAGCATTTTATTTTGCATATCATTCAACGCTTCTATATTAAATCGTGCAAGTATGGTGGAATGGTTCATTATATATATATTAAAAGCCAGAATGTAGCTGGCTTAGGATTAAATCAAATTTGTTGCAAATATACAATATAAAAGGAAGTATAATTTTAACACCTATATTTGCACCTCGAAACATAATTTTAAATTTAACTCAATGCTATGCCATTTTCTGCTCTTGGTTTATCACCTGCTCTTTTAAAAGCTATAGACGAACAACATTATACAACACTCTATCCCATACAAAAAGAAGCCATACCGGCAATTTTAAGCGGGAAAGATATTTTAGGTATTGCACAAACCGGTTCTGGTAAAACGGCAAGCTTCGTTTTACCCATCCTTGAAAAATTTCAAAAACAATCCGCTACCTCCCGAAACCGTCATGTAAAAGTGTTGGTGCTCGCTCCAACACGTGAATTAGCTGTTCAAATAAATACCGCTTTTATCAATTTTGGCATGTATTTACCCATTAAAACCAAAAGTCTGGCTGTCTTTGGCGGAGTATCCATTAACCCACAAATGATAGAATTGCAGGGAGTTGATATTTTAATCGCTACCCCCGGAAGGTTATTGGAATTGATTTCTTCAAGAGCAGTTTCTTTATCCGCTGTTGAAGTGTTGGTGTTAGATGAAGCAGACAAAATGCTTAATCTTGGCTTCAAAGAAGAAATGACCAGGGTGTTGGACTTGTTGCCTGCAAAACGGCAGAACCTTTTATTTTCGGCAACACTTAGCGACGATTTAAGCACAATCAATAAAAGTTTGCTTCACGAGCCTGTTGTCATTAAAGTAGAGGAAGAAACAGAAAATTTGGATCTGATTGAACAGACTGCCTATCTTATTTTCGAAGAAAAGAAAGGCCCTTTGCTACGGTATATCATTAAGCAAAACAACATGCAACAAGTGCTCGTATTCACTTCTTCAGTACATAAAGCGGATAGTGTTGTTGTAAAACTAAACGCTAATGGCATTAATGCCGAATCCATACATAGCAAAAAGAGTCAGGGAGCCAGAACCATGGCCTTAAGCATGTTTAAATCCGGAAAACTGCGAGTATTGGTAGCAACGGACCTGATGGCTCGCGGCATTGATATTAAGTCATTGCCTTGTGTTATTAACTACGAGTTACCCAGGTCGCCAAAGGACTACGTACACAGAATAGGACGAACTGGCAGAGCAGGAACCCGCGGCGAAGCTATATCCTTAATTTCCCCGGAAGACGAGCATCACTTTAAAATCATTCAGAAGAAAATGGGCAAAGTTGCTACGCTGGTGAATGGCAATGCCATAAATCTGAAAGGTTATTAGGATATATTCAATTTTTGATCAGATATTCAACCCGCTTCTGGGTTGCGGAACCATCATATAACTTACAGCCCCCAATTTCATTGGGGGTTATTCACGTAACGTCCTTCGGACTTTATTCAATAGATCTATTTCGTTAATAAATTTTTTTCTTTGTGTAAAAAATACGCAATAAAATTTGCGTGCTTAAAAATTGTTCGTACCTTTGTGTATAAATAACGCAATAAAATGGAAGAAAAAAATAAATACAGCTACGAATACCCAAGGCCGGCTGTTACCACCGACTGCATCATCTTTGGGTTCGATGCAGGCGAAATAAAAGTTCTTTTAGTCGAAAGGGGGATTGAGCCTTTCAGAGGAAGATGGGCATTTCCGGGAGGTTTTTTACACATGGATGAAAATGCCGACGAATGCGCACGCAGGGAATTGTTTGAAGAAACGGGCCTCGAAAATGTGTTCATCGAACAACTTTATACATTTAGCGACGTTGATCGCGATCCACGCGGAAGAGTGATAACAGTCTCCTATTACGCACTTGTGAAGCTAGCCAATTATATGGTCCAGGCTGGCGACGATGCTCAAAATGCCAAATGGTTCCCGATTTCCAAAGTTCCTCCATTGGCATTCGACCACGACCGGATTTTACGCGTAGCTTTAAACCGTCTTCGTGGCAAAATACGATATCAACCTATCGGATTTGAGCTGCTTCCCGAAAAATTCACCATGCCTGAATTGCAAACCTTGTACGAAACCATTCTCGAAATGCAGCTCGACCGCCGAAATTTCAGAAGAAAGATTTTAGATACCGGACTGCTTATCGACCATCAGGAATCGGTGAAAGGAGTCCCACACAAAGGCGCTAAATACTTCAGTTTCGACAAAAAGAAATACCAGGAACTCTCTGAAAGAGGCTTCAATTTTGAAATATAACAAACCTAAAAAATAAATATTATGATAATCCGCGACTTAATCGATAATGATCTATACAAGTTCACCACCATGAACGCCGTACAGAAAAAGTTTCCAACAGCAGAGGTGCTCTATAAATTCATCAACAGAGGGAAGACCGAGTTTCCGGAAGGATTCGCTGAATTGCTCCGTAACGAAATAAAAACTATGAAAGACCTAAGATTAAGTGACGAAGCCGAAGATTTCATTCGTAAAAAATGCTATTATTTCGACCCGGTGTTTATTGACCTTTTAAAAGGCTTTCGTTTTAATCCCGATGAAGTTTATATTACCCAAACAGGCGGCACATTGGAGATCGACATAAAAGGTTTATGGTATCGGACAGTGCTTTGGGAAGTCCCCTTAATGGCCATTATTTCGGAATTGTATTTTAAAGAAACAGGCCAAAAACCCGATAATTTCGAACCACGTGCCATTGCAAAAGCGAAAGCATTTGCTGACATGGGCGCTGAACTTTCCGAATTTGGTACCCGCCGTCGTTTCTCGTTCGAAGTCCAAAACAGGATGATAGAATTATTGAAAGAAAACACGGGGAAGTACCTGAATGGCACAAGCAATGTGTACCTGGCCATGAAACATAACCTTACCCCCATTGGCACCCACCCGCACGAATGGTTCATGTACCATGGCGCTCACTTCGGCTACCGAATGGCCAACGCTATTGGGCTCGAAAATTGGGTAGACGTTTATCAGGGGAGTTTAGGAATAGCCTTAACTGACACCTTCACAACCGACAATTTTTTCCGCAGTTTCAATGCAAAATACACAAAGTTATTTGATGGTGTTCGCTGGGATAGTGGTGATCCGCTGGTATTCACAGATAAAACGCTAAAGCATTACACTGCAAACCGTGTAGATCCAAAGACCAAAACAATAGTCTACAGCGATGCCCTTGATCTGGAAAAGGTAAAGGAAATAAAAAAATATGTGAACGGAAAAATACATGATGTATACGGAATAGGAACTTATTTAACCAATGATGTGGGCGTAAAGCCAATGAACATGGTAATTAAACTCTTTGCTGCCAAACCGGCAGGGTACGATAAATTTACGCCAACTGTAAAACTTTCGGATGTAAACGGTAAGCATACCGGTGGGCAAGAAGAAATAGATATGTGTTTAAAAATAATACAATGAGTGAAATAAGAATAAAAATAGCGAATCAAACCATTGACATTCTTAACAATGGTTATTATCTGAACAGAAATAATGAACGGGTTGAAATAAAAAACTCCCTTGAAAAAGCTGTTAATGGTAGTATTTTATACAGACCAGATGATTTCGATACCCTGGAAAACAAGTCAAATTTAATTATTGATAAAAAGCGTTATAATACAATTATTGAAGTAACCGGTGAAAGTTCAATCGAAGCAGCTATAAGGTTAGCTTCTGAAAAAAATGTTGCCTGCCTTAATTTTGCTTCCGCAAAAAATCCGGGAGGCGGCTTTCTGGGAGGAGCTCAAGCACAAGAGGAAAGCCTTGCAAGAGCAACAGGTTTATATCCTTGTATTAACCAAATGCACGAAATGTATGAATACAACAAAAAGCTTAGAACCTGCATTTACAGCAACTACATGATCTTTTCAAACCAAGTTCCTGTGATAAGAGACTCCAATGATAATTTGCTGGATAATATTTGTGAAGTATCAATGATAACATCACCTGCCGTTAATACGGGAGTTATAAAACGCCAAGAACCCAGCAAGATAGCCTCCATCGAGAATGTTATGCGCAGAAGAATATCAATGATATTTAATATTGCACTTGTCAATCAGGTTGAAACATTAATACTGGGTGCCTGGGGATGTGGAGTATTTCAAAACGACCCCGCAATTATTGCACAATTGTTTGCAGAACAGCTAAATGGCAAATATAAAAACGCTTTTAAAAAAATTGTCTTTGCCATACTTGATAACCCAAAGAAATCAACCATCGAACAATTTAACAAAGTCTTTAACGAAGCACTGTAAATAAAACTTAATACCTACTCATATGAACAACCAGAATGCAATATTAATCATTGATGCTCAGTACGATTTCTGTAATCCTCAGGGAGCAT
>CAYZNC010000277.1:0-9048 GCA_964478555.1 uncultured Bacteroidales bacterium | reverse complement strand
TCCACATCACTCAGATGGAAATTTTCGGCAAGGGATTGTTCCATACCAGTAACATTGATAGACGAGTTCCTGGCAGTACCTTTAATGCGAAATAAAAACACATTCCTGAAATGCGGCAATCCTTGTTCCTGGCTCACCTTTTGAAGGATAACTTTCCAATGCTTGGGAATGCTGTCGATATTATAGCCAGCTGGTAAGGTAGAATAACTATAGTTTGGATTCCAGTTCATGGTTACCTGCAAAGGGGTTCCTACACTGTCCAGTTCAATATCGTGTACATAAATGTTCTCGACAGTTCCTCCCCTGGTTATGGCTGATTTAATATTAATACAATTATTAGTTCCCTTAGCTTTCAGGTTATAAGCCAAAATGTTGCGAATGGAACCTGACGTTTCGCTGCCGCAGGTTATAAGTCCTGCCCCATGGCGTGCAATGCAATTCCGGATAACTACATATTCTGTTGGCCGGTTAACCCTTAACCCGTCTGAATCGCGACCGGCCTTCAGGCAAAAATCGTCATCGTTGCAATCAATATCACAATTTTCGATGAGAACATAGGAAGATGAGTCGATGTCAATGCCGTCAGTACTCGGGCCATTGCCGTCCACATTATTTTGAATAACAATCCCATTGACTGTAACGTGCCTGGAATAAAGTATCTGGACCGTCCAGAATCCAGCTTGTTTAAGGGTGATGCCCTGGACTGTAACATTCGAAGAATTTGAAATCAGCAAAGTACGAGGACGTTTGCAGTCGTAATCGACAATCCATCGTAACCCTTTTGGGTCGTATTCTTTCCGCATCTGCCTGTATTTTTCCCAAAAAGTCTTTCCATGTGCATGAACAATACCCTCGCCTGAGATAGCCGCATTATCCTGGTCAAGGATATTGATAAGTGCTGATGGCCATCGCATTTCAATTCCTGCCACACGGGTATCGATCTCCGGGTAATCATTAATATCCTGACTTCCTAAAATCTCAACTCCTTTATCGATTATCAAATGAACATTTTTTTTAAGATAGATGGAACCGGTAACATATGCCCCCTTTTCAAAAACTACGATTCCTCCGCCGGCAGTTGCACAAGCATCAATAGCAGCCTGAATTGCTTTGGTATTAATCGTTTTACCATCGTAATTTGCGCCATAATCATTAACCTTAAAGATCTGTTTACCCAAGGGACTTGTTTTAGCTCCGGTTTCTTTATCCCATTTCAATTCCGATACAATTTTATCGTAATCCTGTGATTTTGCCTTAATTGACAACATTAAAGCAACAGCTAACAGTAGGTTGACCGGTGATATTTTTTTTTTCATACATTTCAAATTAGGGACAGATTCATGATTGCTTTAAAACAAAAATAAAAATTACTTAACAATACCCAAAGATTTTATTGCTCTTATTTTAGCAGACCGAATGAATGAAGAATAAAAAAAAAACCGGCATTGAGCCGGTTTTTTGTAAGATATGAAAATCTTATTTCTTCAAATATGTCTTATTTCCGTTCTTATTGATGTAATACTCACCACCTTTAGGTCCAACATATACAGGTTGACCTTCAGGTCCTTTTTTACCACTAACGGACTTATCCTCTTCTTTCAAATAAGTTTTGTTACCGTTTTTATTGATG
Organism: uncultured Bacteroidales bacterium; assembly: GCA_964478555.1. Classification (GTDB taxonomy): domain Bacteria; phylum Bacteroidota; class Bacteroidia; order Bacteroidales; family JAAUTT01; genus JAAUTT01. The sequence goes on along the minus strand of CAYZNC010000277.1, from coordinate 7,418 downwards.
TAATATTGTCCGCCCTTAGCGCCCTCGTATACTGGTTGTCCATCAGGACCTTTTTTCCCTGCTAAAGCTTTATCACCTGCAGCGGGTTTATCTGTTCCTTTCTTAGCATCTGTTTTAGAAGCGTCTTTTTTAGGGTCAGCTTTGGTGGTAGTTTTGGCATCAGTCTTTGTACCGGTGGTAGCTTTGGTATCTTTTGTTTTGGTTTGGTCAGTCTTTGGCTTCGCTGTGCTTTTTGAAGTCTGACTCTTATCCTGTGCAAAACTGTTTACTGATAAAACGAGAAACGCTGCTAATAATACTACAACAAATTTTTTCATAGTCTAGTTTTTTTATGTTTTAAAATTGATTTAAAAAAATACAAAATTAAAAAAATACTTCATCACAGGCTTTTCTACCGCTTAAAATTTTACAATTGGCAAACCGTATAATTTATCTCTCAGAATCCTATGTAATTAGTTCGTCGGAACTGCTTAATTTCATGATTTCCTCCTGACTAAATCTTAGATCTTCAAATGTCTGTTCTTTAGAAGGTTTAATGAGTAAAAAAATAAATTGATTTTTTGAATTTTTGAAGTAAATATAACAAAATTAATCTTCGAGGAATGTTTCAGAATTAGACAGGCTTTCTCCTAAAAATTTCTTAACTTAATATTATCAAATTTAATGGCCAAATATAAGTAGCAACCCATCCTTTTACGATTGGCTGTAAGGTATTACCCCAAATTAAGACCTCATTGAAAAGGAAACAAACTAAATTTTAACGTTGATGAGCGAAAAAAAGATATGGATGATTGATTGTGATTCTCTTTCCATAAAAATCCTGTCGGACATACTTGTTAAAGAGGGATTCAAAATCATTACTAATCAATCTGATTCGTTATCTGGCAATTTGGTGAATGAAATAATGCCCGAGTTAATTTTGGTGGACATTGACAGGTCTAAAAAGGAGGCTTTTAGTTTTTGCAAAAAAGTTAAAACCAACGATAAAACAAAACATATTTCAATCATCTTCATCAGTGACCAAAACAATACTGACAAACGTTTAGCTGCATTCAAAACAGGTATCTCAGACTATATTTTGAAACCGTTTGACCATGAAGAGTTACTTTTCAGAATAAAACATCAAATCGAGCTTTTTGAGGCAAAAGAAAAATTAATACTCCAGAATATTGAGTTAACCGACCTCAATCATAAGCTTCAACAAGAAATTAAAAAACAAAAGGATACCGAATACATACTTCAGGTAGCCAATAATCAATTAAATACAATTGCAAATAACCTACCTGCTTTTATTTCCTACCTGGACAAAAATCATCGTTACAAGTTTGTAAATAAGGTATATGCTTTGAATTATGGTTTGTCAACTGAAGACATTATAGGAAAGCATATCAGCGAGATAATGGGCAGAGAATTTTATGAAAAAAACCTCATTACTAGATTAAATGAAGCATTTTCAGGCAAAACGATTTCATTCGAAAGCACCTATAAATTTCCTGCCACTGGTGAAAAAAGACTTATCATAAACTACATTCCAGATTTTGACGAAAATCAGCTGGTTAAAGGCTTGTTTCTTTTCCTGAGAGATGATACCCAATTTAAACTTGCTGAAGTGGAAATCAATCGTCATAATGAAAGGCTTGAAAGTCTCTGGCGAATTTCTCAATTTAAAACAGATAATACCAGGGATTTATTGGATTACGCACTCCACGAGGCTATATTATTGACGGAAAGTAAAATGGGATATATCTTTTTTTACAATGAGCACAAAAAGCGATTTACGCTTAATACTTGGTCTCATGCTGCTATGAAAGAGTGCAGTGTAATATCTCCCGAAACAACTTATGAGTTGAATAAGACAGGATGCTGGGGTGAAGCTGTGCGACAAAGACAGGCCTATATTAACAATAGCTTTGGCACTGATAAAAAGCGTGAAAAGGGATTGCCTGAAGGTCATGTAAAACTTGATAAATTTTTGACTATCCCGGTTTTTATAGATGATGTGATTGTTGCTGTGGCAGGCGTTGCAAATAAAGATGCAGATTACGATCAACGAGACGTTCAGCAACTGACCTTGCTAATGGACAAGGTTTGGGAAATAACTGAGAAATTCCGTTACCAGGAAGAACTGATTGCAGCCAAAGAAAAAGCGGAAGAAAGTGACAGACTCAAGACAGCTTTTTTGCATAATGTCTCAGACGAAATCCGTAACCCATTGAATGCGATCATCGGATTCTCTGAAGCAATTGTTAATCCCGATCTTCCGGTAGATAAAAGAAAAAAATATGCTGCTATTGTAAAATCAAGCAGTCATCAACTTCTTTCCCTTATCACAGATATTATAACCATAGCCACAATTGAAGCCGGCCGCGAGAAATTATTGGAAAAAGAGGTTAATATTAATAACCTATTGCAAAACATACATAATCAATACATTGATGTAGCTGAAGCAAAAAGTATATCTTTTACGCTAACTTCGAATCTATCGGAAGAAAGAGATACGGTAATGACTGATGAAACAAAATTGGCGAAGGTTTTGACTAATCTCATCGATAATTCGATCAAATTTACCCGTGAAGGACAAATTAAAGCAATGTGCCGGCTAAAGGAAAATTTCATGGAATTTTCTGTGGAGGACACAGGAATAGGCATTAATGCCAATATGCATAAAAAGATTTTTGAAATATTTAACCAATCCGTTAACGAAATTGTGAAACCTCATAGTGGCATAGGGCTGGGACTTGCAATTGCCAAATCCTATGTTCATTTAATGGGAGGTCGCATTTGGGTAAGTTCGGAACCTGATATAGGCTCGGCCTTTTACTTCACCATCCCCTATAAGCCTGTTTATAAATTTGGCCTCGGTAAAACGCTGAAAAATAGTACTGACCCTAAGAATGCCTTACCAACTATTCTCGTGGCAGAAGATGACATAATTAACTTTTATGTGATACAGGAATGTCTGTTGGCATTGAATTGCATTATTATTCACGCAGAAAACGGCATGCAGGCAGTTGAATTATGCCAGAATAATTCATCTATATCCCTTATTCTTATGGATGTGAAAATGCCATTGTTAAACGGTTTTGATGCTACAAAAAAAATCAAAGCATTCAGACCTGATGTTCCAATTATCATTCAAACTGCCTACGTTTATTTAAACGCTAAAGACAAGGCTATGCTTGCCATTGCAGATGATTATATTGAAAAGCCCATTAACCGACGTGTTTTATTGGAACTAATCAGAAAACATCTGAAAATCACATAAACAATAGTATATCTAACACTTGCATGAGAATGAATGCTTTATTTTGTATCCTTTTCAAACCTTTTCACTATAGAAAATATTATCGTTTAAAATCGATTGAAAAATATTTAATCGAAAGCGAATCTATTGGCTTTTTACAATGTATGCAAAATGGAAAATTTCTTGAATTAAATCACTTTTTATTAAAAGCGTTGGATATTCCTGATCATATTGATTGCAGAAATTTATCGATATCAACATTTTTAAAAGAACCTCAATCGCTGGATGATATTTTTACATTAATGTCTTTACCGGATCATGATAAAAATATTGAAATAAAAATTACCACATTTTTATCCGCTACCAGATATTTTTTAATCAATGGAAGATTCTGGAAAAACAAGCTAATTGCCACACTTATTGATATAACCGACCGAAAGACGCTTGAAAAACAACTGGAATTTGAACGAAGTTTATTTTACTCTTTTTTAGATGACGTCCCAGCTATGATCTATTTCAAAGATAAAGAAAGCCATTTTATTAGAGTAAATAAATATAAAGCGGATGAATTAGAACAAGATAAGTCCGATATAATAGGTAAAACTGACTTCGACTATTATGATCACGCCGAAGCCAGAGTGAAATTTGAGGATGAACAGGAGATCATGATGTCTGGCAATAGTATAACAAAAAAAGAAGAGGTTCATTTATCTTCGGGAGCTCATTGGCTAATGACCTCAAAAGCACCATTGTACGAACAAAATGGCAAAATTGCGGGAACTTTTGGAATTTCATGGGATATTACAGAAAATGTGATCGATAAAAAAGCCTTGCAGCAGAGCGAGGAAAAGCACCGTTCCACACTTGCTGCCATGGAGCAAGAAATTACTCAACAAAAGGAAAATGAAAAAAAGATAAAAGATTATGCATCAAGTCTGGAGATGTCATTAATGTCAATTGATGCGGGAATGTGGGAATTAGAAATACGAACAGGAAAGATATCTTTTAATAAACAATGGGCTGAAATGTTCGGTTATCCTTCTGATGAAGTGCCTGAACACATTTTATCCCTGGAAAATATAATACACCCCGATGACAGATGGTTGGCGCTTCGAATGAAAGACAATTATATAGTTGGCAATGTACCTTATTACCGTAACGAATTCAGACTTAAAACCAAGGGGGGAGATTGGAAGTGGGTATTATCGTCTGCTAAAATTTCAGAATGGGACGCCAACAACAATCCATTAAAAGTAACTGGCATTCATGTAGATATAAGTAATCAAAAAAATTATGAGGCAGGTCTCGAGAAACACGTATTGAATCAGAAATTGCTACTCGAAATATCTATAAAATTAAATTCAAATGAAGAATTTAATTTAAAAATAAATGAAGTGCTTACATTAATTGGCCTGCATATCAATGTCAGCAGAATTTTAATAGTGAAAGAGAATACCCATAAGGCCTTTGAGAATATTATGGAATGGTGCAATGATGGCATATCTTCACGACCAGAAGTAAATCAAGCTCCTTATTTATCTCTCGAATCATTAAAAGACTTATTAATTTCCGATGGTTTAGTTTTTTTTGAAGACGTTTATCAATCGCCTCCTGATTTAAAAGAAGCTTTTCATCAGTTAGGCATTAAGTCTATGCTCATTATACACATTTACTCATTAGAAAATGAGTCAGGGTACATCTGCTTTGAAGAAAACTCAATAAACAACAACTGGAATAAAACCATCATCGATTATCTTCAAACTATCGCAGGAATTCTTGCTAACGCTTTCGAAAAAAGAAAAATCGAACAATCTTTGATACAGAGCCAGGAAGAATTAAAACATGCCTTGGAAAAAGCTGAAACTGCAAACAAAACTAAAAGCCTGTTCCTGGCAAATCTCAGTCATGAATTGCGGACACCGATGAATGGTATAATCGGAATATCTTCCATGTTATCAAAATATCATACCAGCAATTTATCAGAAAAACAAACTGAAGGACTTAAAGCCATACAGTACAGTGGAAATAGATTGCTTGACCTGATTAATGATTTACTTGATTTATCAAAAATTGAGGCTGGCAAAATGACTGTGACACTTGCCCAACTGTCTCTCGAAAGATTATTTTACAACATTCGCTCTTTGGCAACCAATCTTATTAAAGATAAGGACTTGACTTTCACCATAAGAAAAAGTGAGCATATCGTAGATAACATTATTTCCGACGAAAAGAAAATTACCCAGATATTGATAAACCTGTTGGGTAATGCTGTTAAATTCGCCGAAAAGGGCAAAATTGTGATGTGTGTGCATAATAATTTTAATAAATTGTACTTCGAGGTTTCGGACGAAGGCATTGGAATTGCCAAAGAAAATCTGGAATCTGTTTTTGACGAATTTACACAAATTGATAACAGCGCTACCCGCAAATACCATGGTACCGGCCTGGGATTAGCCATATGCAAAAAACTTATTCAATTGATGAACGGGGAAATTGAAATTGAAAGTGAAGTAAATGTTGGCACCACTGTACGTTTCTTTATTCCATATAAAATTGAAAATGCCGAAAAGCTTTCCTTAGAGAAATCTTCAAAATTACAAGTAGAAAATACAAAACAAAAAAAATTACTTATTGTAGAAGATGACAATTTAACCATGCATGTCATAAAAGAGTTTACATCAGGCCTGAATTATGAGGTCTTAATGGCTCAGGATGGTGAAAGAGCTTATCATTTAATTCTTTCGGAGAAACCTGACTTAGTTATTCTGGACATAGGGCTTCCTACGATCACTGGTTTGATCTTATTAAAGCATATTCGCTTGGATAACCGGTTTAAGGATCTTCCGGTAATTCTCACATCTATCAATGATACAGATTTACCGGAAAATACGCTGGACGACTACACTTGCTTTATTCGCAAACCTATCATTCAAGGAGAACTTCTTTATAACATTAATAAATTTTTTAGGGCTAAGTTCAATATTGTCTATCCTGTACTATTTCTTGATCAAAGAATGGAATTGGTTACGGTTGAAAAAGTGTTAGCAAAGCAACATTATCCATCACTCATGGTATCCGACCCCACATTCTTCCTAATTGAAATAGACCATAACGAATCAACCATTGTAGTCATTAACAAGCATTTGAATGATAACCTTAACATACCTGATATTCACCATTATATAAGAAAACATAAAAACCAAAAAATCCGTAATTGCTACCTTCTAATTGTTACGGAAAGCAGTTATTATGAAACCATTAAGAATAGTGTTGAGGATGAAAAAACGGAGTTCATTGATCTTAGTATTGATCTACCTGATTCACTAGTTAAAAGATTATGCATCAATATTATAGCCTTATTAAATATAGCTCCCAGAAAGAAAATATTAATTGCAGAAGATGATGAAATAGGCAGATGCACTATAAAGATGATGTTAGAACAAAAATATAACCTTGTTTTTGCCCAAAACGGAAAAGAAGCGCTTGAAAAATATTATCAGGAAATGCCTGATTTACTAATACTTGATATAATGATGCCGGAATTGGATGGATTTGAGGTGTTTGACAAAATTAAAAATGCAAGACACTTTCCGGGATTAAAAATAATTGCGGTTACTGCTCGTGCCATGATTGAGGAACGGGAAAAAATTCTGAATTATGGCTTCGACGATTACATTTCCAAACCTATCGTGGAAGAAATTTTGATTAATAAAATAGATTATTACATAAATACATACAAAAATGAATGAAACAGATGGTAGTCGAATTCTTATAGTTGACGATGAACCTGTCAACCTATTCGTTTTAGAAGGATTATTAACGGCTAATAATTTGGAAGTTATTAGTGCTTCGGATGGAAAATCTGCACTAAGCCTTGTATCAAAAGAAATGCCTGATTTGATCTTGCTGGATATCATGATGCCGGAAATGACAGGTCTTGAAGTGTTGGATATTCTGGCCAATGATAAAAACACTATAGACATCCCCGTATTGATGGTTTCTGCAAAATCGGAAATTGAAGATATCGAAAATGCTTTAAATAAAGGAGCCGTTGATTATATAGCAAAGCCCTTTAATGACGTAGAACTTTTGGCTCGCGTACGTGCAGCTTTACGATTTAAAAAAGAAAAAGACAAACTCAAAGAGTTAATGGAATCAAAATCCAATTTTATTC
>CAYZNC010000276.1:3360-9089 GCA_964478555.1 uncultured Bacteroidales bacterium | reverse complement strand
AAGCAAATTTCGTACTGAGCAGTAGTCATGATCCCAATAATAAGGCATCCGATAAAACATGGTCTCTGTACCATTATTATGAATTTGACTTGTACCTGAGGCTATTTCATCATCTGTCAATCGTACCGCCTCTTTGTAATAAAATTGAATATCTCTTTTGGGAGGTAAGCCAAAAATACTAGTATCCCTATAGCTTATACAGGGTGTATTAAACCAGGGATAACGATCATAGAGCATCGGTTTAACAACTTCCTGATACCAATCGGAAGATTCTAAAACAGCTGTTCTACGAATAAGTGGGTTATAAACACCTTCTCCATAAAGTTCATAATTATCAAATGCTTCTGTTACTGGCAAATTAATTTGCGGATAATAACAAAAAGGATCTGCATAAACTAAAGCAAACACTTCTTGAAAATTAAATGGTATTTTTTCATTCAACGTATTAAACTTGCTGGTTCTGAAGTAATAACTGTAAAAATTCTTTTCTTCCGGATTGGCCAAAGTACCTGTCGCCTGTTTTGTAGTCAGATCAGCCGATGTGGAATCACCCAAACTAACTGAGGTTTGAGAAGAGGTTACATTTCGGTCAGAGCTGGTACTTGTGTTGCGAGGTACAGAAACAAAGCTTAAGCTATAAATAGCATCATTCCTGAGACTTGGAGGAACATCAATATCAACCTCACGTTCGCCCGGATTATAATTTAGCTTTCCATGAATTTTTTGTCCCGAAGCATCAACCCATTGCGCTTCACGTGTAAAGTCATTATCGTCGGTAAAATAAACGGAAATATTACGGGTAAATGCCATATAAGCCTGGTGATACTCATTTTTATAAAAATTATATTGCTTATCAACAGGATAGCTATATTTTATAATCTGGGCAGGTATTTTGTCAGGCAATAAACCTGTTGTAAAGGCAACTGAGCGGGATTCAGTAAATGCACCGCCAGTGCTATCCTTCAATGTCTGCCATGTACCACTTACATTTTCTTCAAAACTTATATCCACGCGGAAAGTGTATTTACTCTTAGAAAGTAAAATCTCATCAGGTTCCACTGAAACAACACTATGGTCGGCATTCCAATGTGGGAGAATAGTTACCGCCGCACTACCATCGGGCACGAGTTCAAGTTTTTGAAGCTTCACCCGGAAAACTTTTGAAGTTTGGTCATCATCGGATACTTTAAATTCTTTGTCCACCGGTATGTTAAATACTGCTTGCGGAGTGGCAAATACATCTACATCAATATCGTCCTTGGCCGGTTTTATATCTCCAATAACAGGTATATCGGTAGGTGCTGGCGATTCTTTTACCTTCACCAACTGACACTTCTCTCCTATTTCAACCTTGAATTTACATTCGCCTTTGATCATTCCACCAAATACACTATAATGTCCGCCTACGATTCCTAGTATATAAGTTGGATTTGGAGCCTCTGCTCGTAACAATGCTGCCACGGCAATATTTAATATTTCAAATTTCTTTCTTTTCCCGAATATCTTAGCCTGAAGACCAACTTTACCCTGCAGATATGCATATACTTGTCCCTTTGCATACCAGCCATTAATTCCCACCGGTGGAGCATGGCCTGCACAGTAGGAATCTTTCCCATAATCAACAAGCATAATATCGAACCCAGCTCCAAAATCGAAACTGGCATAAAATATAAGGAATGAGAGATCGCCTGTGTTAAACCTCAAACTAGCACCGAATGCAATTCCTCTACCTGTGGAAAGCTGCGAATTATCCTGACTCATAGCAAGATCGGCAGGTTTTATATTAAGAATCGCAGCAACTTGCGGATCAAGAGGAAGCTCAGTTGGAATATCACAGCCCACCATGAAATAACTACGAGCTTCTATAAAACTCAGAAATTTAAGTCCAATAGGATCTGTTGGCGTTCCAATATGAAGGTACCATTTGTCAGGATCTATGTGCAGAACACACCAGCCAGCTTTGCCATTCTCGCCAACACCCTTTATTATTGGTCCAACATTGACGTATACTTCGAGCATGGCATGGAAAGAATGCTTTTCAAAATCCATTTCCATGGTTACGGTAGCAGCAATTGTTCCATCAGTAGGGCTAAACGGTAATTTTTGACCACCGGCAAGTTTTTGAGCCGCATCTTTCAGCGCACCAGGTATGATATCAACATTCGGCACAATCATTTTTCCATGGCCTTCAAAATAAACCCGGTTAATCCCTCCGCTCGAATTAAATACAATTTCAAATTTGACATCGGCATCAATCAGTTTTTCATTGACAACACCGAACTTTATACCCGCCATAATGCCAACACTAATATTCGCGTTAGGCTGGTATACCAAACCGGAAAGCGACTGGCCAAAAGAAGAAGAGTCGGGATTCGCTCCTGGGTTTTGTTTCATATGATAATAAAGTCCTCCGGAAAAGCCAAATAAAGTAATTGGTCCGCACTGAATTCCGGGTTTGATACCCAAAAATGCATCCACAAAGAAATAACGCAAGCCCTTAACATTCCCAAATATGGCAAGTGCTTGAATTTCAAATGAACTTGCAAACTTGGCTTTAATCATACCGCGGAACCCGTTACCATAAACGGGATCCTCATGGGCAAACATAATCTGCCCGTGAATTTCATAGGCGCCACTTTTAACAACATCAACCTTGATTTCGTTGAGCTGTATTTTTTCGAATTTATACTTATAATTTTCGCGTTTGGCAAAGAGCGTTATATCACATAAACCGCTAAAACCCTCATCACCTGAATTGATAAGATTAAGTTTAACTGCAAATCTGAGGGAGGCGTCGTCGCCAGGCATACGGAAATCAATATTATCCACGGTAAGAGGGAATTTGGCAAAAACACCTTGTTGCAGACCATCAACAGCCAGGTTTTTAACAGAAATAACCGGTGCTTCAGTAGCTATTTTCAATTCTTCGAAACGAATGCCTGCAATCTCCATTTTCTCAACACTGATACTCAGTGCTCCTGTAAGACAAGCTACAGGTTTAAACTTGCCATGATCGAGTGTTATGCTAATATATGAGGATTTGTCAATGGATAGCTTAGATTCACCAAATAATGAAAACACAAGGTCATTTTGGGTGGCTACGGTAAAATTATATTTACCTTCTGTGTCGATTAATCCGCTATAAGCAAATTTAGTACTATCCTTGAAAGAGGGTATAAACAGTTCTCCTGTGAGACTTGCGGTAGTTAAACGGCTGGCGTCGAGTTTAACATCGAAGGTTTCCAGGGAAAAACTCCAACCTCCCATATCGCCATCTTTTAAACTAAGAATGTGCTTTCCCGAAATGTCGCCCGAAAGACCTCTGTCATCAATTAATAAGTTCCGGGCAGTAATGGTAGGAAGGTCATCGGAGCCTTTTTTCTTGAATTTTTTATCAAGCATTATAGTAACTTCCGACATAAATACTCCACGCCACAAATTTGCAGAACCATTTGGAAATTTCGAAGCATAGGATGCAGGAAACACCATGTTGGCAGGATTCTTTAGATCAGAGTAGTCGATAGCCAGATTTTTACAGGAAAAAATGATATCAGGAACACTTTTGAGTTTGAAAGGATCAAGTTTATCAATACTGAGAAACAAGTCGTTCCAATCATTAACTGTAATTTCAAAATAAGCCTCCAGATTACCACCTATAGAATCACCGGTGGCACTCATTCTTACAAACTTGTCGCCCGAAAAGGATATTTTACCTTTTATATTCAGTGCCTTGAAACCATTACAATTGAATTCCACATAGGTACCGGGCAATATACACAGTTTTACACCATCACAAATCTTGAGTTTTTGTTGACTCACCAGCATAATACGTGCATTGCCGACAACTCCACCCGAGAAAGAAAATGGAATATTTTGTCCCTGAAAGCATAATCTGGAACCATCAAAAGGATTTACCATCAACATGCTGGCGTTGAAGTAGGCCCCTTCCGGACGAAGCATTACATCATCAATGAGGATTCCATAACGGGGGTCTTTACCAGGCCCTAAGATACCTACCGGCAAATTTAAAAGTCTCGCAGAATCTAATTTTTCAATATATTTGTTGAGACTTTTTACACTGTCAAATGCAGCCTGAATCTTTGCTTCGATCTCAACTGCTTTGGCATCTATCACATCGACTTCGTCCTGTACCTGACCGGCAATTGTTTCAGCTTTGTCTACTAATGTTCCTGTCTGATTCTGTGCTGTTAAGGAAATAACCAGCAAAAAAGAAACCAAGAAAGATAAATATATTTTCCTCACCATTATTTGATTAGTGTAAGTAGTTTAGTTTTAATAATCTAATTAATATAGCAATGGCTAAGTTGCTATATACAACCTTATTTTATTAATAAATCTGCACATTCAATGTATAGGTCGACTTATTGTTTTGGATCCATTGACGAACCGAAATTAACATCTGATCGTAATCCCTGGCTATAAGATTTCCAGCCTTATCCAGTTTTACCGGAAAATCATTAATATAAGGAGCCACTAGTTTAATGATCCGGAAGGCACAAATTATCTTTGCCTCGGAATCGGGATTAGATGACGAACAGTTCTTTTCATCACTGTTGATGATTTCAAGCATAAAATCAAATGCTTCCTTGTTACGGATGTATGCAAGATCCGGCAACAAATCATAAACAATATCATCGGAAATTTTTGCTTGTTCTGCTTTAGAAAGGCAATATGTAATTTCCTGTTGATCTCCCAAACGCGCCAAAGCAACATGTAATGCCCAACGAATTTTGTTATCAGCGTACTTCTTTTGCCTGATCATATCTGCATAATCATACATCAAGTCAGTAATACCAGCAAGACCAGTTATACGGATTAACAAATCATAATGAGGAATGCTGGCTTGTCTGGCCATTTGAGAGAGTTTAATTCTAGCTTCAGCATCAAAGCTGGTTGATTTAAAATATTTAAGGTATTTGAGACAGTCATAAACAATTCCTGCATCCTTATCATTGCACCCGTTCAAAAATAAATTAACAACCATGTTTGTATACGGATCATCCATTTTACGCATGCTCATGATATACACCAAATCAAAAGCTGCATTTCTGATATTGATTAAAGAATCAGTAATGTTTTTTGAACACGCGTCTACTATTTTTTCCAAAGGATAAGCATCAAGCTTTTTTATCTGTTCAGCAGAGGTTTTGCCCTTTATACTATTGATGATAAACTGATTGGTAAGGTCATATGCGGATTCCTGACCGAATATTATTAGACAAAATGATAACAAAATGAAGGTCAGTAGTAGTCGTTTAATTCTCATGTCTTATTATAAGTGTGGCAAAACTATCATTATTTTATTCTGGAAACTGGAATTCTTCAGGACAATTTTATGAAAACTTCAAATTTGTTGATGAAATACCAAAATTGTTCCATGAATAGTATGTTTTAACCATATGAAAAAATGATTGCCATTTCTCTTTTTTTCCGGTCACTTATTATTAGACGTAAAAAATTAAAAAAGTTCCCAAAAAAAAGTAATTTTTTTTAAAAAAATTGCGTGTAAATTTTCTATGCAAATTAACGATTCTTCGAAAGAATTTTTACATTTACACTGGAACTAGCTATCCTTTAAATATTCATATCGTGATGAACTTAAAGTTTTAGATACAAAATACAATTATCTAACAAATCATGAAACATTTTGTATTTGAACAAAGTAAAAGAAAGGCATTATTTCGACGAATATTTTTTCAAATGGCAGC
>CAYZNC010000276.1:0-3350 GCA_964478555.1 uncultured Bacteroidales bacterium | reverse complement strand
GCAGCAGATGAAAATATAAAACAGTGTCGAACTTAAATACCTTTTGTAATAAATTATTACCCTTCGTATCAAATCCATTCGAACTTACCTTCTTTTTTTGGTATTATTGATTTTTATTCCACTGATTACCATCATATTTTACTATATCAACGAACAAAAACAATGGGCAGAAGGCTTTGCTTCGTGGTATGCCAACCACACTGCCCGAACATTCGCTGAACAGCAGAAGTTTATTGAGACAAATACTCAACAATTATTAGCGGTAATAAGTCAGCTACCTGAAATAAAAAATCCCGATACTGCTCGTGTTCATAAAGTGATGGTAGCTTTACTGAAAAAAAATCCTGCTTATGCTTCTATGTTATTAGTAAACAGCAAAGGAGATATGATTGTATCCGGATTGCCTTCTTCGCCTGTAAATGTAAGCGATCGCAAGTACTTTACGGATGTTATGCGAACCAAATCGTTCGCTGTAGGAGAATTTACCCATAGCCGGCTTACGCGAAAAGCAGTTATACATTATGCTTATCCTGTATTAAATAGCGATAGTTCAGTCAATTATGTGCTTGTAGCGGGTTATGATCTGAATTATTACAATAACATCTTCAAAAGTACCAATAATGCAGATGATGTTGTTGTATTTGTAGATCACCGGGGCACTATACTTTGTCATTCTCCAAACATAGAAGGTGAAATCGGCGCAACGGTGCATCGCGATATATTTGATAATATTTTTAGTAAAAATGGGGGTATTTTTAATTTTGTTGATGCGGACGGGATAAGACGTTTATATGGCTATAAACAGCTTTCACTTAACGAAAAAGATCCGTATATGGTGGTATATGTTGGTATTCCAGAAAAAATAGCCTATGCAGGTTATCGTAAAACACTAATAATGAAGGCTGCCATATGGATTTCCGTGGTTATCTTTATTATATTATCAACTTATTTTGTGAGTCGTAGATTCATTCTTCGCCCTATTGATAAGTTGATGAATACAACCAAAAATATTGCAGAAGGAAATCTCGATAACCGCATAGGAAAAACTCATTTCCCCACAGAACTTGCAAATCTGGCAACCGCTATTGATGAGATGGCCGAAAAGCTTTATCAACGCCAAGTTGATAGTAAGAAAGTAGAAAAGGACCTGAAGAAACTAAAAGAACGTTTTGAATTAGCTATTAATTCCGCAAATATTGGTATCTGGGATTGGCATATCAGAAACAATTTTCTCATTTGGGATAAAAATATGTTTGAACTTTATGGCATAGAACCAGAATCATTTGGCTACCAAATTGATAATTGGAAGGCATATATTCATCCTGAAGATTTATTACTGTTTGAAGCACAAGTTGAAAATGCCATAGAATTTCATCAACCATTCAGGAGCGAATTCAGAATTGTGAATTCAGCCTTTGGCACTAAATACATTCGTATTTTTGCCAGTGTAATTGACGACAAAGAAAATAAGCCCGTTCGTTTAATTGGAGTAAACTGGGATATTACCGAACGTAAGAAACTTGAGTTCAATCTCCATGAAGCTAAAGAAAATGCGGATACAAAAAACAGACTGAAATCAGCATTTTTAGCGAACATTTCCCACGAAATCCGCACTCCTCTTCATGGAATTATCGGTTTTGCCCAGATTTTAAAGGATAGTGAAATTACTTATCAGGAGAAAACACAATACCTCGATATTATTGTAGGCAGTGGTAATAAACTACTGAATATTATTGCCAATATCATTGACATTTCAATGCTTGATTCCGGACAACTCAAGACAATAGAACAGGAATGTAATCTTCACAACCTTTTACTCGAAGTGTTTGAGTACTACGAGAAAATAAGAATAAAAGAGAACAGACTTGTTAATTTACTGCTCGAAACAGATATTAATGAAAATTTCACACTCAATGTCGATGGCTACAGGTTTAACCAAATATTCTTCAACTTAATCGATAACGCTTTTAAATTTACCGAAAAAGGAGACATAAGGATAGGGTGCCATATTTGCAATGATGAACTTGTTTGCTATGTTAAAGACACTGGAATCGGCATAAGTTCCGAAGGTGATAACCTGTTGAAAATATTCGATCATTTCAAAAGACTTGAAGAAGGTATAAAAGGTAACACAGGCGGTCTGGGACTGGCAATTTCTAAAGGACTGGTGGAATTAATGGGTGGACGTATATGGGTCGTTAGTAAAAATACCGGTGCGGAATTTTATTTTTCGTTACCATTATCTAAGATTGAAAGCCAGCAAAAGACCATGTTATATGGTAATAACCTTTTTGCATGAACAGTCATACATTTTAAACAGCCGTTTTGGAGAAGTATTTTCCAATGGTTGCCAGCAATAATTTGTGATTAATAGGTTTGGTAAGATAATCATTGCACCCCGCATTGATACACTTACTTTTGTCTTCCGACATGGCATAAGCCGTTTGCGCAATAATAGGTACCTTGTGATTAATTTTTCTAATTGTTTTGGTAGCAGTTAAACCATCCATTTCAGGCATTTTAATATCCATCAGAATAAGATCAATATCCTGGCATTGATTGAACTTATCCACGGCTTCAAGGCCATTTCTCGCCCAAATTAATATTGCATTGGTATCTTCAAGGATTGCCTCAATAAAGAGATAGTTTGTTTCCTCGTCCTCTGCAACCAAAATTTTTTTAAAATTCCAAGCGTAAGCTTCCATTTGTCCTCTCATTTAAATTCTACAAATTACGCCCCTCCAAAACCCAACTGAAAATAAATTCATTAGGACAACACCAAACTCCTAAAACATTTAAAAATATGAATATAAGGATGAATTTTGAATTTTCAAATATAATAACCCAAAAATTCATTTTGTCAAACTTTTCAAAATTAATGTTAAGATAACATTTAAAAAAGATTCAGGTCACATTTAGCCCTTTTATTTGCATAAAATTAAACTTTAACAAAAATATTATGAAAAATTACTTTTTACTATTCATGCTATGTTTAGCCTTTTCTCTGAGCATCAATGCACAGGAATCAAAACCAGACACGCTCCTCAGAGTGATTGAACAACTCCAATCTGACGTAGCGATATTAAAAAACTTAAAAATTACCGGCTATGTTCAGGCTCAGGTTCAATTTGCCGATAGTACCGGTGCCAAAACCACCATGGCGGCAGGTGATTTTCCGGCCGGTTCCGATAAAAGATTTCTTATCCGCCGTGGCCGTTTAAAATTTGTTTATAGCTTCAGCCCGCTAAGTCAGGCTGCTTATCAAATGGATATTACCGAATCAGGTATTAAAACCAAAGAGATATGGGCAAAATTTACCGATCCATTTACGAAATGGTTTAGTTTAACAG
>CAYZNC010000275.1:3719-9187 GCA_964478555.1 uncultured Bacteroidales bacterium | reverse complement strand
GCTATCAGTGAGGTAAGAGAACTAAGCGCAGTATCTATGTGGTCTGCAGGATCAGGGGTCAAATACAACTGACCAAAATCAACATAAATAAGTACAACCATAAAAATTCCCAAACCATATCTTCCCAAAAAAGTTTTTGAATAGCTCGTTTTAAAATACAGATATAATCCAGCCAATAAAATCAAAAGCTCAAAAACAAAATCCACGTAGATATGATTGGAGAGCCCAAACCCCATTTTGAATGAGTTTGGGACTAAGAAAGGAATTTCAGCAGGATGCGTAACAATATCTATTAAGATGCTAAAAAATATTCCCATGCTCAGGAGGACAGCCCGTTTTTGTCGCAATGTGTAAATTCTGACAAAAAAATAAACCAGCAAAGTCCAGCATAAGGCAGCTAAAAATCCATGAGAATAAGGAAAATCATAGTTAAAATGATGTATTTGCTCATAATTACTTGGGATAGAATAGCTTTCGATTCCAAATAAAATAAAAATCCAGAGCAATATATCTAAAAGCAAGGTTGATGCAATAATCCAGCCTAAGTTTATACTTTTGGATAATGTTTTTAGCGCCAGTCCTATTCCTATTTGACCAATAATCATAAAGTCAAGCTTAAGATTAATTTGCTGTTAGCTGTTAGCCTTTATCTATTGGCTTTTAGCAGTTCGGAGTTACTATAATATGTAGCATCTCACAATATGTCCTGCCAACCGCCAACATCCCAATAGCCTATTTATGGCTTTAATCGCAAAGGCACTGCCACCGGCTTCACCAGCATAAGATTTCTTTCCACCGACGTAATATATATCTCAACCCTGCGGTTAAAAGTTCTGCCTTCCGGATTATCAGTGCCATTCGCATTTATGTTCTTAGCTACAAAATTTGTTGCCCCTGCTCCCATACTTGATATAAATTTTTCAGGTATCCCATGCTTTTCAAAAACTTTCTGAACACTAACCGCTCTTAGTTCCGATAACTTCTTATTGTGTATCTCATTACCTGTGGAATCCGAATAGCCTATAAGCTCGATACCTGTGATGGTATGGTTTTTTAGCTTTTCAATAAGTTTGTTAAGTTTTACCTGATCTGCTACAGATATTTCCGCCTGGTTTGGAGCAAAATAGATGTCCGGAATTATCAGCGTATCCTGCATGCCAGAACTTTCAACTAATAAAGGATTACCAGGTTCAACAGATATGTTTGAGACTAATTGATATTCAGAAGAATTACTTACTTTGTCTACAGGAATTGAAAATGCCTGCGACATTACCTGAATTTGATTCTTCACTAATAACAATTTAAAATTACCCGGGTACATATCGAGATTATATCTTCCTGAATCCGGCTCCTCCACAGTTCCTACCGTATCTTTTGTAGCCTCATCAATAAAATAGAGACTGGCACCTTTATAAGACACTTTGGCATTTTTAACATTTATTGAACCACTAATCGGCACCAGACTGAATTGGGAAAACGCACCATATTTAACCGTATAAATGCACTTATCAGTATTTCCTGTGGCATCGTACTTGGCCATAACGCCTTCCTTATTTTTGAGTACAGTACTGAGACCTATATCATCTGCAAGTGTATTTATCGGGTAACCAACATTATAAACTTTACTCCATTTGCCAGTAGAATCCTTCAGACTATAAAAATAATCAAAGCCACCCATACCCGGTTTGCGTTGTGAGCTGAATATTAACATTTTTCCATCCTGGGCAAAAGTAGGAGATATTTCATCCCACTCCGTATTAATAATATTTCCCAGGTTCACTACCTGTCCGCAATTACCGAGCTGATCAATAGTACAGGAATAAATATCATAACCTCCCTGACCCGAATTGCGGTTACTTGCAAAAAGGATCGATTTTCCATCGGGAGCATACACACCATCTATCTCATTAAAGGATGTATTTACATTATTATTTAGTTTTTTTACTTTGGTCCACTTTCCGTCTTTTAACCTACTCTCAAAAAGGTCAAATCCTTTGGATTTATCATAACTTATTAGTAATAAACGTTTACCATCTGGCGAAAGCCCGGATGGCCAAAAATCTCCATCGGAACCCAATTGATTAGTAATATTTTCCGTTTCTGTCCAACCATTAAAAGTTTTTTTACAGTAAAAAACTCCATCATAAAATTTCAATTTTCTGGTAAAAACCATCGTTTTTCCGTCACCCGACAGGCAGCCATTGTAATTGGGATTACCGTTATTCACAGCTGGTCCCACTTTTTCAAATTTTACTTCTATCGGTTTAAGTGCAAAAAGCTTTGCTATATGACATTCATTGATACGTTTTTCAGCCAAACCCCTTGCCTGCGGATTATTTCTTACAATTGCCAGAAATCTTTTATAGGCTCGCTCAGCATTGTCGAGGTGGTTATTCATCCTATAAGTATCTCCCAGGTATAACAATGTTTTTACGGGTGCACATTTTTCGGCCGGGTTATTTTCATTATAATCTGCTTTTACGTTCTTAGCTGCTTTTTCAAAACAATTGATTGCGAGAGAACTGCTTCTGGAAGAATGCAAATAACATAATCCCAGCTTGTAATAAAGGTTTTCGTTTTGCTGACCCGTGCTCATAAGATTAAGGAGCAGCGGAAGTGCTTCCATATACTCATTGCCGGAAATGTATTCATTGATATCGTCAATGACCTCAGAATATTTATTACTTTCCTGTGCAACCAAGGGTTTGAAAAGAAAGGAAAAAAGAATGATCAGTGAAAAAAAGAATTTTGACGGACGGCTCATAATCCATTTGTATTTAATGCTTTAGGACAAATATACGCAAAATTAATTAATTGTTGTCTTTTTTTGTATTAGCGATAATCCTAAAATATCTCGCTCTCCTTTTGTCTCCACAACTACAGCGAAACGCTCAAACAGTAGGAAAGAAATTGATTATACTTAAAATAAATTAAACAACCTTTTTTTCCGGGTGAGCGAGTTCACGTTAATTACGTACAGATCGCCGGAGGAATTCGGTGAATTACTCCCTATCATAGAATTACTATCAGGTGAAGCAATTTTGAAGTCGACCTCAGTGCTGTTAAGTAATTTCATATTTTTAATTATTTCCTGCGAAGGAATATCCTTTGCACAAAATATAACTTCTTGTATGCTATGCAATAATATTATTTCTTTGAGCTGCGCCAATGTACCAACAAAATATTCTGAAGGAATGGTTTGGTCCGGAAAAACACTAACAATTTGTTGAACATACAGACCTGACAAGCTTAGTAATTTTTTAACCCTTTCTGATTCTTCAAACGCCCCAATAATGGCAATCCGGCGTTTTTTTCTGACATCCAACTGATAGTTTCTGTTGCCGGTTAGGCTCAATAATAATCTTGTAATTAAAGTGGTTACTAAGGTCCATAAAGCTCCATAAAGTATCATGGCACGCGAAAACCTGTATTCTACTGGAAATAACGCATACAGTGCCAAAATAAAAACAGTGCCATAAAAAATTCCTCTCATATTTTTTAAAAGATTCAAAGGCGATCTGTATCCTCCACTCAGAAAAATTGCCAATACAAGCACAAACACAAAAGCCGGTAACCCAATGTAGGTCATCTGCGGTGGATAATAACCCCGATGATGAAAATAAAATACTTCCCACCATGAACCAATAAGGTAAATACCTGCATAGGAAACACCTGAATCTAATACTACTGGCAAAGCCTTAATAACAGAACGTTGAATAAGTGCAAGAACAGCCCTGAAATAAATTGCCAAACTGATCAGAAGCAGGTAAGATGAAATCATGCTGCCCGAAAAATGTTTCCTGGCAAAAATTTGCATTGCTTTATAAAACATCATTATATAATTCAGGCTGCCTTTCTTGGTACTTTCGCCTTTATAATGAATAATAGTGGTCTGAGGAAAATACATATTTTTATATCCGGCCCTGAGGATTCGATACGACAAATCGATATCCTCTCCATACATAAAGAATTTCTCGTCGAAGAAGCCAGTTTTATCTAATGCATTTCGCCTGATAAACATGAAAGCTCCGGTTAAAACCTCTACCTCCTGAATATCGTTGTTGCTGGTATGACCCAGATAGTAGCGCCCAAACCGCTGTGATTTTGGGAATAAACGAGCTAACCCAAAAATCTTGTAAAAAGCAACTTTAGGCGTGGGTAAACCACGTTTGGATTCGGGAAGAAACTGGCCCTTACCATTGATCATCTTAGGCCCGATTGCACCAACTTGTGGATGACTATCCATAAACTCGATGCATTGCGAAAAAGTGGATTCCTCAATCACCGTATCAGGATTGAGTAAAAGATTATATTCTCCCTTAGCAATAGTCAAGGCCAGGTTGTTAGCCTTGGCAAAACCCAAATTTTCCTTGTTAACAAATAATTTCACATTTGGAAAACGGCTTTTAACCATTCCTTCAGAACCATCTACTGAATTATTATCAACCACAATAACTTCACTGTCAATACCTGCAAGAGATTTAAATACAGAATAAAGACATTGTTCCAAAAAATACTTTACATTATAATTAACAATGATCACTGAAAGTTTCACTTATAAATATAATTTTTAGTTTTCTATTTATCCGTTATTAGCAGTTGGCTATTGGCTTTTAGCTAAAAACTAATAACCAATCGCCAATAGCTGATAATGGATACAAATATAAAAATTATTAACACCACGGGTTCTGTTGAGTGAATATAAGAGAAAATATATACATTTGATAAAACGATTGCTATGTTTCCTATAAGAGATACAATTCCTGCTAAGCGCTTCCCTATAATGAATTGGTTGATTATAATCACCAATATAGCTATTTTTATTTATGAACTAAGCCTCAATGATCAGCAACTAGGCGAATTTATTGGCACCTATGGACTTATCCCAGCCAAATTCAGCTTGTTTAGTCATCACGATTTATGGTCGGCAAAATTACTATCGCTCTCCCCTTTTTTCACCAATATGTTTCTCCACTCCGGGTGGCTACATATCATTTTAAATATGTGGGTACTAATCATTTTTGGTGATAACGTTGAAAATCGGATGGGATCATTTAAATACCTCGCCTTTTATATAATTTGTGGTATTGCAGCCAGTATTTCACATTATATTTTGAATATTAATTCCCCAATTCCAGCCATTGGAGCTTCCGGAGCAATAGCCGGTGTTATGGCAGCTTACATGTTTTTGTTCCCCTTTGCAAAGGTTGTTGTTTTAATCCCCATACTGTTTATCCCCCTATTTTTTGAATTGCCATCCTTCGTTTATATTGGAATCTGGTTTATTATGCAACTATGGAGCGGAGCATTAAGCCTTGGTTTTAAATCCGCAGGCATTGCATTTTGGGCACATATAGGTGGATTCTTGTCCGGAATTATATTGTATAAATTTTTCCTGACAAAAAAGTACAGTATTAGCTAGATCGGGTTTTTTAAGCCCCTTCGACTTCGCTCAGGGACCACCTTCG
>CAYZNC010000275.1:745-3619 GCA_964478555.1 uncultured Bacteroidales bacterium | reverse complement strand
CCTTCGACTTCGCTCAGGGACCACCTTCGGCTCAGCAAAGTACGTTGATTGTAACGTGAACGAAACCGGTAATTGAGCGTAGTCGAAATCACACCCAGTTCAACCTCAATTTTCATAGCAAATACAAATTTATAAGGAAAACCAAGTATTTTTTTTTAACTTGAAGACTAATCATTGGCAAAAAAATTGTGGGATTAACGGAAAAAACATTTTTTTCTATCATTTGTCTTTATATGACCCCAACCGATAAAAGAAATAACTGACAGGTTATGAAAAATTCATTTTATGGAAATAATTTAAGATTTGGATTGATCATCCTGCTGTGTGCAGTACTTTTTCAACCCACAAATGCCCAATATTTTGGGAGAAATAAACCGGCCTATAAAGTATTCGACTTTAAGGTTTACCGTACTCCTCACTTCGATATTTATTATTATTTGAAGAATGACTCCGCACTGAATAAATTAGCCCAACTTAGCGAACAATGGTATACCATTCACCAACAGTCGTTTAGAGATACTTTTAAAACACGGAATCCCATCATATTTTACAACAATTTTTCGGACTTCCAGCAAACTACAGCTATTTCAGACGATATAAGCGTAGGTACCGGTGGTGTTACAGAACCTCTGAAAGACAGAGTTGTTTTGCCCATAGCTGCTTCTTTTGCACAAACTGACCATGTTCTTGGTCATGAATTGGTGCATGCTTTTCAATTTCATAGTCTGATTCAGACTGATTCAGGAAGTCTGAATAGCCTTCGAAACCTACCAATCTGGATGGTTGAAGGTATGGCAGAATATTTCTCGCTAGGAAGCATTGACGCCAATACTTCCATGTGGATGCGCGACGCTATTGTAAACAATGATTTCCCTACTATTGAGGCAATGACTAACAGTTACAAGTATTTTCCTTATCGTTACGGACAGTGCCTTTTGGCAATGATAGGTAAAACCTGGGGAGACAGTATACTGATACCTTTATTTCGCGCAACTTCCAAACTGGGTTACCAGGAAGCCATGAAACGTCAATTGGGATATGACGAACGTATAATCTCCGGGATGTGGCGATCTGCCCTTGTAAATCATTATCAAAAATATCTCGACGTTGCACTGACTATTCCGGTAGGAAAGAAAATTTTATTTTCAAAAAATGCAGGCGATATGAATCTTTCTCCGGCACTGAGTCCCGATGGTAAATATGTAATTTTTCTATCGGAGAAAGACGTTTTCACGTACGACCTTTATCTGGCCGACGCTCATACCGGAAATATCATTCGTAAATTATCCAGTACAGTGCATCATAACGAAATTGACGATTTTAATTTTGTGGAATCCGCAGGAACATGGTCACCGGACGGAAAGCAATTTGTTTTTACCATTTTTGCCAATGGCCGGAATAAGCTTATGCTGGTCAACGTGAAGCGAGGTCGAATTACAGGCCAATATGAGATTCCCGGTGTTCCCTCATTCAGTAATCCGGCATGGAGTCCGGTTGACGATAAAATTGCAGTCTCAGGAATGGTGGAGGGAAAAAACAGCATCTACCTGTTTGACCTGAAAACAAAACAAACCACACAGCTCATCAACGATAATTATTCCTATTTTATACCATCATGGTCTTCGGATGGCAAGTATCTTACCTTCGGCACCGATAAGCCGTTAATTTACGGCCAACCCATAGACCCAAAAGGAAGTACTAATATTGGGGTTATCAACATGGAAAATAAAGCGATGAAAATCTACCCGATATTTCCAGGAGCAACCAATCTGAATCCGGAATTTTCGCCGGACAATAAATCTATTTTCTTTTTATCGGACTGCGATGGTTTTCGAAACCTTTACCAGTATGTAATAGATTCTGCAAAGGTTTATCGCATGACCAAATTTTTTACAGGCATTACGGGAATTACTGAATACTCACCGGCTATAAGTGTGGCTCGTGGACAAGATTTAGTGAGTTATTCCTATTATTACGGTGGTAAATATTCTATCTATGCTGCATCCATGAAGGACTTCAAACCTGAAGAAGCAAAGATCGACAGCATTAACTTCGATATAGCTACGCTTCCGCCGATTAAAACAACCGGTAAAGTATTCATTGACAAAAATTTGGCTAACCGGCCTGAAATGAAACTTGTTCCTGTAGATAGTTTCAGAAATACACTTTACCGACCTCAATTTAAACTTGATTATATCTCTAATTTAAATGCTGGAATTTCAACAAGCAGGTTTGGTACCGGCATGGCAGGAAGTATATTTGCTATCTTTTCAGACATAACCGGGCAACACCAGGTAGCTTCCACCTTAGCAATAAATGGTCAGGTATACGATTTCGGTGCCCAAATAGCCTACATGAATACAAAGCACAAGATTAACTGGGGAGCATCCATTTCGCATATACCATATACCGAAGGCTACCAAGGTCTTTCCTATTTAGATTCGGTCCAGAGCGCAGGACATTATTCTTACTTAGCGAACAGCCCATTGTACTATATCCGGATTTTTCAGGATCAGCTATCTTTATTTGCTTATCGTCCCATTTCGCAAACCCGGCGCATCGAACTGGGTGTATCATCCGGCTTTTACTATTACAGGGTAGAACGTTATAATTATTACACCGACTTACAAACAGGGGCAAATTCAATCTCAAAAGATGTATTAAAAGCACCTTCGGGTTACTCCATGTACACTATTGATGCAGCTTATGTAACTGACAACTCATTTTTCGGAATGACCTCACCTGTGCGTGGAGAACGTTACAGAATAGATGCTCAGCGATATCTGGGAACTTATAACCTATACGGCTTTTTGTTTGATTACCGGAAATACTTCTACATTAAACCTTACACCATAGCAATCAGGGCGCTGCATT
>CAYZNC010000275.1:0-735 GCA_964478555.1 uncultured Bacteroidales bacterium | reverse complement strand
ATGGAAGATATGGCAAAGATGCTGAATTTACAACTTCTTCGATTCTGGGCTCCACTAACCTGATTTATCTTGGGTATCCATGGTACATACGAGGATATGATTTTAACACTTTTTCAAGCACAAAATATACGCCTAAAGATACATTGGGTGCCAATTATAACGACCTTTTCGGAAGCAGGATTGCGGTTGCTAATCTCGAATTCAGGATTCCGCTAACCGGCCCAAAGAAAATTGCGTTGATCAAATCCAATTTTCTGATGACTGATTTCGCCTTTTTCTGTGATGCAGGCATAGCCTGGCAAAACAAAACAACGGTACTCCTCAGCTGGACCAGAAGTAATCCTATTACCCAGAGAATACCACTTGTAAGTGCAGGAGCTTCATTGCGGGTGAATGTGCTGGGGGCATTGGTGGTGGAACCTTATTATGCCTTCCCGTTTCAATATGGAGGATTTAGTAATCCCATATTTGGCGTTAACTTCCTGCCGGGATGGTAGATTTAAAAGTATTCATTTTAACCGACGAAGCGGATGTGGCTGTTGCACAACTCAGCGCAAAGCAAAATAAGGAGATTCCTCCCTCTGGTCCCAATGAAAGATTTATATAATTTATACGTTTATAGGCTTTTCCATCGCTATTAGATATATATGTCAGCCCTAACGGGCTTTGAAAGCACAGCGCTCATTATGATTTTCTACCGATATACCAGCCCTAACGGGCTTTGACAAAGTACAT
>CAYZNC010000274.1:0-9227 GCA_964478555.1 uncultured Bacteroidales bacterium | reverse complement strand
TTTTTATACCCACACTTATATTTTGGTTGCGTTGAAAATATACGAGGCGCTCACATAACGGTTTATACTTGTTATCCAATAAAGTTAGCCTGGAAATTCCTTCGGGGAATTGATTTCTGGGGATTCGTACGTTTGTGATTAAGTTTTTTACCTTAACTTCGATGGTTATACAAAGTTTACCGCGTGAGACGCCAATTAATAACAACTTTTGTTCGGGATTATTAGCCAGTGTTGCCTGATTCGTTTTAATGGTTAACCTAAGTGTACCGGTATCGTATTCGGATATTTTAATTACATAACCGGTTTTTAGGAAAGCCGGTAGCTCAGCTTTAAATGTTGCTCCCTGATCAGTTTTGCCTACAGCAAAATAAATCATACCACTTTTGGGAATGAAATTAAAATTGCCCATACCCAAATGAGTGCTGATAAATTGCGCGATTGTATCGCCTGCTGAAGTTATCACTGCCCCTTGAGCGTTACAACCTGTTCCGGATGAGTTCATCGCTTTAAAGCCAATAACGGAGTATACGTTCTCAACCAATGATCCTCCTTCCGGGAAAAACTGAATATCTAACTTGTCTCCTAAGCTGTCAGGCTGAACCGCAGCGCCATTTAAACCACTAATATTTTCGACCTGAATTTCTTTTTTGAAGAAAAAATAATTTCCAAAGTTCCGCATACAATTTGTATAAGCCCGTACCTGGTATTTTCCTGATGCAAGTGAATTGTCAAGATGAAAATCGCCATTCCCCTTACCATCTTTCATGCGTATAACATGTCGCTGAAGTATCCTGGAATCCGGAGAAATAAATTCCACATAGAGACAATTGCTGTTGTCGGTGAGTTTGTTTGTGAAAGCCTCTGTAAGATATGCCTTAAACCAAATGTCTTCGCCTGAAGCGTAATAAGGACGGTCAAAGTGTAAGTAAACTTTTTCAACAATGAGCGGTGCGGTTGCAGATGGTTTGGATGTGGCATCAGAAAAACTTTTTTTTCCCTGGGCATAAGAGAGGTTAAACAACCATATAAAAGCTAAAAAAACGAAAGGAAGTTTCATAGGATATGAGGTAATTAGTTGCCATGTTGGCACAAAAATTATGCCTGATTTTGTTGTAATTATTAGGAGCGAATTTTAGGTTTACTGATTACCGATCACTACTCATTGTTCATTGCTCATTGTTCATTACCCCCTCTTCCTGCCAATGTTCCGGTATTCTATCGATAATTTGCAATAATTCATCCACATCCAGGGAGGTCACTAATTTCATGCGGGTTTCTTTAAAATGCGAAAGGTTCTTAAAGTAATTCGAAAGATGTCGACGCATCTCCAAAATTCCAACATGATTGCCCTTAATCTCCACCGATTTCAACAGATGTAATTTGGCAAGGTCGGCTTTTTCGCGAATTGTAAGTTGTGGTAATAATTGACCGGTGGTCAGATAATGTTTGATTTCTTTAAATATCCATGGTCTACCATAAGTGGCACGTGCTATCATAATGCCGTCGACACCATAACGGTCGAACATTTCCCTTGCAATTTCAGGTCCAATAACATCCCCGTTACCAATTACCGGAATATGCATGCGGGGATTATTTTTTACCTCGCCGATCAGAGTCCAGTCGGCATTGCCTTTATAAAGCTGCGATCTGGTGCGACCGTGTATGGTAAGGGCTTGTATGCCGACATCCTGTAATCGTTCGGCAATGTCAACTATAATTTTCGAATCTTCGTCAAATCCTAAGCGCGTTTTAACCGTAACCGGAATTTTAACCGCTTTAACAATGGCCTCGGTCATTTGCACCATAAGATCGGGGGTTTTCATCATGCCTGATCCTGCTCCTCTGTTTGCTATCTTTCTCACCGGGCATCCGAAATTAATGTCTATGAGATCTGGTTTAGCGGCTTCTGCAATGCAGGCAGCTTCAACCATCGGCTCAATTAGGTGGCCATATAGTTGAATTCCTATAGGTCGCTCGTAATCGAATATTTCAAGTTTTTTAAGGCTTTTTTTGGCATCGCGTATTAGACCGTCGCTCGAAATAAATTCGGTATACATCATGTCGGCGCCGAACTGCTTACAAATATAACGAAACGACGGATCCGTAACATCCTCCATGGGTGCGAGAAATATTGGCTGTTCCCCTAAATCGATGGTACTAATCTTCATCTCGTCCGCAATTGAAAATTATTATAATCAGGCATTGATAGTATCTATAATAAACGTCATAATTACTATACACTTTCGAAATTTTAAGTTATGTGATACTTTATTTGTCTTGAATCCCGCCAGTGGGCGGGCAAGCTTTGGTTCTTGTTTCTTATGTCTGTTATTATATATTGAAAAATCTGCATATTCTTATTTATTACTACTTTTGCCAAAATTACTCAATTTTCGCATCATGGAACGTTCTGCATTTAATGATAATTATCCCCTCGCACAATTTGGTCTTACGATCATTGTGGCCTTTTGCGTTGCTATTATTCTTACAATGCTCTCCATGTTAATAGCTTCGCCTATTTTTGGATTGAGTATACAAGATCTTGCGTCACCTGATATTTTAAATCAACCCCAGAATGTCAATGCGTTCAAGTTCTTACAATTGTTTCAATCCATTGCGTTTTTTGTTGTCCCTTCGTTCATTCTGGGAAAAATTTTTTCTGACAGCAGTATTCGTTACCTCAAATTAGATATCGCCCCTGATAAAACAAGGTGGGCATTAGCATTGATTATAATTGTGACAGCAATTCCTGTTATTAATTGGATAGCAGAATTGAATGCTTTAATAAAATTACCGGCTTTTATGTCTGGCATTCAGCAATATATAGATAATTCTTCAAAAGCCTATCAAACCGCAATGGATGCTTTTATGAATGTTTCCAATTTGAAGGGGCTGGCTATTAATTTGTTTATTGTTGCGTTGGTTCCAGCCATTGGCGAAGAACTTCTTTTCAGAGGAATATTACAAAGGATTTTTATTAACTGGACACGTAATATTCATTGGGGTATCATTATAGCTGCCTTTATTTTCAGTGCATTTCATTTTGAGTTTTATGGTTTTTTCTCCAGGTGGTTGCTTGGAATTATGTTTGGTTACCTGTTGGTTTGGACCAGGAGTTTATGGATACCTATATTTGCTCATTTTATCAATAACGCACTGGCTGTGGTAATTTACTATCTTATCCATATAAAGGTATTGAGTGAAAAAGCGGCTGATATTGGCGCGAACCACGAAAGCATGTATTACACGATCATTTGTACCATTGTTTCGGCTTATTGTATGTATGTGTTGTATCAGAGGAGCAGGAAAGTAGGAGAAAGTGTGTAAGAAATGATCCGCGATCAGTAATGGATGATCGGCAAAAAGTAACATTACATCTTATGGTAATTGCGGAATGTTAAGTTGTGCGAACTGTGTTCCGTTATTAGCGTTTAATATATTCAAAACCCAACCCCAGCTGGGTAAAATGTCGGTAGAAAATAGAGACCGCTGGAATCCTTTGTGCGCACGAATGCATTTAAATCGAAGAATGAATAAGATTGCGCCCTTTGATCAAAGTCTTACCTTTCAACGCAAATATATTAATTTCTTTAAGGGTTGTCAACGTTTGTTTGTAGTAGCCTTTACTGACGCCCTGAAACGTTCCCTTATAACGGAATTCCCAATTTGGTTATAGACGCCATCATCGACTATATTTATAGGTTCTTTTCCAGCTTTCAGGAGTTGATTCATAAAATTAGTTATTAGAAGGTCTTTTAAAATAGGGTCCTTATAATGTTCGATCAGGCCTAAAAATACTTCAAATTCCTTTTTTACAACTTTCATCCCCAAAGTTGAATCTCGCTTTTGGTCTTTTTCTGAGCGTATAGCAATATTATTAGCCAGAAGACCGACATAAATAGAAGCATTAACAATAAATTCATGAAAACTCTGTGAAGAAAAAAAATCTGTTTTGATGATAAGTGTGTCCAACATAGATGTAAGGGTAGTATCGGGGATCGCAATATAGGTAGAATCCGTAAGGAGATTCCTCGCTTCACTACCAATGACAGATTTACATAATTTACACATTGATAGGTTTTTTAATCGCTATTGGAAATATATGTCAGCCCTAACGGGCTTTGAAAGCATAGCGTTAATTATGATTTTCTACCGATATACCAGCCCTAACGGGCTTTGATAAAGTACATATAACCACATCTGCTTCGCTGTAGTATATTAGAATAGAACTTTAAACTGGAGATATAACGTAACTGATAAGCTTTCTATAGGTATGACTAAACATTAAAAAACCAGCCAGGTTTTTCTATTTACAATAACCACTATAGGACTAAACAAGAATTACGAGCTAACTCTTTGTTCCATGTTTTCGAACAATGAAAGACCCTGAAGTTCATTCTTGCGAAATACATATACAACGCCATATTCCTTCGTCTTTTCGCGACGGAGGTCATCAGGAAGTTCGCGGTATGTTTCCTCCACTTCGTCCCATACTTTTGCGATCAGATTATCTGCATTTTCCCGCAATCTTGCGAGTTCCTGGAGGGTGCGTGTATTGTTTTTCTGGAGTGTTTTCTGAAAGTTATAGGTATCCTTAAAATCTTCGAATCGTACTTTAACCACAGCAATGGTTGGATTTGTGACTGGAGCCATACCTCTGCGGGTCCTGTCTGCTTCGCCTTTGATGATCATATCACCCCATTTAATCACATCGGCTTCTGTATTAAGCATGGGTACTTTATTATCATAATCTTCCAATCCATAAAAAGCACGAATAGTTGTTGGCATGTCGCCCCGCTGGATTGCCATATTGATCACCTGAATAAAATGTGATATGTAAAGTTTAGCCTTCTTTAAAGCATTGACATAGTCTTTGCTTTTGCTCACCTGATTGGTAAATGCACTTTTATGCACCAATAAAGCATGTTCGAAGAGATTAAGAAATGCTTGCACTTTTGTAAAAGTTGCCTGGCTATACGCTAGTTTAAAGGGAGGAAGTTCTTGCCCTCTTATATAAGCGATTTTGAGAGCGCGAAGCCTGGCGACATCCGTGTTTGGTAATCGTCGGTATGGCATTTGTTGATAATTATAAGTTAAATGTTAATAATTATTTTTCTTAAGCGAATATAATAAAAAATTTTATAAAGTCAAAGGCCTTCGTAATTAATACTTGAATATTACGTTTTGAAATTTAATAGGTTGCATTTATATAAAATAAATTTATATGAACATATTGAAACCTTCTTGTTTACTGAGAAAAACCCAAGTCGGAACAAATTAAAAATTTGTAAGTATTTCACTTGACCCCTATTCAGGTGTTTAAAAATTACATTACCTTAGTATCACTCAAAATTTGAAAGTTTGCTAAACCTTAGAATTATTAATCGATTGCGAAAGCTTTTTAGCTTTTGGGTTATTTTTTTATGGACCAGCCCTTTGGTTTTATCACAAACCATGTTTATTCATCATCCGGAACTTCAATTTTTGTTCGAAGATTCATTGTTACATCAACCTCAGTATCACAGCGTCTTTAAGCCAATCGCGATTTCCGGCCTGAATTTTAATAAGTTTTTCACAAACAACGACTCTTTCTCCCAAAAGCCTTTACAACAGAGTCACGTATGGGTTAGTCCTGTGATAGATGCTTCAGCTACTTTTGTTAAGCAGGATCAAAGACTAATTTACCAATTGGGACAGGGACTCTATATTGCTTCTGAGCATCAAAATTTTGGTTTTGAGGCTTCAGGTGAAATTTATGAGCAATCATTTCCCGCCTCTTCCAGTTTTTCGACAGATAGTCTTAAGCTGGTGCCCCGGTTTAACCGGTTACTTTCCGGAGATACCGGTGGTGCGTTAAACCTTTCACTGAATGGTGTCGCCTATTGGAAACCTATACCTTTTGTAACGCTATCCGTTGGTAACGACAAACAATTCTGGGGTGACGGTTACCGCTCATTGCTGCTTTCCGAAAATGCGGCTTCATACCCTTTCATACAAGCTAAAATAAATGTGTGGAAGATTGCATACGAGCATCAGGTAATGCTTCTGAGGGATTTAATTGCAGGAAAAGGCAGCGAGCGGTTCAACAAATACGTAAGCACGCATTTGCTGAGTTGTAATGTATCGCCCACACTTAATTTCTACATTTTTGAAGCCGTGGTTTGGCAGGAGCAGGATTCAGCACGTCACCGGGGGATCGATATTCAATACTTAAACCCCGCCATATTTTTTCGTTCTGTTGAATACAATATCGGTTCACCGGATAATATGCTGATGGGGTTGGGAGGGAAGCTCAAATTATCGGATCATGTACATTTTTACGGACAATTTATGCTGGATGAATTTAACCTGAAAGCGATTGTGAAAAATTGGAGCTGGTGGGGTAATAAGCACGGCCTTCAGGCAGGACTGAAAATTTATGGGTCCTCACCAAAACGTCCGCAGTTATTGCAGGTCGAATATAATGTTGTACGACCCTACACCTATTCACATTATACTTCACTGGTAAATTACGGTTATTTGAGGCAGCCGCTGGCACACCCGGATGGGGCTAATTTTGAGGAATTTTTAGCGCTCTATAGAATTGCGTTTAATAAACTTTGGATGGTACATGCAAAGGGGACAGTGACCTTTTATGGAACTGATCCTGTGGGTAAAAATTACGGCTCGGATATCTATCAATACAATTCTTCTTATGTTTCTAATTATGGGAATCATTTGGGACAGGGAATATCCACCTATGATTTTTCTCAGGAACTTATTATCTCACGCATGCTCAAGCCCTCATGGCGACTTCGTGCGGGCTTAATAATTAACAACACACTTCGACGGGTAGAAGGTAAAACCATATTGCTGCCGACCGTGCAATTGGGAATAAATACATTGTTGTATGAGTGATATTGAACTCACCAAAAAATACGGATTACTGACGGCGATTGGCCGTTGGCGGTTGGCTTTTGGCTTTTGGGCTTTTTTTACAAACTTTAAACATTTTTTATTCAAATGTTCCATCTTCACGGTTCTATTTATTTCCTTATTTCGTTCCGGTTATGGTCAGTTGCTTACACCCTTATCAAATGAAGAAAACCGCCGTATCGAGCAGATGATGAACCAGAAGGGAAATATGCAGTTTACGGTGCTAAAACCTTTTTATGATTCTCAATTAGCAGGCAGTTCCCGGCAGGATTCGCTTTCCTTGTTTCCTGCTTCATCATTACCGCATAAAACATGGTTGAGCCGCAAACTCTTTCACGAATCACTTCTTCAGGTCGATAGCAATCAGTATTATATTTTTGCAGATCCAATATTTGATTTTGGTATTGGGAAAGAAAATACCGGAAGAAAAACGTGGGTAAATACCAGGGGATTTAGAGTGGGAGCAAGGCTAGGCAGGTATTTTGCTTTTGGATCCGATTTTTACGAAAATCAGGCAGTGTTTTATTCGGCACTGGATGCGAAAATTCGCGAAACAAATGTTGTCCCAGGGCAGGGGAGAGGCCGGGTCAAAGGTAATACATGGGATTATTCGCACTCTTCGGGTTATTTGTCATTTACACCCCTGCAGAAATTAAATGTTCAGCTTGGGACAGGTCAATCATTTACCGGCGATGGCTATCGTTCTCTTCTTTTGTCGGATGCATCTTTTAATTATCCCTATTTTAGAATTACCTGGCAATCCAAAGTATTTATGTATTCCTGGATGATGGCTTCTGTTCAGGACCTCAATATATCCAATGGAAACGATCAATTTCCTTTCGGGAGAAGAACGATATCCGAACATCTCATATCCGTCAATCTTTTGAAAAGGATTCAATTCTCAGTCATTAAATGCGGGATATACAATAATCCGGATACCACGGGACGCATGAAAACTGATGTAGGTATGTTTAACCCTGTTATCATGCCTTCGGTTTCCGGAGTGAAAAGTCATTCCCTGTGGGGTATCAATGTGAAACTAAAAGTAACCGATCAACTTTGGCTATATAATCAATGCTTATTTGATAAGTTATTTGAGAAAGGTCCGCTTAGAACCGGCATTCAGGCAGGATTAAAATATTATGAGTTACTTAGTATAAAAGGATTATATCTGCAAACCGAATATAATCGCCTTAATGCCAATGCCTATTCTTCATCCGAAAAAATACTGGATTGGATGCATTATCAGGAACCACTGGCACATCCCTATGGCAATAACTTTCAAGAGCTTGTTGCCTTGGTTTCATATTCCTGGCGACGTTGGCAGATAGCCAGTCACACCAATTATGCCAGTCAATTAAATAACATCGGTGATGAAAATTCCTATAAGGCTGCGGGGATGCCTTATTTTACTAATGGGCAGAAGTTATTATGGCAAAATTTTCAAATGAGCTGGTTCATGAATACAAAAAACATGGTGAATTTTGCCATTGGCTATACTTATCGAAAAGAAGCCTTACCCGGAATAAGTTCTTCAACCAATTATGTTTATTTTGCTTTTCGAACGTCGCTGATTAATTTGTATGAAGAGTAGAGAGGAAAATAGTCGTAAGTAGCAAGTCGTAAGTGGGTGGATAAAGTACCAAGTACGAAGTAAAAAAGAGGTACAAAGTTCAAATAATTGTGAATTTTTAATTTATTTGAAACGGTTATAACTCTTTAAGAAGATTAATTTCCCGGGTAAGTGCATATTTTGGATTGTAATTTGATTGTTTGATTATTACGAAAAACCTTATTTCTTTTTTTTTACCTTAGTAGAAAATATTGATAATGTTTAGATACACCTTATTAGGTTTATTTCTTTTTAATAAGGTAATAAGGTAGTTTATTGATCGTTAAGATTCTACTAAGGTTTGAAAAAGAAAAAATAAGGTTAAGCAGACGTTCACTATATTAACCAGTCAGGAGACTGTTATTTAAAACTGCGAAGTCGGGAGACGTTTGCCGAGCTTCGCGGCTCAACGGCTAACCGCCAACATCTAACCGCCAATAGCAAATAAACAGCTAATTAAAACACCATAATGAGCATCACTTTCGAAACTTATCGTTCACAGTTACCGCCTGAAACAAGGTTTTTGTGTGATATGCTATCGAATGATATTGATACTTCATATTTGTCGGATTTAGCACATTTGAAACCTGCCAAATTGCTTGAAGTTATTCAATGGCATCGTGTGTATCCTGCTTATTATGGTGTTTGGCGCAATTTGCCTCAACTAGAAAATATCCGTTTGCAACAGTTTGATAAGGAT
>CAYZNC010000273.1:0-9234 GCA_964478555.1 uncultured Bacteroidales bacterium | reverse complement strand
ACTAAGAACAGAAACTCGCAGAAATTTGGTCTGATACCCTTGTCGTAGAAAAAGTGCTAATTAGCATTCATCAAAATTTCTTTATGTTAGGTGGAAATTCATTGAATGCGATTAAAACCATACAAAAATTAAAAAATATTATTCCTAATATTAATACAAATGATATTTTTTTGCATCCTACTATTGAGCAATTGGCTAACTTATATTCAAAAAAATACATAGTTGAAAGTAAGAAATATGATAATATAATAGAAATTGAAAATAAATTAAAAAGTTTATTTGATATTGAAGCTTGTTTATTAAAATATAAGTTACCCCGTAAGACCTTCATAGTTTTATTTATCGATAAAATGGAAATAATTAATAGTCAGACATTTGTAAGATTTATTGAATCAGAATTAGATGATGCATGTCAACCACATTATATAATACATAGCCGTGCGACTAAATTGTGCAATCAAGACCGGGAGATTACAATGAATGATACTACTTTTTTTCAATTTATTAAAAAAACGAGTCCACTTAATATATAACAAAATTGATCAATCTTTTCTCGAAGAAAATACACTTAAAAGTGATGTGAACCACGGTTAAGTGTAATATAAATCACTATATTTACTTAACAAAACAAAGTATCTATGAGGTATAGTCTATGAAACAATTGAGTTCACTCCAAAAAGTAACTTTACCTGAAATTGGATTTTTCACAATTCATAAAAATTGGTTCTTTTCAGCGAATTATATTTTTAGGGATGGGTAGAAGTCGGTTGAAAATTGATTTTTGAATTTTTCGGAATGAACTCAAATTTTAAGCTAACCCAACAAATAGTGATTAATGAATAAAATAATAAAAAAGCTTGAGCATGATATCAAAGGTTTCGAAAAAAAGATCCTTAATACTAGAGTTATACATTCCTATCCTTTATTGCCGGTTCATTTCATTTCAATTTTAGCCAATTATAAATCCAAAGTTTTTCAAATTTATTTTAATAACTATGTTGAAATAAGCAGATTAGAGAAAATAATTTCGCAATTAGTCAAAAATAACGATTTATTTAGATCCTCTATTGGTTCCAAAGGCGGAAAACTATTCATTCAGGAACATGAGCCAACAGAAGATCTAAAAATTCCAATTGTTGACTTTTCATGTAAGAATGATCAGGAAAGGGAAAAAATAATCGATGAAATATTTAAATGTAAGTCGATAAAAAAATTAGGTACCCAACATTTTTTCATCAAATTTTTAGCCTATAAAAATCTTTTCTTAGTATTGCGGCATCTTTATGTCAAAACCAGAATTTATAAATTCATTAACAATTTATTGTCAATTCCGCTCTTTGATAATCATGAAACATCACGAAAAAACGCATTGGGTAAATTTATTTTATTTAAAAATAATATTAAAGAGTATACATTAATTCTATATTTAGATCATTTCTTATTAGATGATGTATCCGTCGGGCATCTTATGGATGAAATTGAAAGATCCTATCACTCTGGTTCTTATCAAAATAATAAACCATTAAGTTATTCCAGTCTTGCTTCTCAATTAAGTCTTGGACCTAAAATAAAAGATCCTCAGATAATTATTGATAAGCTTAAACTTAAAGATTACTTTGAGGCTTCTCAAAAAATTAAAAAAGAACTAAGGTATTCCGATTATTATGTATTCCGGTTTAATGCTACGATAAACGATGCCTACCAAAATGAGTTGATAGAAGTAAGCATTTTTATCAGTGCAATAATTTGTTCCAAAATTTTTCACATAATCAATGTGCCAATAACTTTATTATCTGGCAATAGAAAGTACGAAGCACTCGATTTTTATAATACAGTGGGATTATTCCAGGATTTTGTTCCCTTATTAATAGAATTGGGAAATAATGATTATAAGCTTAATAAAACTCATTTTGATAATTATCTTAAATTTTTGTCAGATAATAACATTAATATTTTATATCTTGTTTTCAATAAATATGATGATGAATTTTGGCAAAACCTGATACACTTTATCAATCCTCAAAAAATAGTTACTTCAGAACCAGTGCTCACGTTAAACATCGAGTTTGATCAGGAGAATAACAGCTCTGATTTTGAGGAAAAATCAAATTCAAAATTTGTAGAAAATAATACCATTTCTATTGTAAAAACTAAAGATAAAACGCTTATCAATAATTTAAAAAGGAAAGGTGGAATAATTCTTTGGATTAATATTTCTAAAACTAGCATTCATTTTACATTGGAATCATTATTTCCAATAGAAGAAAAATATTTCGGTACATTTGTTGATGAAATTCGAGAATTCACTTTGCCCCGATAACACATTCGGTTTGTTTTGTCAGGGCTGTATTTTCTTATATTCGTATTTAATAAAATATTTTTTCAATCATATTAATCTCCTGGTTTTTGTGATTAATTGCCAAATATCCCACATAATTTTCGTTGAAATTTAATTCTTTTAAATACCAGGTATGATTATCTATATTTACGATGTTTCCTTTGACATGAATGTCTGGCAAGGGGATTAAAAAAGTTCGGCTATCAGCCTTTATTACACTTTCTTTTATGGTCCAATATTTGAAAAATGATCGTGTAGGATTTATTGAATTTTTGATATCCTGCCATTGCTCATTGGTCATTGTTAATTCAAAATCATTAAAATCGATTGTTTGAATTTGTTCAATATCAATGCCAAGCTTAACTTTAGCTGAAATTGCACACATTACGAATTCTCCTGAATGCGCAATATTAAAATCAATCTTATCACTTAAATATGGTCTGCCAAATGCATTATATTGTAATTTTTCCAGGCTATCAGGCGTATAATCATAATACATAAGGGCTTCTCTAAGAAGTATTTTTCCAAACAGATGAGCATGTTTATCCTGCCAGGGTATAATTTTATTATTTTTTTCTTGCAACCCTGAAGGTAACTTTTCCAAATAATCAGCATATTTTTTTTCTGATAATTCAGTTGTGAATTTAGTATAGAATATGTTAATAGTTTGATTCACGCCATCTATTGATTTTCTTAGTAAACAAAAAGCCGGCCTTTCGAAAATAAGCCAGCTTTTTATTAACAATTATGTTTTTCTTTTAGAAATTAAAATTCACCCCAACCAATATAAGTGTCTTAATCGGATCAGCAAAACCGAACTCACGATGATCGTCAAATAGAAGGTTTTTACCTTCGACATAGACACGATTATCTTTCCAGAATTTATACGAAATCTTTGCATCTAGAATAACTTTGCCCAGGATGCCATCTGATGCATATGCCTGTGCGGTTTCTGCAGGCAGTGTTGCAGATGCTCTCCAATATCTCTTATACGATTGTTGTGTATAGAAATAAGATCCCAGATAAAAATTCCATTTTGACGTAGGCGCAAAAATTGCAGTAAATCCACCATAGAAGGCAGGCGTGTTTTGATGTGTAAGGTCAACCGTGTCTTGTTGTAAATTAATGTGATTTTTCAATTTGGTTTGTTGCCATGTACCAAAAAGTTTAAACTGCACTTTTCTACTTACCGATATATTAACGGTTCCTGATATACCAATTTGCGTAGCTTCTACAGGCAAATTGCGATAAAATAAGGTATCTTCATATTGGATATGCTTTGGGAATGGAGACATTACTGTCTCATAACCAGGTACTTTTGTCAGATCCGTAAGAGAATAATTAGTTTGCTTTGGCACCACTGTTGAACCCTGCAGTGCATCAAAATTCTTCGCCTTAGACATAAAGCCTTCGATATCAACCTGAACTTTACTACCAAGTTTACTGCGCCAGCCCAATTCTAGCGTATTTATTGTTAGTAATTTAAGGTCATAATTGCTAACATCGGTTCCTTTATAGTATTGGTTATAACTTGCGGTAACAATTGTGTCATTTTTAGGTAGCAAAGCTGCCAGTGCACCCATCCCCGCTGCTGTAAGCCCAGCGCCATATTGGGCAATGCCAGCTTTAGGTACTTTACCTGCAATTGCGTTATCCATAATGGGATTTGTAAAGTTGGCATGCATGTCGCCTACAAATGCTCCACGATTTGCCTGGGCATAAGAGGCTCTGATGAGATTGTTATCATCAAGCTTATAGGAAGCAATAAATTGGTAAGACAGGCTATTATTTTTAATATAGTCGTATTTGTCCATACGGACAGCAGCAATAAGCCTGAGCTTATTGAACGCTTTGTAATCGGCCCGCAAACTGCCGGCTACCAATCCTGTTGTTTTTGCCCCATGAAAAAGACCACTTATATTTTCATTAGTTGGGTCTGCCTGTTGCTTTTCTTCTTCATATTTGGAATCGTCGTAGGTGGCACTTTGGTAATTTACCCCGGGCCTCACCGATAGATTCTTAAATATAAAATTGTATTCCAGGTTGGCATTGACATTGCTCATTTTGTATTCAAGTACAGGAGAGTTCGCCCCTTCTGACAAATTCTGATGTCCTCCCTGGTATGATAATAAAGCAGTTAATCCCTTAACATTGCCTTGAAAACTAAAAAAACCAATATTTGATAATCGCACAGAAAAAGGGGTTGCTAAATTTTCAAAAAAAGCAGTTTGAATTTTCGAATCCTGGATACCTCCGGAAAGTCTGAATTTAATATCCTTGTTCAAATCGTATAATAAGTTTATATTACCTCCAAGCACTTGTCTTGCCTGATTTTGTGAAAGAGATTGGTGATATAAACCCTTGTATTTCGCACCTGAAATTTGATGCAAAGTATCTTCCATGGGCACATATTTTCCTTCTAAAAAGCTGTAGTATTGATCGTCATATCTGTTCCGATAATCATATTTGGCACCTAAAGTGATTTTAAATTTATCAGAAAGTTTGGAGGAAACATATAAATCACCCAAATAGGTGCTAAAGTTACCCATGCGATCATCAAAACTAACATTAATCTTTTTATTACCGCTAGTCTTGGTAATAATGTTAATAACACCTGAAGCCGCATTAGGTCCGTATAAAGCACTGGAAGGCCCTCTTACCACGTCGATACGTTCAACCTGGTTGATAGATATCGGTAAAGTTTCCCAAAAAGTTCCCCCATTTACATTATTATAAACGGGTATCCCGTCAATCATCACCAGG
Source organism: uncultured Bacteroidales bacterium (assembly GCA_964478555.1). Classification (GTDB taxonomy): domain Bacteria; phylum Bacteroidota; class Bacteroidia; order Bacteroidales; family JAAUTT01; genus JAAUTT01. The sequence continues at coordinate 4,133 of CAYZNC010000273.1, read as the reverse complement.
GAGATTGTATTTTCTGAAAAATATTCAAAGTTTTCAGGAGGCACATTATCAAATCCACGAATTTGCACATCGTAATTACCATTGGTTTTTTCACGTACTATCATCCCTGGAACCAGTCGTAACGCTTCCTCTACGGAATTTGCTCCGGATAACCTGATTTCTTCTGCAGAAATAGACGAGGTAGAAAGTGGTGAATCAAAAATAGTTTCCTTCATTTTTGAAGCAGTCGTAACTTCTTTGTTTAAGATCATTTCAAGAAGTTCCTCAGCGCTAACGCCAACAATATTGGCTAGATTGATTAGTTGGTCAAAAGGCAGATTTAAAAGTTGTTCATACGACATGTCAAGAATCTGATCCTTGGTAGGTTGGTTCTTGGGCTTGTCAGGAGTTTGGCCGAACGTCGGGCTTATGATCAAAAAAGCCAGAAATAACAAGATTATTTTTACTGTATATGTACTGTTTGATTTCATAGTTTCTGATTTATTCGTTTGACATTAATTAATTTACCGGAATTCCAAGTGCGAGCAAAGCAGAATTTACTTTCATTTTCCGCAATTCAATGTTCAGTTTTGAAATTTGGAACGATTGTTTCTGATCCACTTCAATAAAATTTATACCGAACTCGCCCTGAGCACCATCAGTGATAATGAGAACCGATTTTCCACTTAACGATTTTGCAATTTCAGGTAAATTTTTCTTTTTAGATGCCGGAACGTAAACAATTTGTGCACTTCCAACCTCGCCTGGAGAATTAACCCTTTGGACGTCGATCGGCAGACTGCCTACTTTCTTAATTTTAGAGATCGCCTGTAACTCTCCAACAATAGGAGATTCCCCGAGCACGGCAATAACAAAAGACTTGCTGCCCGCGGGCCATTCAATGTAATTTGTAAAATTGTAAATAAACAGAGCTTTAAACTTTTCGTTTTGCCCAAAAACTGATGCAAAGTAACATATCCCTGCAACGCACATTAATAATCGAATTTTTTTCATAGAGTTAGGTTTGATTTAAAATTCTTAAATTCGTTAAACTGAAGTTACGAAAAAAATGATGATTATTTGTAAAACAGAAGCAATAAAAAAATGACTAAGGCAAATATTTATTAAGTTTAGCCCTTGAAAAGTATATTTAAACAGTTGTTTTAATGATTTTTACGTATTTTTAATTTATTTTTATTCATGATCGAAAAAATTACCAGTTTACAAAACCCAAGCGTTAAAAACATCATCCATTTATCAAAAGCTGGTGAACGACGGAAACAAAATTTGATCGTAGTGGAGGGTTTTCGCGAGATATCTATGGCATTCGAAGCTGGGTTTGAAATAGATGAGTTGTATTTTTCCAGGGAAGTTCCCCTTTATCCAGGCACCGACAATTGGTTGCAACAGTTACCATCGTGCGTAAAAGTGGTAGAAGTGAATAAAGCAGTATTTGAAAAAATAGCCTACCGCGAGAATTCAGACGGATTGATAGCCCTTGTTGTTCCTAAATATAAAAAAATTGATGATCTGGTATGTTCGGAGAATCCGTTGTTGTTAGTGCTTGAGTCAGTTGAAAAACCCGGGAATTTAGGGGCCATGTTACGAACATCCGATGCTGCCGCGTTGGACGCTATTATTATTTGTAATCCACAAACAGATATTTACAATCCGAATGTTATTCGCTCAAGCCTGGGCTGTGTTTTTTCTCAGCAAATAATTACCTGTAATACCAATGAGGCAATTGATTACCTGAAGAAAAAGCGCATAAAAAGCTATGCTGCAGCTCTAACAGCAACATGTTTTTACCACGAAACAGATTTTAAAAATCCGTGCGCTATTGTAATGGGCTCTGAAGCCGATGGCCTTAGTAGCACCTGGCTCAAAGGAGCAGATGAGATGATTAAGATACCCATGAATGGCCGGGTCGATTCCCTTAATGTAGCTGCTTCCGCAGCCATTTTGGTTTTTGAAGCCAAAAGACAAAGAGGGTTTACAAACTCAACTTCCGAAGTTTAGGCGCAAGTGATCTTACAGCTGCTACAACACCCAGGGTCATAGTTCCTCCGAAAATAACGGATGGGATGAGGCCCAATAGTTTTGCTGCTACTCCTGATTCGAATGAACCCAATTCGTTGGATGAACCTATAAATATTCCGTTAACAGCCGAAACCCTCCCACGCATTTCGTTAGGCGTGTATAATTGCACAATGGTAGCTCTGATGACAACGCTCACATTATCTACCATGCCGCTTATCATGAGAATCAGCAGGGCCACATAAAAATTCGTTGAAAGTGCAAACACAATCATGCATAACCCAAATGCGAATACACATATTAGAAGATTGCGTCCAGCTTGCTTGAAAAGAGGCCAGTGGGCCTGAAATAAAGACATAATAATGGCTCCTACAGCCGGGGCTGCTCTTAAAAAGCCAAGTCCTTTAGCACCAGTATGCAGAATCTGATCCGCAAAAACAGGCAATATAGAAACTGCTCCTCCGAAAAATACGGCAAACATGTCAAGACTTAAGGCACTTAATATAATTTGATTATGAAAAACAAATTCAAATCCTACAGAGAGGCTTCGGAAAATGTTTTCCTTTCCGGATCTTTCAGGCATGGGTTTGCTGCGGATTGCGGAAAAACACAATAATCCAAAAATACTAAAGCATACCACTAATAAATAGGAAATTTCAATTCCAAAAAAACCATAGATTAGCCCCCCAATTGCGGGACCTGTTACTGCCGCAGTATGCCATGCCATGCTATTCCAGGTGGAAGCATTTCCATATAATTCTTTGGGAACCAGCTGAGCTGAAAATGCACTGATAGCCGGAGTGAGAAATCCCCTTGCCAAACCGGTTGTTATGATCACAATATAGATGGGATAAGCTCCGAAAATGATTAAATAGTGATGAAACTGCGATGAAATTAAAAATAGTGCAATTGCACATATAATATATACCGAAGTAGAAATCAATATAATTTTTTTTCTACTAAAAATGTCTGCCATATGTCCTCCGGCGAAGAGTGAAATAAGTATAAAGGGTATGGCTTCTGCTAAACCTATTAGTCCAAGATATAAAGCATCATGTGTCAACTCGTAAATTTGCCATCCTACAATTACCGATTGCATTTGAATGGCAAACGTAAAAAGAAAACGAGCAAAGACAAACCATTTGAAGTCCCTGATTTTTAGTACGGCGTATGCATCCCGGGAGTTTAAACTATCCTGCATTCGTATAAGTCAGATTTAAATGCCAAACGTATATTAAATTTGAATAACAAACAATGGCAAAATGGCAAGTTGATAAAATTTTGAGATTTTGGTTTACAGCTCAATATGTTCAAAATCTTGAATCTCAACATAGTTTTCCAAACCAAAGTCGGTATTAATAATAGTTCCGCCAAGCAGAAAAACATGTTTTGAAGGAAATTTAAGCTTATTTTCAATAATAAACTGCCGAAGCATACAGCCACTGGTGTTATAGATAACTTTAACAGCTTCCAGAACGTATTGCTCAGCGCTGAATATGTGCTCTTTATGCTTATGCAATAGTTTTTCAATAACTCTGGCCTGAAGGTCTTCAAAGTTATTCGACGACCAATCGAAAGGTTCATCGTTTCGCATACGTTCAAGTACTGACAGAAGTGCCCCACACGAGTAAGTAGGCTCATGCTGGTGCTCACGGTGGACCATGCCAACAGAGCCATCACTATGTATTCCAACATGCGGGCCATAGAATATAAACGAAGCTCCGTCTGGTGGTATATGACTGGCATATGCAGCAATGCCGGTTTTGCCCGTGTAGGGTATACCACCTAATCCACCGAGATAAAAAGCGTGAGGAAAGGAGTTGTTAAAATTGGTAGCTCTGTAATTCAGTTCATCCGGGCAAATGCACGAAGCAAACAAAACTTTTTCTATTGGAATCTGGTATTCTTTTGGAATTTTATGCAAATATTCGCGGGTTACCTCGGGCCAGGTGCGGGCCTCCGGAAAGTGTTTTCTGATAATGTTCAGCATCTACAAAAGTTATTTGCTTTTATTAACCGAAAAAAGACAGGAATGTTCGAAAGTAAAAAATTGAATAGGACATGGGCTAAGAAATAATTTGTTCATTATAAGCTGCTTAGCTTTAGACGCAGTCATG
>CAYZNC010000272.1:0-9238 GCA_964478555.1 uncultured Bacteroidales bacterium | reverse complement strand
TAGGTATTCATCTGGAGCAAGGACCCAATGGCGGTATTGTTTCTTTGGATGATACCACAATACTCGACATGGCCAGAACTATTCTTGAGGAACAGTGTCATTCAGTTAACTAAAAAGAAATTTTTTACAGGGTTAAGGCGGGATGATACCTGCCTTTTTTTATTTAATCACTTTTCACTTTATGGTATTCAAATAAACCCGATTCGAAAGATAATGCGGTTACATTTCCGGCAGTATCGGTTTTCTCCGAAAGCTGCATATTGGAATTGGTTAGTTTGTTAATACCGGTAAGTCCTAACTGAGCTACCTTAATTAAAGAAATTTTGCCCTGGTTATTTTTTAAAAGATTAATGTTATGGGAAAATTTTGTAGTTAAATTCCTCAGTAAAGTTTCTTTTTTAATTTTTATATTTTCAGCGTTATAGACATTGTAATCTAAAGTAATTTCTGAACTAAAATCGATCGGATTTTCAATGTTCGTTACAGCTATGGTTGGGATATTAGCAATTTCTTCACTCTGTTCAGCTAGCCGATCAGTTGTAGTATCAATTATATTATTATTAGGTAATTCATTGTATGGTAAATTATTATGGTTAGTCTTATATTTTGGCCTTTCGAATCTATTTTTAACTATGGCATATTCACTATTAGCTTTAACACGCTCGTTTTTAGCAGTAATTAAAGTTTTCGGTACTTTCTTATGTTCAATATTTACGTTATAATAACTAAGATTATTTGTTGATTTATTGTTTTCTATGAAAAGAGAATAAATCCCGGCAATGGCTAAGATTCCTGCCGCCAGGGAGGACCAGCGAACAATGGATTTTGTTAATGGGCTTGAAATCGTTTTTCTATATAGATTTTGTTTTTGATCGAATACAATCTTTTGTGGCTGTATATATATTTCTTTATATATGTCAAATTCCTTTTTAAGATGCTGATGTTGTTCAATATAAGAAAATAATTCATTAATTTTCGTAGGACTGAGAAGATGTTCTCCAAAAGCAATACAAAAATCTTCGAAGTTTTTATCTTCTATCACAGTTGTGTGGAAATCGAATTTTTTTAATTTCTTCTTATGATTGTATGTAATGTTTTCTGGAGCGATGCGTATTTCCTCATAGCCTTCCAGTTCTTTTTTTAATTCAGGGTGAAAGGATAAAAAGTTTTCCAGTTCAGCTGTAGTGAGCGGATCAAGACGACCTTCGATATAATCGAGAAGAAGTGTTTCGTAATTTTGCTGATCTATTTTCACCGTTCAACTATAAAATGGTTTCGAGTTTACCAATATAATTTTTGAGAAAAACTCGTGCTCTGAATATGTATACTTTTACCTGCGATTCGCTTAATGATGTGATTTCACCAATTTCTTCATAAGAATAACCTTCATAGTCGCGCAGCAATATAACGGAACGCTGGATATCAGGAAGTAAGTTTATGGCTTGGTGCAAAATTTCATTTAAGTCATTAAACTGTTCATTATGAATAAACTGTTCCGGATTTACTGTTTCAAAGTCCGTCATCCGCTTATCGCGTCTGATAAGGTCTATCATGGTGTGATAAGCCGTAGAGAAAAGATATGATTTTACCTTTTCAAAAGAAACGGTCTCAACCTTTAGCCACAATTTTTCATAACTATCCTGAACAATATCTTTTGCTTTATCCTCATTACGAAGACTTTTGAGAATAAAGCGAAAAAGACTGTCGGAATGTAAATCCACACAATGGTTATACTGATCTACGGTCATTTTAGAAATACTGGAAACCCCCATTAAGTATCAGGATTTTCGCTCTTATAATTATGACGATCGAGATATATAAAATGTTACAGCGATCATAAAAATAAATGTTAAACAAAAGTATTTCCATAATTGTACGGGTGTTAATAAAAAAAAGAGCGTAGTTGGGAAATCTACGCTCTTTGTTCAAGTGAATGGTTTAAAACTTATTTGAAAATATCGTCTTTAACTTTGGTGTTGACCTCAAAGGAGTCGATGGTAATATCATAGGTTTGCGGACCCGCAGTTTGTGTAAGTGCTTTAGGATATTTTACGCCATTAACTTCTGCATATTCATTAATATCAGTTGTTTGCGATATTTTACCCTGAGGGGAATCCTCGTTGGATTGCGATTTTATTTTTAAGCCTGTTTCCACGGAATAAAAATCTGTGGACACCGCATTGGAAGGCGAAGTAATCTCAATTACATATGCATTTTTCCCATTTACCTGGCTTATGCCTTTTAATTCCGTTTTGTAGCCCATTTTTTTGTATTGAAGCTCTGGGAAAAGTTCAGCCTCCATTTTGAGTTTGTCCAGTTCTTCACCTTTTAATTCGCGATTTCCCTGCATCGTAATTGATTTTCCCGTATTACCATTCAAAACCGACTTTTGAACCGTATGACCATTGATAGTAATATCCGTCAGAAATTTATCCGGCATTTTATAAATAATAAGTATGTTTGCCTTATTACCCTGTATATTTAAGTTTGCCTTCATGGTGAGATCCTTAACCTTTTGAATATTTGCATTTCCACCAATGGCTTCAATATATTTGTTTAGCACTGACTGTACATCTATATTGGTAGGAACAGGCTTCAACATTTTATCAGGGTCATAAAGGCTAGCATCATAGTCATAATACTCAACTTTGCCATCGGGACTAAAGCGTTTAAGTTTACCGGCAATTTCAGAAGCTTTTCCAACAACAAGGATGATAGATTTGTCCGGAGTAATATATTTTACAGCCATTTGCTGAACGTCCGATGCGGTAACCGCTTGAATGTTTTTCAGATAGTTTATATAAAAATCTTTCGGAAGTTTATACCTTTCAATATTTACAGCAAATGAGGCAATGGTCTGTGGTTTTTCAAGGGACAGGGCAAAATTACCGGTCATATAATTTTTAACAAGCGACAATTCACTTTCAGGAACCGAATCGGTCCGCAATCGCTTCATTTCATATAAAATTTGTGTTACTGAACTATCTGTAACGGCATTGCGGACATTCGCAGCGGCTTTAAAACTACTTTCGAGGGGATGAATATTCAGTCTTGAATAGGCACCATAAGTATAAGCATGTTTTTCGCGTAAGTTTAAAAAAAGCCGGAACACTCCTCCTCCAAGAATTGTATTAGTTACATTGGTTTTCATATAATCAGGTGAACCCAGGTTAAGATCGATAGGATATCCGATATTGACCACGGATTGCACTGATTGAGGACGATCAACCAACGCTACTTTAGTAACAATTGGGGGTTGAGGTTTGGGATATACCGGCATTTTAACCTCTGCTTTTTGCCAGGACGTGAAATACTTATTTACCAATTCTTTAGCCTCTGCCAGAGTGATATCGCCCACTACAGACATATATGCAATATTAGGCCTGAAATATGCTTTGTAGTATTCGTTGCACATATCGAGCGTTATGCTTTTAATGGAGTTTTCAGTTTCAAACTCGCCATAGGGGTAGTTTTTGCCGTAAACAAGAGCAGAATAAACGTTATCGGCTATGAAATTGGCGTCGTCCTTATTAGCTGCTAAATTTGACAGAGTCTGAGTTCTCTTTTTTTCCAGTTCATCCTTGTTAAACCGGGAGTTGATGGTTACGTCGGAAAAAATTTCCAATAGCTTTTGGGTATGTTTTTTAAGCGAGGAAGCATAGATACCAGTTGAGCTAGCTTGTAAACTTGCGCTTATAAAATCAATTTCATTATCAATTTGATCCTTCGTACGGGTATTGGTACCTGTGCCAATTAACTGTGATGTTAATGATCCGATTCCAACGTTCTGTCCTTCCAGGGATGGATCGAAAATTAGGGATATGGAAAACGAAACCCTGGGAATCCGGTGATTTTCAACCACAAAAACTTTTAAACCGTTAGGAAGTTCAAATTTGGAATATTCTCCAATTAAAATTTTAGGAGCCGGCCCTGGTTGGGGAGCTTTAGAACGATCAACCTGTGCGCTTAAGGTAATTGTTGTTAAAAATAAAACAACAATGAAATTTATAATCTTTATCATGGTTTCGCCTCCTTATTCTTTAATGATTCTGGTAAGTAGTAAAGCACAACGCGATTTGCGGATTTTAAGTATTGATTGGCAACTCGCAATAAATCGGCTTTGGTGATTTTTTTATATTTTTCAATTTCAGAGTTTATAAGATTGGGATCTTTTAAGTAAGTATAGTATTCTGCCAGATTTTGAGCAATTCCTCTCATAGTCGAATTTTGACTGTAAAAGTCGTTTTCAATCTGATTTTCAATTTTTAGAAAACTTGAATCTGACATCGCTTCGGTTTTTGCTTTTGTTATTTCAATATCCATAGCTTTGTCAAGTTCTTCAGCTGTTTTACCGATATTTGTTATACCAAAAATAATGAACAAACCATCATCTTCAAGGCTCAGCGGTATGGCCTCGACCTGCAAAGCCAATTGCTGTTGATCCACCAACGATTTATAAAATTGAGAACTTTCTCCACCAGTCAGATATTTCTGAAGCATGTCCATTGCGTAAGAGTCCGGTGTCCCGACCGCAGGAATATGGTAGGCATAAACCACCGCTGGTAATTGCACTTTATCATATGCTGTGGTGCGTGTTTCTTTGGTTTGTGGAGGTTCTTTTTCTGTGGGACGATAAATAGGTTTTTTTCCTGCCGGAATACCTTCATAATATTTTTTAACAATGGCCTTAGTATTTTCAATCTGGATATCGCCTGCGATTACTAATACCGCATTTTCCGGAACATAGAATTCTTTATAAAAGTCCATGAATTCATTATGTTTAGCCTGATCGATATATTGATCCTCACCAATAGGTAACCAGCGATAGGGAAGAACTTTATAGGCAGCTGCAAATATCTCGGATTCCAGTCTACCATAGGGTTGATTTTCATATGTTTGCCTACGTTCTTCTTTCACTACTTTACGCTGTGTTTCGATTCCAACGCTATCTATTTTAAGGTGAAGCATTCGCTCAGATTCCAACCATAATCCAAGGACAAGTTGATTCGACGGTAAAACTTCAAAGTAATCGGTTCTATCGAATGATGTGTTGGCATTGTTTTCTCCGCCTGCTTTTTGAACATATTTGAAATATTCACCCCGTCCTATATTTTCAGATCCTTCAAACATAAGGTGTTCAAAGAAATGGGCAAAACCCGTACGGTCGGCTTTTTCGTTTTTCGATCCAACATGGTACATGACATTAATGGCAACGATTGGAACTGAATTGTTTTGATGCAAAATAACATGCAAACCGTTTTTAAGATCAAATTCAGTAAATGCTATTTTGCCAGGCTGCGAAAGGATCGTTGTTCCTGAAGCAAATAGCAGGAATGTGACCCACAAAATAGGAATAGCTTTTTTCATTTTTAAATATTTTGGGTTACTACTATTGAATTAAATTCTTTGCGAGTGTAGACAGATCGGTTCCGTCAAAATTGCCAGAGCTCATAAATAAGAGATTTGTATTATTATAATCGAACGATGTTAAAAATTTAATTAATTCCGGAATATCGGTGAATACGTTTAATTTATCATCACAAAAAGCTTTTTTAACCTGGTTGATTGATATTTCAGGTAAAAGTTTATGTTCAAGCGTTTTGGGGTTAAAATAGATAATATTTATTTCAGCAGACATGCTGCCTTTGTACTGGTCAAGAAATTCTATATTCAAACTGCTGAATGTATGTAATTCCAAACAAGCGATCAGTTTTCGTTCCGGGAACTGTCCTTTTAACGCGTCAATAGTGGCTTTCACTTTCGAGGGAGCATGGGCAAAATCAAGAAAAGCAGTCGAATGGTCTTCTGATTTTAACACCTGTAAACGTTTTGACGCTCCTTTAAAAGTAGTTATTCCTTTATAAAATTCCAGATCACTAATTCCAAGTTGATTGCAAATTAATTTTGCAGCGTTTATATTTTGTAAATTATGGATTCCGAATACGTTTAATTTATACGACCCACTTTGTGATAGCAAGTAGGTGTGGTGTTCATGCACAGTATAATCATGCTCTTTATATGGTTTCGCGGTTATACGGTTCAAAGATTTTTTAACCAAACTATTCAAAACAGGGTCGCCCTCATAATAAAATAAAATGCCGTTAGGTTCGATCAGATCGATAAACTTTGCAAATTGTTCCGCGTAAATTTCAAAGGTGGGAAAAACATTGATATGATCCCAGGCAATTCCCGTAATGAGCGCAATATGTGGTTTATACAAATGGAATTTCGGTCTTTTATCGATAGGTGATGATAGGTATTCATCGCCCTCAAAAATGGCAACAGTCGTAGATTCAGATAAACTTACCATGGTATCGAAACCATCCACTAAAGCTCCCACCATATAATCAAATTCTATTTTGCTATGCTTGAGCACGTGCATAATCATTGAGGTGATCGTGGTTTTGCCATGACTTCCGGCAATAACCACCCGTTTCTTATTTTTGCACTGCTCAAAAAGGTATTCAGGATAGGAGTAGATGGTGAGTCCCAGCTCACGGGCTTTAACAAGTTCCGGATTATATTCGCGGGCATGCATTCCCAGTATAACTACATCAATATCTGAAGTTATACGTTCAGGAAACCAGCCGATTTCCGGAGGTAAAAGTCCGAATTTTTCAAGACGTGATCGGGAAGGTTCGAAAATTTCATCGTCAGAGCCAGATACCTCATATCCCTTGTGATGCAGGGCCAAGGCCAGGTTATGCATGGCATTTCCACCGATGGCAATAAGATGAATTTTCATTATGGATATAATTTATTTAGGCTAAGATAGAAAATATTAAACAGGTTATAAGGTTCCTTTCGCTAAAATGAAAAATAATACAACTAAATCGTAATTTTAGTTACTTTGCTTTAACAAAAACAATATTCATGAAAGAAAAGTTTATTCGTCTGGTTTTTAATTTTAAATTCATTTTTCTCATTTATATTTTGCTAGCCGTATTTGCTGGTACTCAAGCCTATTTTTTAGGTCCAAAGACATTTGGAGATGGCATTTATACCTACTATAACAATTTTGTTATTTTTAAACAATCGTTTTTTCACTTAGTACAACATAAAGATTTATACCTTCTTTACCCAGGTGAGCATTGGGATTACTTTAAATATAGTCCCTCCTTTGCGTTTTTGTTTGCCCCGCTGGCATTAATGCCATCATACCTGGGATTGATATGCTGGAATTTAATTAATGCAATAGGCTTATTTTTGGTCATTTTATATTTGCCAAAAGTTCCGGATAAAAGCAAGAAATTCATCTTGTTATTTATAGTTATTGAATTAATGACTTCATTACAAAATTCCCAAAGTAATGGTTTGATAGCAGCGCTGATTATTGGTTCTTTTTTAATGCTTGAAAAGGAGAATTATTTTGTAGCAACTTTATTTTTAACTTTAAGTGTTTTCATTAAATTATTTGGCATTGTTGCCTTTGTGTTATTGTTGTTTTATCCTAAAAAATTTAAAAGTATAGGATATTCGTTATTTTGGGTTATCATTATTGGTTTTTTACCTGTTTTGGTGATATCCTTTCATCAATTGGAATTTCTTTATACGAATTGGGGGAATCTTTTAAAGGCCGATCATTTAGCTTCTTATGGGTTATCTGTATTGGGATGGTTGAAGACATGGTTTGGCGTTGACCCGCCCAAAATATATGTGATGATCGCAGGCGTTATTTTATTTTGCATTCCGTTATTTCGGTTTAAGTTATATTCGGATTTTAATTATAGAGTATTATTGCTTGGTTCCGTTTTAATTTGGATTGTTATATTTAATCATAAAGCCGAATCTCCTACGTTTATTATAGCTATCAGTGGGTGTGCACTCTGGTATTTTCCACAGGCAAGGACCGCTGAAAATTTAATATTGATTTTAATGGCTTTTGTTTTTACTACATTATCTCCTACGGATATTTTTCCAAGAGAAGTGCGTATTGGTTTTTTTCAGAAGTATGATATAAAAGCCGTTCCTTGTATATTTATTTGGTTCAAGGTAATTTATGATATGATGACGGCAAAATCTATCGACAAGACCTCAAAGGTTTCAAAAACCATTGAGGTCTGACTCCTCGTCAAAAACCTGTCAGGTAATTTTCCACTCACCAGCTACTTATCTATCAATCATCGTTATCCGTTTAGCCCTTAACTTATTCTTTTCTTTTCAACAATGCGAATAGTAAACCCGTATTATCCGTAACTTTGTAATTGAATTTTTGTTTTGAATTTATAATATTGGTTTTCATTTACTATGTCACAATGTCACAGTTTACCCATCTTCATGTTCACACTCAATTTTCGTTACTCGACGGAGCAGCCGATATCAAGAAACTTTATAAAAAAGCAATAGCGGATAAACAACCCGGATTAGCGATAACCGACCATGGTAACATGTTTGGCGTTTTTGAATTTGTTGCTGAAGCACATAAACACAGGCTGAATCCTGATGATAAAAACGACAAACGACTTGCCGTTAAACCTATTGTTGGATGTGAATTTTATCTGGTAAATGATCGTCACAGGCGGCAATTTACCCGGGAGGAAAAAGATCTTCGTTATCATCAGATATTGCTTGCGAAAAATGAAATTGGGTATAAAAATCTGGTTAAACTTTGTTCGTTGGGCTATATAGAAGGATTATACGGTAAATATCCGCGTATCGATAAGGAATTAATTAAGCAATATCATGAAGGATTAATTGCTACAACTTGTTGCTTGGGCGCATCGGTGCCAAAAACGATTTTGAAGAAAGGGGAGGAGGCAGGAGAAATTGAATTCCAGTGGTGGTTGGATATGTTTGGTGAGGATTATTACATCGAATTTCAGCGTCATGGTATTCCGGAGCAAGATAAAGTAAACCAGATTTTACAAAAATGGGTAACGAAGTACAATGTAAAATCTATTGCCACCAACGACTCACATTATGTAGATGTGAAAGATTACAATGCCCACGATATTTTACTTTGTATTAACACCGGAGAAAAGCAAAGCACGCCTTCTATGAAAGAATACCTGGACGACGATGATTCTTCAGGGAAAAATATGCGGTTTGCTTTTTATAATGATCAATTTTATTTTAAAACAACCGGCGAGATGAGCCTATTGTTTGCCGACATGCCGCAAGCAATTGACAATACCAATGAAATTGTAGATAAAGTTGAGATTCTCGACCTCAAACGTGATATTTTACTTCCAAATTTTCCTATTCCTCAGGAATTTTTAACTCAGGATCAGTACCTGCG
>CAYZNC010000271.1:0-9331 GCA_964478555.1 uncultured Bacteroidales bacterium | reverse complement strand
CATCACCCTTTTGCATTCCTTTTAACTGTAGTCCGTGGCAAAGCCTGTTAACACTATTATTCAGCGCTTCCAAAGTAACCGGGATACCATTATCAACAATGACTATTCTTTTACCATGTTTTTTTAATGCAAAACAAATTAGTGCTTTAGGTGTATTTATTCTGTATAAATATCTTAAAATTAAAAATTTGCAATAATTTACTATCATCAGACCAGAAACGGGTTATTTTAAAAATTACATAATGCTAAGGCTCTGCTATAATTGTTGACTTTGACTGCAATATTATCGAGATAGGTATAATCGCCCGAAACAATGCTGTATAAGGAACCTTGCTTGAATTCGAGAATTCCTTTCGGGGATAAGAGACCGGCACATCGGATCATCAAAAAATGTTCATCCGCTAAATCCGTTGGAATTCTTAATTCCTTTTCTACGGTTTGCCGGAACTTTTGTGATTCAGCCAATATTTCCTTAAATGTTTTCCCCTGGAGTTTTATATTTAAATTTGGCCACATATTAAGGGGCTTGTAAAGCACATATTCATATTCCATAAATTCGGGTATGATATTTTCGCTCATTTCAAATCCGAATTTTTCACATTCGTTATGCCATGTTGAATTTTTAAAAGGCCCGGGAGGCGAAATCATTACAGAATCAGGTCTTGAAGCTTTGATTAATGCAATGTTATCATGTAATATGTCTTCGTCGGAAATGCCATCTATAAGAGGAGAAGGATAGATAAACGCCAAAGATATGGTTAGCTTTATACCCGATATTTGTTCTGCTTCACGAATAGCTTTTATAGTATAAACGATATCTTCCGAATTCAATCCTTTGTTCATTATAGCCTCATTAATCCGGTCGTTTCCTGTTTCGCCACCGATAAAAACACCTCTTAAACCAGCTCTGAGCATTACTGCAAAACAGTCGACTATTTCCCTGTATATTTCAGGATCTTTGCTGTTTGGGACTGCCCTACTGCCCATTGTAAATTCAATATGTAACCCTCTTGTTAAAATAGCAACGGCTATTGATTTACCAAATTGCGGGGGAGTGTCGGAGCCCGCAAACCTGAAAAGTCCAATATCCTGATTGATCACAATTTTAATTTCTTCTATAATTTCATCAATTCCTCTTGTCCGGTAAACTGGTGTAAATTGATTGTGAACGCAAAAGTTACATTTATTCCATGAGCACCCCATTGACTCCATCAGGATATGTACTTTAACCTTGTTACTGGCAGTATCGTACTGAGGTATAGCCTTTTTCTTTTCTATCTCTTTGGTGTATGACGAACGTTGAATTTTTTTGATTATGTTGTTATCTCTATAAATAAGTCCTTGTATCGGATTTTCTTTTAATTTGGCAAGGAGGGAATCCAAATAGTCGCTTTTTTTCCACAAAGACTTTATATCTGCCCCCAGGGTGAGTAGTTCGTGTAACACATATTCCCCTTCATCAGTAACTGCAAGGTCAAAATTACTATACCTTAATATATCCTCCTGATAAAGTGCGGCATGATAACCTCCTGCAATAACAATAGTTTCAGGTGAATGCCAGTAAATCTGTTTGGCCAGATATTTAGCCCATGTAAACGATTCTCCATACCACAATTTTATTCCAAAGAACCGGATATTATTTTTTTTCACTTCTTTAGCCAGTAATTTTAGTTTTCTTTTCATTCTGTTTGCCTGCACCCAACTTAATAACGATTGAGTTAAGAAGCTTACGATCCCTAAAAATTTCCGGAAAAACTTAATTTGGCTTTTAATGACAGATAAAAATATAAAGTGGTTGATTTTTTTTAGGAAATCAGGAGAAAGTGAATTAAACCCTTCCGAGGTTGCCCAGTCAATAACTTTTACCTTATGTCCCAGACCTGAAAGATATTTCTTTATTATTTGAATGCCATTCTCTTCAAATGTATCACTGGCCGAACGCCTTCGGCGCGCCATGGAATTCCAAATCCAAATCTCCGTCATGATCGGCAGTTTTTAAATGATTATTAATAACTAAGAAGGATAAGAATGGCTTCTTAATCATGTAATTGATTATTTACGTGATGCTTATAATTAATTTTAAGCCATGGCATACGCATGGTAATACTTCTCAATTAACGACTTTGTCTTGTCATCAGCCTCAACATAAAAATTTGTTTTTTCCTTGAAAAAATAATCAAAAATCTGATTATCCCATACTTTTAACGGTACCTTTTTTTCGGGGAGAGCAATGAGGTGACTGTCCTTAACAAAAAGGAAATGATGCAGGTCGTTTTCTAACGGTTCCCTCGGGTAGTTATTCCAATAAATGTTTTTATTCTCGTGTAAATCCAATTTAAGGGCTACGGCGGGGTTGTCGTTCACGTAAGCATATTCTGTTTGTTCGCCAAATAACTCAAAACCTAGTACATGTATATAAAAGTTTTTATGCTTGGGGGGAACGGTAATCACAAAATCATCAATTTTTAGATAGTCCCTGGCATACGAATGCATAATTTTGATTAAATGCATGAGTGCCTTTTGATTATTGATAGTTGATACATTTGCTCCAATTTCTGCCAGGTATCTACCTTGTAGCCTGTATTCATTTATTTTTTCCTGAAACATGCAGTCCGCAGGCATGCCAAGGGGCGAATCAGGAAAAAGACTCATGGTCATGATGGTTTGATCATTAGCATTTGCAATGAACGTTTGAGAATAGGGCATGGCATTGAAGAAATTGAATCTTAGCCCGGAGGGACAGGGATTCATGTAGCCATTTTGCACATAAATCTGGTGAGTGAGGTGAAATGCAGATTCAAGTTCTGCTTTGGTTTCGGCGATTTTGAAATTAATATTTTCGATTCCCTCTTCATTAACTTTAATTCTTCTACGAAATAGCTCTCCGTTAGTTAGCTTACTATCAGCTACTTGCAATTTAATTAGTACATGGTTTTCCATAGCTAGTTAGGGTTAATAATTAATAAACAGTTAAAACATAGTTTATCGTTAAAACATAGTTTAACAACAACATGATGGCTTGGGCTAAAAAGCTATAAAATAACGATATGGCTTTTTCTTTAAAAGTAAATATTTTAATGAAAAATTCAAATTTGTTTACCGGTTTTTAATGCACAATTTTGCTTACTAATTAACATACCAATTCCCATGGCACATACTAAATACGTACCTTCCTTTTAACAAAGCAGTTGTTAAGAATGATTTTCAACACTTATTTTGTTTGTTCTTTTTTTGGGATTAAATACGGTTCTTAAGGCCTTAGCTGCTTCAACGGAGGCAATCGATTCGAAATCAAGATAATTATGAAGACTAAGCATCAAATTTTTTAATTCTTCCTTTTCATCCGGCGTGAATAATGCACTAAAAACATGATGAGCGGACTGTTCTATGTAATAAGTACTATTGCATTTCACCATTGCCTTTAATAAGGGTACAATACTATCCCTGCCTATTTTTACCAATCCTTCGGAAGCAATCCATCTCATACCGCTGTCATCATCGTTACTGATCAAATTCAAAAAAATTGGAATGGATCGTTTATCAGGGAGGAGCTCAATTATTTTGCCCGCTTCCTTTTTTAGCATATAATCTTTTGAATTTAGGAGTTTGTACATATAGGGTAAAATATCTTTTCCCAAACCGATCAAATTTTTTCGGGCAGCTACCCTTTTTTTATAGTCTTTTTTATCAAGCAAACCGGGAATAAAATCAACTATTTCCTCAGGAAAATCTTCGATGTTCATATCATTTTTTAGGTAAGTCCTTGTTTCCACTGTAGTATGAAT
Source organism: uncultured Bacteroidales bacterium (assembly GCA_964478555.1). Taxonomy (GTDB): domain Bacteria; phylum Bacteroidota; class Bacteroidia; order Bacteroidales; family JAAUTT01; genus JAAUTT01. The sequence goes on along the minus strand of CAYZNC010000271.1, from coordinate 5,546 downwards.
TTAATTTATGGTTAAAATTCCTCCAGACAGCATGTCACCGGATTGACTTCGATGTTAAAAGTGAAAGAAGCCAATCCTGCCTCTAAACGTTATAAACAATCCAGCTTTGCTTTAGTTGCATTCTTGTTCAAAAAAGCATCATAGTGCACATTTTAATTTTAGGTAACGGACTTAAACCTAATATTGGTTATTGGTTTATGAGATGGAATTGTTTTCTCTTTATTAGGAAACAAATTTTATATGGAACATTAATCTTGCAATTCAACTACACCCTGACCCAATGTCCCAAACCATTTAGTGTTGTTAGAATCTATAGTAATGGTAGTGACGTAAATCCTGGCAAATCCACCAATTGTAGAATAATTTGTCCAATTGACGCCATCAAATTTTGTTAAGCCCCCGGGACCACCATCGGTTCCAAACCATTTAGTGCCTTGAGCATCAATAGCAATGGCATTGATTTGAGAAGAAGGCAAACCATCGATTGTATTGTATGTGGTCCAATTCGTGCCATTAAATTTTGACACTCCTCCTCCAGCAGTTCCAAACCATTTATTCCCCTGGGCGTCTATAGCAACTGCGATGACACTATTATCATGCAATCCGTTGTCCGTAGTATAAGTGGTCCAGTTTGTGCCATCAAATCTCGATACACCATTCACGGTTCCAAACCATTTATTTCCCTGGGCATCTATCGCAATAGCAATGGTATTATTATCAGCTAATCCATTGTTTGTGTAATAATTATTCCAAATGGTGTCATTAAATTTCGATATTCCTTCATTAGTTCCAAACCATTTATTGCCCTTGGTATCTATGGCAATAGTCTGAACAGCATTGCTCGCTAAATATGTTGGTGCGGAATAGGTTGTCCAATTTGTCCCATCAAATTTCGAAACGCCTCCTAAAGTTCCAAACCATTTATTGCCATTAGCATCTATGGCAATTGAATTAATAATATTACTAGCTAATCCGGTATTCGTGGTGTAAGTGGTCCAATTGGTTCCATCAAACTTTGATACGCCACCATTGGTTCCAAACCATTTATTACCCTGGGCATCTATTGCTATTGCATTAACCGTATTATTAACCAATCCATTGCTTGTTTTGTATGTTTTCCATTTCACTACTTTTACTTTACATGAATCTGTTTTGTTTCCGTCGGCAGTTGTTGCAGTTATAGTAGCGTTACCAATTGCAATACCTGTAACCACTCCCGATGCATTCACCTTAGCTATCACTTGATTGCTTGATCTCCAACTGATACTTTTGTTGGTGGCATTCGAGGGGCTTACCTTGGCTATTAAAGTATCTGTGTCCCCGATATTCAATAAAAGACTTGACGAGGATAAAGTTACGCCTACAGTCTGAATTTCTTTTTTGCATGAAAATGTAATAATTGCAAACATCACAATTAATCCAATTTTTACAAGTTGTTTTTTCATCATGTTGTTTTTGTATTTTTATTTAAAATTTTTAAATCCTTTTAGCAAAAACTATCACAGCGGATATTCAATTGGTTGAACGTAAAAAACTTATCGGCATTTTATAAACTTTAATCAGCTTCATTTTACAACATATTGCAACCTTTTATGTATACCGGTTTGTCCAAGCTGCCAGTTACTACTTTATTTTATTGCGATATATGCAAAGTTCTTAAATTTAACTCTGCCATTCCCCATAGCACAAAGTCCCAGTCGTAAACTTATAAAACCGCTCAGAACGTTATGATGATAGCCAGAAACTTCAACAGAATTTTCTATTTTATTCCAGTTTTCCCCATCCTTGCTGTAATACATATCCACTGTATTATTAATATTTTTCAGGCGAAGAAAACCATGACTTTTAATTACATTTTTTTCGGTCGGAAATTGCCAGCCTCTGAGATTAGCTAAAATGTTTTCCTTATCCGCTAATATTCCTGAATATACCTTGTCGTTGTAAAAAAGAATTAATCCTCCGGATGCTTCTCCTTCAACAAATAGCTCTACTTGTGCTATGTATGAATGGTCTGACGGAATGCAAAGTAACGGAGAACATTCGCCTACCGAACGCCCTTTGGCCTTAATAACTAAACTGTTATCAGCCAAATGAAATCTGCTGGTGTCATATTCACCATAGAATTTCCACTGTGGTTTTAAGGTGGTTCCTTCGAAGTTATCATTTAAGGAGAATACGGTACTGGAAGCTTGGCCAGCGGGTCTTTTGATGGGCTCATCGGTCTTAATTCCTTCAGGTGTTTTATACCAGCCGTCGGTTGTCCATTCAACAGGTTGAAGCAAGGTTTGACGGCCCATATTATAAAATCCATTTTCGTAACCGTGAAGAACCATCCACCATTCTCCGTTTGCATCTTCAAATAGGGTACCGTGTCCTTTCGACCACCATTTTTCAGAACTTTCTGTTGTTCTGACAATGGGATTATAGGGCGAATTTTCCCATGGGCCAAAAGGCGTCCTGGATCGGGCGGAAATTACCATGTGACTGGTGGCAGGACCGGCAGTTCCTCCTTCAGCAACGGTCAGATAATAATAATCACCTCGCTTAACGAGCTTAGGACCTTCCATACAAAAACACTCAATTGTCCATTCGCGGGGTATCGGCCAGCCTTTGTAAGTATTTTTGATTTCGCCTGTAACGGATAGGCCATCGTCCGACAATGGGACATAACCTCCATTGCTAAAGTACAAATATCGTTTGCCTTCATTGTCTGTGAAATGACCAGGGTCAATATTGCCCACTTTCAGATCAATGGGATCACTCCAGGGACCGCTGATTGAATTGGCAGTGACAACATAATTGGTATTATTAGCCGGGAAATAGATGTAATATTTGTTTTTATATTTAACTAAATCGGGAGCCCACACAGAACCTACATATTTGTGCAATGCGTTGGTAACCGGAGTCCAGTTAATTAAATCTTTGGAATGCCAAATTAATAAGCCCGGATAATAATCGAAAGAAGAGTTCACGAGGTAGTAATCATTGCCATCACGCAATATGCTTGGGTCGGGGTAATCCCCTGCAAAAATTGGATTCACATAATAATCATTGCCTTTTTTATTGGTATTAGTTTGATATTGTGCATTTGCAAATCCAAACAGTTGAATGAGTATTGAAATTATTACAGTTCTTTTCATGTTTCACTTACTTTATTTGTCGAATTATTTCTGAATAGGAAAATAAATGGTGTAGGTATTGCTTTCAATTTGATATCGGCATTCTGAGCAGAAAGATTGATAACTTTTGCAGACTGTTCCTGTTTCCCAGCATCGCGGATATTAACTATTTGAGCAGATGCACTGATTTGAATAATACAAATGCTGCTGAGGAGAAAAAATACATTTTTGATCATTACTTATAAATTTTTGCTAAGTTATACTTTGTAATCTTTTTATTTTTTGAATTGTTAAAGATTAATTCAAAATGGGCCTCATAATAGAGAATAATGGTACATTAAATACTTCAAAGAATTTAATACTTAATAAATGTCAAAGTTTTTTCACTAGTTCAAAGAAATTTTAACGAAATAGTTAGGAAAATCTGGTTCAACCAATTAAAATTGCAATCTTGCTTTTAACAAAAAAGAAAATGTAACTCTTTAACTAACTATGACGAACAGGAAAATTGTATTCACATCAAAAAACTTACCTAAATCTTGTACCTCCGGATCGATAAGTTTTGTTGGCTTAATTAGCCTTACAGTTGCATTCTATCTAATCAGTGAGTACAATGTCGACAATTACCTTGGTGCGATATTAACCGGATTGGCCTATGTTGTTCCTGTTTTTTTGCTGGAATATATTAAGTTTAAAACCTATAAGAAGCCATCCACGGGATTGGACTTTAGATTAAAAAACAAATTTAATGTTGAAAGAGTTGTTATTAAGTTAATTGGGCTTTACTTCACGTTGGCTTTGGTAGCCTTTTTTTACTGGCTGTTTCCTATATATAGCTCTGATTATTACACTCCCTATTGGTTATTGGCAAAATCTTTACTTAAAATTATTGTATTTGGCTCCATTCCTTATTTCTTTATACTCGACCGTTTTTTGGTTGAGCCCGAAGAATCCTATTGGAAAGTAGGCATGATTGTGTTAGGAAGATGGAAAAAAACGAATATGGGAGGGTTAAAGAATCACTTTCTTGGATGGTTGATCAAAGCCTTCTTTCTTCCGCTCATGTTTCTTTCTTTATGTGGCAACATTGGTTTTATAAAAGAACATCCGTTTTCAATGGTGTTTGAACAAGGTAATTTTGCCCGTTTCTTTGATTACATGTATAACTTCGTGTATACGGTGGATTTAGCTGTAATTTTTGTGGGCTATATTCTGACTTTAAGAATTTTCGATTCTCACATCAGAACGGTAGAGCCAAGTTTCTTAGGATGGTTTGTGGCACTGCAATGTTATCAGCCATTTTGGGGATTTGTGAGTAGTAATTACCTGAGTTATGATGGCGGTTATTCATGGGAACAATGGCTTTGGGAGTATCAAAACCTTTATATTGTATGGGGAGCCATCATCTTAATTCTTCTTTCTATCTATTCGCTGGCTTCACTTTACTTTGGATTACGTTTTTCAAACCTTACTAACCGGGGTATTATAACCAATGGACCTTACCGGTATATGAGACATCCGGCTTATGTAAGTAAAAACATTTCGTGGTGGTTAATGTCTATACCATTCATTTCTCAACAGGGTTTTCTGGTTGGATTAAAACATTGCTTATTATTATTATTTGTAAATATTATATATTATCTTCGCGCCAAAACTGAGGAAAAACATCTGTCACAAGATCCAACTTACGTTCAATATGCAACGGTTATGAACGAAATTGGAATATTCAGGGGCTTATTTAAACTCTTACCGTTTTTGAAATATAGTCCCGGCAAACTTGTAAACAGAGCCTGAAAAAGTAAATGCTTATTTTAAAGCTGATTCAGGTAACCTTTAGTGTTTTATTCTCGTATTATTTTATTTTAAAATGCGACAATAAGATAAAAGGAAGATACGCTGTGATAAATAAATTTTACGTATTTTGCATTAATTTTCCAGCGTGAAATTGTCCTTTTTTGATAGTTTAAAATTTAGATAAATGATATAAGGTTTTGGGTTTTCAGGTTTCTAAAAGAGCGTATTCAGATCATCGAATATGCTCTTTTTTCATTTTCCACTTTCGATGAAACCACGATGAAAAAATTTTTGCGACATTTTTGATAGGATGTCTACAAAGATCATCAACAAAATCGGCTGAGTTTAGCTTTACTCCTCTCATAACCTTCATGTTGCAAGACAATCAAAAACATTTTTTATGAAATGCCTCAACAAATCTTAATAAGGGTTGTTGATAATTATCCGATGGCTACGAAATTTTGGCCAATCTCATTATAAAAAAAATATACTAATCAATTGTATCTAAGTATAAAAACTACTAACACATGATAAGTAATAGTAAAGTTTCATCAAATCAAAGTGAAAAAACTAATGTTACCATTATTGGATTGAACAAAGAGGAAATACTTCAGGATTATGGGCTGGCGGTTC
>CAYZNC010000270.1:0-9340 GCA_964478555.1 uncultured Bacteroidales bacterium | reverse complement strand
GGTTCCTGACACTATATTTATTTATTCTAAGTTTTTCTTTTACTTTTGAAAAATATTAGTCTTGTCAATAAAAATTGGATGATTTTTGTCCTGATTTTAGTTTATATCGGATTTGATTTTGACTAAACCATAAACAAAAGATGGATAAATTTGATCCAACTAAAAACCTTAAGCCGGAAATTAACCAGTTACATGGTGCAGCATTCAGAAGCCATTTTGATTCACTTTACAATTATGGCTTAAGAATTACCAAAGATGGAGAACTGGTTAAAGATTGCATTCAGGAATTATTTTTTCGAATGTGGAAGAATAATATTGATTTTACTTCGGTCAGCAATCAAAAACCATATCTTCTAAAAGGACTTCGCCGGCAAATACTAAATGTTCTTGAATTAAAATATAACCAAATGGACAGGGTGAAAATAGAGGAAACCCTGAGTATTGAGTTTTCGGTTGAAGACTGCTATATCCACAACCAATATGAAGAAGAACTCAGAATTAAAATCTTAAATGCCCTCAACAATCTTTCCAAAAAACAACGCGAAGCAATTTATCTCAGGTATTTTGAAAATTTAGGATATGAGGAAATTGCCGAAATCATGAACATCCATCTCCAATCTGCCAAAAATAACGTTCAACGTGGTCTCGATTCATTAAAAGAAATGTTATCTGCAATTTTATTTTCTTATCTGATTCAAATATTGTCAAATTAAAACAAATAAGTGAGTACTTTTTGAGAATTGACCTGTCTTAATAAGTGAATCAGCATTTATTATTTTATGAAACAGGAAGATTATCAGCTAGTTGATTTTTTATTAAATGAGTCATTTCAGCGATATGTGCTCAACAATTCACCGGAAGATGCAAAATTTTGGGAAGCTTGGATTAATGACCGCCCAAACCTTAAGGATGCATTAAACACTGCAAAAGAAATCATTACTTTTATAGCCACCCGGAAAGTTCAACCTAAACATCAATCCGTCAGCGACGAGATTTATCAGAAGCTCCAAAAGCAAATTCTTGCGGAAACCAATCAGTCTCAAAAACGTACTGAAAAAATACGCTTAAGGTATTATTGGTACGCAGCGTCAATCATTTTGGTAATCGGATTAGCTTTAATATGGAAGTCCAATAACCGAAACAATAAACCATCAACGGATTTAGCAGGTCGCTATCTCGAAGTGCTTGTGCCTGTTGGGCAACGTAGCCAACTGGTTTTAGCGGATGGCACCAAAGTTTGGTTAAATTCAGGGTCTACATTAAGATATCCTGCTGAATTTCTCAAGAATAAAAGAGAAGTATACATCGAGGGAGAAGCATTTTTTGATGTAACCCACAACCAACATCTCCCTTTTATTGTACACATGAAAGAACATCTATCTATCAAGGTATTTGGAACCCAATTTAATGTAAAGTCTTACGCTGAAGATAAAGTCATAGAAACTACCCTGGTTAAAGGCATGATAAGTCTGGTTAAGGAGGACGAACATAACCACATTCTCCAGGAAATAAAAGTAAAACCAAATGAAAAAGCCACTTATCAGAAGAATAATTTGAAACTCGTGGTAAGAGAACTGGAAATAAACACAAAAGAGGAAGTGAAAACACCCGTTGTTCCCAAAAAAGTGATAAAAAAAGAGCCTTTGGATGAATTGGAACTAATTACCGCATGGAAGGATGATGAGTTGGTTTTTCATAATGAAACCTTTGAAGATATAAGTATTAAAATGGAACGCTGGTTTGGGATGAAAATTGAAATCACCGACGATGATTTGAAACAGGAACGTTTCACCGGGAAATTCGTGAATAAGGAGACTATCTATCAAATACTTGACATCTTCAACAGATCAGAACCCATTCATTATTCAACCAATAATAAAGAAATCGTAATATCAAGAAAAAAAGTCAACTTTCATTAACCCTAAAATTTTTATCGCCTATGAGTTGAAAAAAATAAAAAAACGGGTAATGCGGCTAACATTACCCGTAAAACGTGAGAATTAAATTTCGCATTGCTGTTCCATTTACCTAAACAGCAACACATTTATTAACTATCTAATTGCAAATTTATGAAAAAAAAAGAACTACTGTTTCCTTTACAAAAGAGACATTTAAAAAAACTGCTGAGAATTATGAAACTAACTACTCTCTTAATGTTAGCCGGGGTTTTAAATACCTTTGCAGGAGCATACTCCCAAAATGTTCCAATTTCTGTTAACATACAAAATGGCACGCTTTCCGATCTCTTCAATACCATTGAAAAGAAAACGGAATACAAAATCTTCTACAAGTCAAGCCTGATTAATGAATCTCAGGTAATTAATCTGGTAGCTGATCAGGTACCTGTTTCAGAGCTTCTCTCCATGGCTTTTGCAGGTAAAAATCTATCCTACGACCTGGTTGATAAAGTTATTGTGATCACTCCCCTGGAGTCATTACAAGCACAAAAGGTGTCAGGTACAATTACTGATGCTTCAACGGGAGAACTATTACCAGGAGTTAATATTGTTGTTGAAGGAACTACGATTGGAGTTACCTCAGATGCTAATGGTAAATTCGGCATCGACGTTCCCAATGCTAATTCCGTACTGGTATTTTCGTATGTTGGCTATCTTTCAGAAAAGATTACTTTATCCGGTCAGGCCATAATTGACGTGAAACTTACCCCTGAGATTAAAAAACTCGATGAAGTAGTGGTAATTGGTTACGGAACCCAGAAAAAAGCCGATGTAACCAGTGCTGTTGCTTCTGTAAAAGCAGAAAGTTTTACAAAAGGAAGTGTATCTGACGCAGGTCAGTTAATTCAGGGTAAAGTTGCAGGACTATCCATCATATCTCCAAGCGGTGACCCTACAGGCGGTACACAAATTCTATTGAGAGGCCAAACAACGCTGATGGGCGCTAATCAAAATCCTTTGATCCTTATTGACGGTGTTCCAGGAGATATGAAGACTGTAGCTCCCCAAGATATCGAATCTATAGACGTTTTAAAGGATGGTTCTGCTGCAGCTATTTACGGTACCCGTGGTACCAACGGAGTTATTCTCATTACTACCAAAAAAGCTGGTGCAAATAACAAGAGCACAGTTGAATACAGTGCTTATTTCAGCACTCAGGTTATCGCAAAAAAATTGGATTTGTCCACTGCAGCAGACTTTCGTGCACAAATAGCTGCCGGTTACCGGAGTAAAACAGATGATTTAGATACTTTAAATCATACCAGAAGTACTGACTGGTTAAAGGAAATTAGTCAGAACCCTTTTATCCAATCCCATAATTTAACAGTACGTGGCGGTAATGAAAAAACCAATTACCTCGTGAATGGCAATTATAATAATTCGCAGGGTATATTTAAAAAATCTTACGATCAAACTTTTTCAGGGAGGGCGGATTTCAACCACAACATGTTTGATGACAAAGTCAAGATTAACGTAAATATGTTTAGTTCATCCAGTAAGTTTAATAATCATGGCTCATTGTTTGCTGACGGGTTTAACGATTACATTTACAGACAATCTATTATTCAAAATCCAACTGCACCGGTAAAAAATGCCGATGGAACCTGGTTTCAACAAATCTCCAAATTTGAGTATGAAAATCCGGTATCTGATATAATGGAGAGTAATGGTGAATCCAAAAAGCAAAATTCCAGGTTTAAAAGTGCTATTTCTTATACTCCATTAAAAGGTTTAAAACTATCTGGCGTTGCTTCTTATGCTAAATGGATTACAAATAATGGATATGTTGAAAGTAAACAACATGTTTCCACGTTACGTGACGGGAAAAATGGTTATGTAAACGTAGGTGGAGAGCAGGCAATCGATAGGTTACTGGAACTTACCGCAGAATATACAAAATCGATAAATAACCACAACTTTATGCTTCTTGGCGGATATAGTTACCAGGATGATGATTATAGTAATTACTATATGGAAAACTGGAATTTTCCAACGGATAAGTTTGGCTATAGCGATATAGGACTCGGTGGTGCTGTTTTAAATGGCGATGTTCCGGATCCAGTCCGAAATTACAGGGCTTTAACTAATTTAATCGGATTTTTTGGAAGGTTTACCTATAATTACAATGAAAAGTACATGTTGATGGCAAGTATTCGACGTGAAGCAGCAAGTCAGTTGTGGGGGACAAAAAATCCATGGGGTACTTTCCCTTCCATTTCAGTGGGATGGAGAATTACCAAGGAATCATTTATGAGTAACCAAAAACTTTTTAATGATATCAAGCTCAGAGCAGGGTATGGTGTTACTGGTTCTCAGCCATCAGACCTCTTTCTGGGAGTTGGAATTATTGGTTATGGTAGGTATGTATATTCAAATGGACAATGGATAAAAATACTTCTTCCAACACAAAACCCAAATCCTGATTTAAGGTGGGAAGAAAAGCATGAAACAAATGTGGGTCTAGATTTTAGTATGTTGAACTCCCGTGTAGGTGGTAGCATTGACTATTATAACCGAAACATTAACGGTATGCTTTTTAACTATGCAGTGCCCAGTCCCCCAAACCTTTATAATTCGACCAGAGCAAATGTTGGGAAAATGCAAAACAAAGGTTTAGAGGTAATGCTCAATTTAGTTCCTGTTAAAACAAAAGATTTGGAATGGTCTTCAAGTGTTAGCTACTCAACAAATACAAATAAGTTAGTTAGCATATCAAATGATCTTTATCAGGCTTCAAGTGATTATATTACGGTTGGTTATACAGGTCCTCCCGTTCAAACATTTACACATCTCTTAAAAGTAGGCGGTCCCGTAGGAAATTTCTATGGTTTTAAGGTAGTTGATATTGGTAACGACCCTACAGATGCCCCAAATTATGGACAGTGGGTTTATGAAGGTAAAGATGGCAAACCTGTAAAATATTCTGATTTTGGACATGCATTCGAAGATAAAAAAGTCATCGGAAATGGCCTTCCCAAACACTATCTGGGTTGGACCAATAATGTAAGGTTCAAAAAATTGGACTTAAGTATCACGCAAAGGGGTGCGTTTAAGTTCCAGGTAGCAAATTTGAATCGTATGATGTATGAGAATCCAACTTATACTCAATATAACTTACTTACTTCTGCATTTGATAATATCTATGGAAAAACGTTATTGAAATCCTCTCCTGAATTTAACAGTTATTATATTGAAAATGGAGATTACTGGAAAATTGATAATATCACTGTAGGGTATAATATCAATAAAACTGGAATTAAATATATTCAGTCTGTACGTATTTATGCATCATCATTGAATACCTTTATTTTCACCAAGTATAAAGGAATTGATCCTGAGGTAAGTCTGAGAAATGGAGTATCAAACGCTCAGGCTGGTATTAATGTTGCTCCTACAAGTGGTTTGGATCCTGGTATAGACTGGAGAGACAAGTATCCAACTACCCGTACATTTACGATTGGTATCAATGTAACTTTTTAAATTAATTAGGAATGGACATGAAAAACTTAATTTATATAAGAAATACTGGAATTGCAATTATTGTAGTTCTGACAGTAATGATTTCATCTTGCACCAAATTGGATGATAAAAGCTATAACTCAATTATATTAAATACGTTTACTCCTACAAGTAAGGATATTCAGGCTCTTACTGGTGCTGCATATGTGAACTGGCGCGATGTTCTTCTTCAATGGAATACACTTTACAGAGCACAGGAAGTTTCAGGGGATGAAATGTTAACCCCCGAACGTCCTAATGGATGGGTTGATGGTGGTGTGTATCGGAGAATACATGAGCATAAATGGACTACTGATGACGATATTGTAATAAATGTGTGGAATAATGCTTATGCCGGAATTACCAATTGTAACCGGGTTATTTGGCAGGTTCGGGCAAACATCATTCCGGTACCCGTAAAAGATACCACTGCACTTATTGCCGAAATGAAATTATTGAGAGCTTCATTTTATTGGGTTTTATGCGATTATTACGGGAATGTTCCAATTGTTGAACGTTTTGATGTACCGGCCGGATTTTTACCTAAGCAAAATACAAGAACTGACGTATACAATTTTATTATTAATGAAGTTACTGATAATATTCCGCTAGTAAGCCCTAGTAATAGTGATTCCACTTATGGTAAATTTAACCAATGGGCTGGTCACGCACTGCTAGCGAAAATGTACCTGAATGCCGGCGTGTATACAGGAACTCCGGCGTGGGATAAATGTATCCAGGAATGTGATGCAATCATTAATTCGGTCCCTAAAACAGGGTTTACTTTGGAAGCAAGTCAAAAGCTTGTTTTTATAACTGCAAACCAAAATTCCAAAGAAATAATTTTTGCACTTCCTTTCGATTCAAAATATGTAACTGATTGGAATGCCTTTGACATTCATATGCAAACGCTGGAGCCTGAAAACCAGGCAACATATAATCTTCAATCTCCTCCATGGGGAGGCGTTTGCGCTGTACCACAATTTATCAATACATTCGATCCGGAGGATAGCAGGTTAACGGAAAATTACATACGCGGACAACAATATACTTCGGCTGGTGTATCTCTTAATTGTACACTTGGCACCCTTGTGGGCAAACCGTTGAGTTATGTTAATGAGGTCCCTGGAGTTGACTCCACACAAGAAATTCACGGGTTTCGCCTGGGAAAATTTGAAATAGCTATGGCTTCTACCAACCGGTTGAGTAACGATTTTCCACTCTTCCGATATGCAGATATTCTCATGATGAAGGCCGAATGCCTCCTGCGTCAAGGTGATGCTAACGGTGCTGCTACCATAGTAACGCAGGTAAGACAAAGGGCTTTCACTGCAAATCCTGCAAAGGCCACCGTAACAGGCGCAGATTTGGTAAAAGGCAGTAGTTATGATTATGGTCTTCGAAACCATTTTACTTCAACTACAGAAGGCGGAACCGACATAACCTATGGCCGCTTTTTAGATGAATTAGGTTGGGAGTTTAATCAGGAAGGACGTAGAAGAACAGACATGATACGATTTGGAGCCTTTACAAAAAAATCGTGGCTGTCACATTCTCCTAATGGAGATTACAGAGCCCTTTTCCCAATTCCGCGACCTGAGTTAGCTAAAAATGCAAATTTAACACAGAATCCTGGCTATTAAATATTATTAATGTTTATGGTTTTTCAAGAATAAATTAAGTTGTTAAAGATGGATAGTTCGGTGCAGGTCATTGGATCACACCGGACTTCCTTTTATATTATTGCTGAAATATCTTATATGTTTTATCTTTGGATGATTTAAAACATCAAATAAATCTATGAAATAACTCCCACCATGAACAAACTGATTTTTACTTTTGCCCTTTTAGCAGTGCTTTTTAAGGCCAAAGCACAAAATTGCGATACCTCTTTGTTTCCAAATGGAAAGGAGTATTACGATACCTATCACGACGTAGCGGCTGATTTACCAAATTGGAAACATTATAATACCCACGACCCAACGGTCTATAAGCAGGGGGAATGGTATTATATGTACAGTACCGATGCTTCATGGGCAGGATTAAACAAAACCGGTGCTCTAAAGCGCAGGTCAAAAGACTTGGTTAATTGGCAATTTTTAGGTAATGCCTTTAACGGCGTTCCACAATCAGCAGTGGATTTTTTTAAAGCTAATGGAAATCCTAATTATACTGATCAGGGTATCTGGGCTCCATTCCTTTTTAAACTTAAAAACAAATATATCCTTTATTATTCAGCACCCGGAGGTTTGAGTGGTGTTAACTTTGCTTATATCGGATATGCCACCAGCGACTCCGTTGCTGGCCCATGGTTAGACAAGGGAATGATTACATCTTCTTACAAAAGCAATATCAATGCAATTGATCCAACCGTTGCCTATGACAGTATTTCTAAAAAATTGTGGATGGCTTACGGTTCTTGGTTTTCAGGTATTTATGCACTGGAGCTCGATACTTTAACCGGTGGCATAAAAACACCTGGTGATAAAGGTACCTTGATATGTAACAGAGCAAATTCTGGACTTGGACAGGAAGGGCCGGAACTTAATTACAGAAACGGATGGTATTACCTTTTCGTTTCGTATGATGCTTTAGGTGATTTATATAATGTAAGAGTAGGAAGATCCAGGAATGCCAATGGACCCTTTGTCGATTTTAAGGGAGTAAGTATGGCTGGATACACCAACAACGTTCCTATGATTCAAGCTCCTTACCGGTTCAACAATCACCCCGGATGGCAGGGCACTGGACATTGTTCAGTTTATAACGATAATGGGAAATACTATATGTTTAATCAGGGACGTCCCAGTATAACGCCTGAAATGATGGTATTACATGTCAGAGAAATTTTCTGGATAAACGATTGGCCGGTCCTCTCTCCGGAGCGGTATGCCGGAGTTCCTCAATGTTTGAACATTACAACAGATTCGATGGTAGGTTTTTGGGAACACATGCCTTTGATATATCATAATTCTACTACAACCGATTTCCATTCAACGTCCGATTCTGTTCATTTATATGCCAATGGAACATTCAATAGTAATGCAGCAAACACATGGACATTCAACAGTGACACTTTAATTTTAAACTGGAGCAATGGATCTTCTCAAAAATTAATTGTAGCCCGTGGATGGGATTGGGAAAATAGTTGCAGAACCATCGTATACACTGGGCTGGATAAAAATGGAATATGTTTTTGGGGTAAAAAAATTAACCAGGTGGAAGTCGACAGGTATAATAAATTAATTGAAGGTGCCTCTTTTACAATCAGGAACGGACTTAGTCATATGCTTATGAGTGTGCCTAATAGCTTAGATATTACGGGAACTTCAATAAAACAGGGAACAGACAAAGGACTAAAATCTCAAATTTGGAAAATAAAAAACGCCGGAGGTGGTTACTATTATTTATTACCTCAACATAGTAAGATAAATCTTGGAATGGAAGTCAACAATGCCAGTGCCATTAACGGAGCAGACCTGATTGTGAATCCATTAAATGGTACTGACAAGCAAAAGTTTATGATAACCGGTAGTGCAAACGGACTATTTCATATTACAACCAAAGTAAGCGGTAATGCCTCATGTGCTGATGATGAAGGGCTATCAATATTGGAAGGAGCTAATATTTTTCAGTGGGCATATTTAAAAGGCTTAAATCAGCAATGGAGATTTCAAAAAATTGATTCGCTTGCGATTGATCCGGTTTCAATAGATACATTTCATGTCGCTGGCACTGGTGTAAATACAAATAAATTATTAATTGTTCGGGTCTATCCTAATCCAAGCATAGATGGCAAAATTACGATTGATATTTCTTCCTTGAAGGATAGCAAAAGTATTCGTATCTCGATCATTGATTTAAAAGGTATTGAGGTTTATAAT
>CAYZNC010000269.1:3445-9351 GCA_964478555.1 uncultured Bacteroidales bacterium | reverse complement strand
TTTATAGGGTTCCTGGCCTTGTATTTCACCATGTTTATTCTTGGTATGATGGGTCAACCACGCAGGACCTATGATTATTTTCCCGAATATCATGGGTTAAATATCATATCTTCTCTGGGCGCTATTGTCATGTTATTCGGATTGGCTGTCATCATTATAAATCTTGTAAAGTCTGCACGGCATGGCGAAAAGGCCGTTGCTGACCCCTGGGGTGGAAAGACATTGGAATGGACTATCCCTTCCCCACCACCGCTTGAAAATTTTGAAGAAGAACCTGATGTTACTAAAGGACCTTATGATTACAGATAAGTAAAATGAGTAACTTAGTACTTAGTACCGAGTACTAAGAATGGTTTATTTTTTCGAGTATTAATCTTAGTACTGAGTACTTAGTACTTAGTACTCAAAAAAACAATATGGAACACACTCTTGCAGCAGAACACCGCGACGATTCAGCCTCAAGGATTGGGATGTGGTTGTTTATTTTTACTGAATTGTTTTTGTTTGCCGGCCTATTCCTGGTTTTTACCGTTTACCGGTTTAAGTATCACGAAGGGTTTCACCTTGCAGCACAGGAATTAAATGTTACCATCGGCACTATTAATTCCATCATTCTGTTGTTCAGTGGAATGACGATGGGGCTTTCGTATGTCGCCATTAAGAAGAACAATACTACGTTCACCCTACTGATGTTGGGTATTACCTTTGTACTGGGTATTATCTTCCTTGTGAATAAATATTTTGAATGGGTTACCAAGATTCACCATGGCTTATTTCCAGGATCCCCCGAATTAATTAATTTGAGCAGGGGGGACGTGATGTTCTTCGGTTTATATTTTTTCATGACGGGTTTACATGCATTGCACCTTATTGCAGGGCTTATCCTTATTTCGATTGTCATCGGTGGCGTAATTAGAGGCCGTGTCCACTCCACAAAATATTCATTGCTGGAAAATACCAGCTTATACTGGCACCTTGTAGATGTTGTCTGGATTTTCTTATTTCCCTTGTTCTATCTTATCAATTAAACCATGGAATCCATAAAAAAGAAATTTGAAGGTTACAAGTTATATATGGTTACTTTCACCATATTATCAATACTAACCTTGTTGGCAGTGGGAATAACACAAGTAAGGTTATCATCGCCTGTGGTCATTGGTTTGATTTTGATAATTGCAGCAATCCAAGCTACTATTGTACTTCGTTATAACATGCATTTAAAATTTAACGACAAAATATTAACCATATTTGTAAGTGTTGTGTTCTCTATGATATTGTTAATCATTATTGTTACGATGCTGGATTTTCTTTATCGCTAAAATCAGGATTATGTTTTCAGGAGCTTCTAATTTTGTTAATAATGTGGACAGGACCATTCTTTTCGTTTTCCTGGTATCACTTTTCTTTTTGGTATCCATTACGATAACCATGCTTTTTTTTGTATACCGTTATAATAAAAAGCGAAATCCAAAATCGGAGCATATCGAAGGTAACGTAAAACTTGAAATTATTTGGACCGTTATTCCCTTGATCCTTGTGACAATTATGTTTTCCTATGGTTGGTCGGACTGGAAGATTCTGAAAAGCCCGCCCAAGAATGCTTTCACTGTTCAAAGTTTGTCTCGCATGTGGAGTTGGTCTTTTACCTATCCCAACGGCAAAATTACCGATACCTTGTACGTACCGGTGAATAAACCGATTGTTGTTAATTTAAAATCGGCTGATGTAATCCACAGTTTGTACATCCCTGCATTCCGCATAAAGCAAGATGTGGTACCGGGAAACAATAATTTCCTTTGGTTTATTGGCCAAAAAGAAGGTACCTATAATATATTTTGCGCTGAATATTGTGGCCTGCGACATGCTTACATGACTAGTGGCGTTGTTGTGATGTCTAATCGGGATTTTGATAAATGGTACAAAAATACGGCCCCTCCCGTTACTGCCGTAGCCGGAAAAGCAGTGCTTCCAGGCATGGCAATTATTAGAAGGAATGGTTGTATCGCCTGCCATTCCCTTGACGGATCGAAAATTGTAGGACCATCCTTTAAAGGCATTTATGGCGAAAAAACGACGGTGCTGGTGAATGACAAAGAACAACAAGTAACTGTTGACGATAACTACATCAGAGAATCTATATACGATCCCAATGCCAAAATTGTAAAAGGTTTCAGACAAGGCCTTATGCAGCCATATAAAGGGTTAGTTACAGAAGATGAAGTCAAACAAATAGAGGAATATATCAAGTCATTAAAATAAGGGTTTGCCACGAAGTGACTAACATTAAAAAATGCAATGGGTTCATCACCCTCCCTTCATAATTTCAAAGAACCGGCAAGTCTCACACCGTAGGAAGTCCGAGGCTTTCCTGAGATTAATCAAGTTCATATAAAACTACTAACAATAATCACTTGTGAAAAATTCATTAAATTGCGATAATTGATCAAATACTTTTTCAACTTAACCGAAAAAAATATGAAAACCCTACTAGCTTTATTTGTTGTCTTTTATACCCTACCCTCGCTTGCTCAGCGTTTGGTGTCCCCTGAAATTCATCACGACCACAGTGTTACTTTCCGTTTAAAAGCGCCTAACGCCAAAAAGGTGGAGTTACAATGCGAAGGCATAAAAGAAACCGGCATGAAAATGGACCGTGACACCGTATGGTCAGTAACTACAGGTGTTATGCAACCCGATATTTACTCCTACACCTTCATTGTGGATGGTTTACCGATCATTGACCCAAACAATTCGTTGATTAAATATAATTTACTGAACACGGTAAGTCAGCTACATATTCCGGGCCCTAACTCACTACCCTGGGAAATTAATGACGTTCCTCACGGGCAGGTCCATACCGTCTATTACAAATCGGCAGTTATTGGAGATAATCGCCATTTTATGGTGTACACTCCGCCAAACTATGATCCGTTAGCAAAACCAGGCTACCCAGTTCTTTACTTGCTTCATGGCTTTAGCGACAACGATGATGCCTGGACATCCGTAGGATGTGCAAACATTATTTTAGACAATTTAATTGCTCGGGGACAAGCCAAACCAATGATCGTGGTAATGCCTTTAGGGTACGGCAATTGGAAAATTATAACAAATGGCTGGAAAGGTATCCGGAATCCTGAGATAACACTTGACAGTTATAATAAATTCCGGGAGTCACTCTTTACAGAAGTGATCCCTCAGGTTGAGAAAGCTTTTAACGCCACACACGATGCCAAATCGAGAGCTATTGCCGGCTTATCTATGGGAGGCGCCCAATCGCTGTATTTTGGACTAAATGCACCTGACAAATTCAATTGGATAGGAGCTTTTAGTTCAGGAGAAATCAGAAACATTGATGAAAGATTTCCCAATATAAATGCAAGTCTTAATTCGAAAATAAAACTACTGTGGATAGCCTGTGGCCAACAGGACGGCCTTTTAGCAAATAACCAAAAACTGGTACAATGGCTAAAATCAAAGGGGATACGCTACAACTGGATAGAAACTCCGGGTTATCATAGTTTTATGGTATGGCGACCATATCTCGCGGAGTTTTTGCCACTGTTGTTTCAGGAATAGCATGCTCGTGAATAGTAATTAAATTGACGTTTCCAGGTCTAAGGACGCTGCCAGGTTTGCGCTACCTGCGAGACCTTCCAGCGTCGATAGACCTGGAAGCGTCAATTTCGCAAAAAGCTACTCTTTAAAAGGTAATACCCTATTTTTTCTGACTAAATCTTGCTTTCCCGTTATCCAAAAACGCTTTAAAGGCCTCCACATTCATACTGAACTCCATGGGTTTACCAAGTGTATCGCCTTTGCTGTTAATGATTGAGAATAAGGGTTGCGTATTGCTCCTGTATTTGGTTATCTCAAAATCAAGGTTTTTATCTCCTATCGTTTTCTTCACTTCTCCGTCATAAGACGATTTTACCCACTCACTTTCAGAGAGTTTGAACGCATCGTCAGTGTAAAGGTCAACAAGTACAAAATCATTACGAAGCCGTTCTTGTATTTCCGGTTTCGAGAAAATACCGCCTTCCATTTTTTTGCAGTTCGAACAGGTATGCCCTTTAAAATCGAGCAATATAGGCTTATTTAGCTTTTGAGCACAAGCTACTCCTTGCTGATAATCGAAATAACCGGTTAATTCAAAGGGGAAATCCAGAATATCGGTATATTTTGGCTGCTCGCAAAGGTTCAAAGCTCCATTTGACTTATTACCCGCTGATTCCCCTGAATTAAATATACTTTGTTTCGAAGCCGGAGGAAGCATGGAAGAAAGAGCGTTTAAGGGAGCCCCAAACAATCCAGGGATAAGATAAACCACAAAGGAAAAAGTAATAATTACTAACAATAGTCTCGATACTCCTATATAAGGCAAATCACTATCGTGTGAAAATTTGATTTTTCCTAACAGATAAAAGCCTAGTAAAGTAAAAATGACTATCCAGAGTGATAAATACACTTCCCTGGTAAGAATATTGAAATGGTGAGTAGTATCTATTGCTACTAAATATTTTAAACTTAAGGCCAATAAAATAAAAGCCATAACAACCTTTACAGAATTTAGCCATGATCCTGATTTTGCTAATTTTTTCAACAAGGCAGGAGACAACGCAAAAATGACAAATGGAATAGCAAATGCCAGTGAATAGCCAAACATACCAATAATAGGTTTCGCTGCTAATCCTCCCTGCGAAGCTTCAACCAATATAGAACCCACAAATGGGGCAGTACAGGAAAATGAAACCACAACCAACGTCAATGCCATAAAGAAAGACGCTGCATACCCTCCTTTATCCACCTGTTTATCTATTTTATTGGTTAATGTTCCGGGCAGTACTATCTCAAATGCACCAAAGAAAGAAATGGCAAAGACCACAAAAAGTGAAAAGAAAATCAGATTCGGGATCCAATTGGAGGAAATGTAATTAGTAATATCTGCACTGGTTTTGGTAAGGGCTAATATGACGCCAAGCATAGTATAAATAAAGATGATCGACAGTCCAAAGATGAACCCTTTTAAAATACCCGCAGATCTTTTCTTTTCATCGCGCATAAAAAAGCTAACAGTCATAGGAATCATCGGATAGACACAAGGTGTAAAGATTCCTACAAAACCGGTTACAAACGCAATTAAAAAAAACTTCCATAGAGAGCCTTTTTCTTCTGCTTGTTTTACAGGGGGTGCTGCGGAATAATTAGCAACAGTTTTCTTAGCTGTGTCTAAGACAATTTGCTTATTTTCTTTGGTAGCTAATGAATCTATCGACGTACCTTTCGAAGGTTCGATAGCACTTGCAGAAGCTTTTTCGGCAGGAATATTGAAGCTGAAGCTAACCTTTTTAGGCGGCAAGCATTGACGGTTGTTACAACTCATATACTCCACAGTCCCTTTTACCTCAAAAGGCGTCTTAACTTTAGATATTATCTTCTGTTCAAAAACAGCTTGTTTGCTAAAAATTTTCAATTGCATCATAAAGCTGGAATCGTAAAGCACTTCCGCTTTCGATAATTCTCTAACCTTACCCGTCAACGTATATGCCGAGCTTTTTTCGAAAACGAAAGAAGTAGGCACCGGACCTCCTTCAGGAATTGTCTGATTATACAAATGCCACTTGGGCTCAATGCTGGCGTTAAATTTCAACAGATAAGTTCCATCCGTTGCTTTTACTACCGTATATTTCCAGGTTACAGGATTTTGAATCTGTGTATGCCCCTGAAATGTAACAAGTATGCTAATTACAATGACCAAAAAGTATTTTATCATAGGTTTAATGCTTATAATTCTGAAAGTAAAATTATCATTTTGTATGAATTCACCGAAAAATTTCTTAAAAATCAAAATTATTACAAATAACGTAAACAAACCTCGATTGTTTATCATAATAAATTCAACCGTTTTT
>CAYZNC010000269.1:0-3345 GCA_964478555.1 uncultured Bacteroidales bacterium | reverse complement strand
CCTGGAATTATTACAGCTATTATACCAAAACCCTTTCGAATAAAGAAAATTATGCGAAAGGTAAAAAGAATGGCTTATCCATCAGTTATTATCCAAATGGTAAAATTGCCGAGGAACTTAACTGGAAAGATGATATACGCAATGGAATATGGCATCAATACTTTGAAAACGGCATATTGAAAATGTCCATAGAATTTTTGAATGGCAAACAAAATGGACCATTTCTATTGAATTACCCTAACGATAAGCCTGAATGGAAGGGCTTCTATAAAAACGATATAAGGGAAGGTCAGTGGACTCATTATGATCCTCAAGGCAATAAAGACTCAGCCATAGAATACAAAAACGGTGTTGCTTCGAATGCCGCTGCTCTTGATGCTAAAGAACAGGAGCTTTTAAAAGAACTGGAAAAGCAAAAAGGGAAAATTCCTGAACCGGATGAAATCAATATCATGACCCCGGCAAAAAAAGAATAAAAAGTTGGAAGCTAAAGGCTACTTTAGGAGTTGTTAAGTTTCTTCTTCGTCACGCCGCAGCGCTGCCCGATGCTGGAGACTTTTGTACTCCCAAAATATAAACACTCTATATACTCCAAGTCACTTACTATGAAAATCTCGCTTCTTATCAAGTTAACATTTGGATTACTCTGGTTCACCAACATTCTCCTGGCACAAGAGAAGCTGGCGCCGGGTGTGTACATGGTAAGGTTTACCGATAAAAATCAGCAGAATTATGATCTTTCGCATCCCGAAAGATTCCTTTCTCAACGGGCCATCCAACGAAGACAACGACAAAACTTATTTTTTAAAGAAAATGATCTGCCGGTAAGTCTTACCTATATTGATAGCCTCAAACACATGGGATTTGAAGTGTTAAGCTCTTCAAAATGGCTTAATGCCCTGACTATTAAAGCCTCAGATACTGCTCTATTTCCAAAACTAAGGACATTATCTTTTGTGAAGCCTTTCATGCGCAAAAACGCTTTGAAATCAGCTTTAATTCCACATAAAACGCCTGATATTCTTACTGCCTCTGCTTTTTATGATCCCAATCAATATTATGGATCATCCTTTGGTCAAATTGACATTCACCATGGAATATTTTTGCATGAACATGGTTTTCGCGGGCAAGGTATATTGATCGCTGTGATCGATGCAGGCTTTAACAATGCACGAAATATGAGCGGATTCGACAGCCTTTGGCTCGAAAATCGCGTAATTCTTACCCGCGACTTCGTTCAGCCCGGTGGAGATGTATTTATACAGGCCTCACACGGAGCAAACGTGCTATCCATTATAGCATCGATATCTCCGGGCTATTTAATTGGTACAGCGCCTAAAGCAAGCTTTCTGTTACTTCGTAGCGAAAATGCTTCATCGGAATATCCTGTTGAGGAATTTAACTGGGCAGTTGCAGCTGAATTATCCGACAGCATTGGAGCTGATATCATCAGCACATCGCTTGGATATACTACCTTTGACGATCCGTCTCTTAATCACACCTATGCCGATATGAACGGACATACTGCAATATCTTCTATAGCAGCAACCATTGCATCTTCTAAGGGTATGATTGTTGTAGCGAGTGCCGGAAATGAAGGTACCAGCTCCTGGAAATATATTTCTGCACCTGCCGATGCGGACAGTATCATAACCGTTGGAGCTATTGACGTAAATGGCAATATTGCAGCATTTAGCTCCCGTGGGCCCACTTATGACAAGCGTATTAAGCCAGATGTGGTTGCGGTTGGATACAAAACAATGATTCAAAATCCGGATAATACTTTTGGATGGGGCAATGGTACTTCATTTTCAGCTCCGGTTATTGCAGGACTTACCGCTTGTCTGTGGCAGGCATGTCCCGGCAAAAGTAACATGGAAATTATCAGTGCTATTCAACAATATTCGTCCCAATATACCATGCCCGACAGTATTAAAGGTTTTGGCATTCCCGATTTTAAGAGTGCTTTGTACGCTTTGAATACAGCACAACAACTTTCAAACGGTACCCTTCATTTATTCCCCAATCCATTTACAACCCAATTCAGCGCAGAATTTGAGGCAATTCCTGAAGGCATCGTTAAGATAGACATTTTTGATGTTACAGGTCGTAAATTATTGGAAATGCAAAAAACCGTATATCGCAATATCCCAAGTACAATATTTATCAACCAGCTTGCCTCATTTCCCAAAGGGTTGTATGTTGTGAAAGTCTTTTCGGACTCCAAAACGCTGGAGGGAAAAATTTTAAAACAGTAAGTTCATGAGCACCGAGCCACAGGTACTTTCATTATGCGAACTAAGCACACTGGTAAAAACCGGTATCCGTAACCTTTTCCCGGATAGTTACTGGATTGTTGCCGAAATTAGCGAAATGAATATCAATCAAAGCGGGCATTGCTATCTCGAACTTGTTGAAAAGAAGGCAGATTCGGAGCAAATCCTGGCAAGAACAAGAGCAACCATTTGGGCATTCACATTCAGAATGCTTCGTCCCTATTTCGAATCGGTCACAAAGCAAACCTTTGCTCCAGGCATCAAAATTATGGCCCAGGTAAGTGTCGAGTTTCACGAAATCTATGGCTTTAGTCTCAACATTAAAGATATTGAGCCGAATTTTACCCTTGGAGATGTTTCCCGCAAGAGGCAGGAAATCATCCAACGTTTACAGGACGAAGGGGTGTTTCATCTCAACAAGGAATTGAATCTTCCTGTCGTTCCTCAGCGCGTAGCCGTTATATCATCAAAAACCGCTGCCGGGTATGGCGATTTTATAGACCAGCTTAAGACCAACCAATATGGCTACTCCTTTCATATAAAACTATTCCAGGCCTATATGCAGGGCGATGAAGTTGAAAAATCGGTTATCAACGCCCTGGAACAGATCTTTCAACAAATTGATAAATTCGATCTTGTGGTCATCATCCGCGGAGGAGGTTCACAACTGGATCTTAATTGTTTTAATTCCTACTGGTTATGCTATCATATCACGCAATTTCCAATACCGGTTTTAACAGGTATTGGGCATGAACGCGACGAGACCATTGCCGACCTGGTGGCACACACTTGTTTAAAAACGCCTACTGCTGTGGCTGAATTTATTATCGATCAGGTTGTTGAGTTTGATAGTCACCTGAACGATCTGAATAGCAGAATTATCGACCTGGCTTCTGAACAGCTGCAGTCGGTCAAAGAGGATCTAGCCAATTACTCGAGAAATGTGACCGCCTTTGCAAAACTCAGAATAAATTCGGAAAATCAGCAACTATTAACGCATACGATGCTCATTCAACAGTCGTTGAAACGATATTTTCAGAAAAACATTCAGTTGTTAAATACGATTCAA
>CAYZNC010000268.1:0-9437 GCA_964478555.1 uncultured Bacteroidales bacterium | reverse complement strand
AGTACTGGCAAAATATACTGGAATTTTAAATGGGTGTCGCAATGACGAAGTCAGGTGAAAATAACATCTCTAGAATTACAAAAAAAAATAATGCAAGAATGCAAAACTGTCGATGAGGTTAAAAGCTTAATTAGCAAATATAATATTGCTTTCATGTCATCAGCAGTTTTGCGATATGTAGATAAAACTGGCAGGTATCTTTATGTCGATGGAGATAGTTTAGTTATTGGTGAGAAAAATTATTTTGTTCAAACAAATGTTCGCCCTTATGAAAACAAGAAATGCTGGAGGTTCGATAAAGCTACACGTTTGTTAGAGCATTCTTATGATGCAACAATAAGTTATGTTAAATCGGTAATGGATAGTATCCATCAAGAAACAAAATGGGGCGGAACTTTATACACTACTGTATATGACTTGAACAATGGCAAAGTTTATTTATACCACTTTTATGACTATAATAATGTGGTAACTTTTGATTTAAAAGAAGAGTTAAAAAAAGGCCAAAGAATGGTAAATATTCCAGAATTGTTCCCAAACAATGAAGTTGGGAAAAGATTTTACCTACTCAACCGCCAAATGTTTAGCAACAATTTTAAAAAAAATTGCAAATGATTCATAATTGGTGTAATTTTACATCAAACTTAATATTATGCCAAGACAAAGTATATCGTTTACAAAACCAAATGATGAATGGTTAAAAGCGCAACTGGATAATAAAGAATATTCTAGTAAAAGTGAACTTGTCAATGATTTGATTAGACAGGCTAGAAAACAGCAAGTCC
This sequence comes from uncultured Bacteroidales bacterium, assembly GCA_964478555.1. Lineage (GTDB taxonomy): Bacteria > Bacteroidota > Bacteroidia > Bacteroidales > JAAUTT01 > JAAUTT01. The sequence goes on along the minus strand of CAYZNC010000268.1, from coordinate 8,652 downwards.
AAATTGACTGGATTAGAGCAAAATTAGATAAATCTGAACATAGCGGTTTTACAGATGATAGTAAAGAACAAATTTTAAAACAATCAAAGTCGTTACTTAATGACAAAATATAGATTAAGTAATGATGCTAAAGAAGATTTGATACGAATTCATCATTATGGAGTTAAAAAATATGGATTAACTCAAGCTGATAAATACTTTGATTCATTTTTTGAATGTTTTGATATTATTGCTCGACAACCATTTTCATTTGAATCAGTCGATTATATAAAAAAGGGATATAGACGTTGTGTTTGCGGAGTTGATAGTATTTATTATAAGATTAATGATGATACTGTAGTGATAATGGCAATTATTGGAAGACAAGATTTGAATAATATCCTTTAAAATACAATATAAAAAATACTGTTGCTACACGGCATATGAGTAATGGCGGTACTTGTGGGTTGCCGATGGCAGTACTTCTAATGTAATTTCTGCCTCAGCTGATAACGACTCGCTCCGAAAACCGCCACTACTCGACTCACGCGGAATACGATATGATTGATGCAAATACGATTTATAAATATCGTAGCATGTGCTTTTACTTTTCCGGGAATTTTATGCAACTATTCCAATTCAACAATGTAGCGGTTTAAAACGTTGATATTGGAAATATTTGATTAAGTTTAGCTATGGATATTGAGGAGAAAACATCGAAAATCGATAAGAAAGGTCTTAAAAATATACTCAAATTGTATAGGTTTCTGAAACCCTATCGTTTTAAATTTGGGATAGGACTTTCATTTCTTTTAATTTCCAATGTTGCAGCCTTGTTTTTCCCGAAACTTTTGGGTAAAATGGTTGATTTGGGGAATCAGGGAAAAATGACTTCAGACATTACACGAGTGGGAGTTTTACTGGTTATCCTTTTACTTATACAGGCTTGTTTTGGTTTTTTCCGTACGAGACTATTTGTGGAAGTTACCGAAAAAACGCTGGCTTCCATAAGACAGAATGCTTACAACCATCTTATAAAACTTCCTTTGAGTTTTTTTGCACAACGCCGTGTAGGTGAATTAAACAGTCGGATATCTTCTGATATTTCATTGTTGCAGGAAACGCTCACATCTACGTTGGCCGATTTTCTTTCGCAACTCATTTTATTGAGTGGAGGAATTACGTTACTTTTCTATAGTTCATTTCAGCTCACGCTTTTTATGTTAGCTATTTTACCAGGGGTTGCATTATTTGCTTACTTCTTCGGGAGATCCATCCGGAAATACTCCAAAAAAGCCCAGAGCCAGGTAGCGGAATCGAACACAGTGGTAGAAGAAACGCTGCAAGGCATCCAAAATGTGAAAGCTTTTGCCAATGAACTTTTCGAAATGAACCGCTACCGGGCCATTACGAATGAGGTTGCAAAAACCGGAATAAAAGGTGGAAAATTTCAGGCATATACATCATTTATTGTAGTTGCTCTTTTCATGTCAATTGGCGCCGTAATATGGAGAGGGGCAATCATGATCGCAGATCATAAACTGGCAGCCGGCCAATTGTTCTCCTTCGTTCTATACTCCGGATTTATTGCGGGAAATATTGTTGGAATGGCAAGTGTTTACACCCGATTACAAAAGACCATAGGGGCGGCTGAAAATTTACTGGAATTACTGGATGAGACTCCGGAAGAAATAGATGTTAACTTTATGCTGAAACCGGAATATAAACTTAAGGGGAAAATTGAATTTAACGACCTTTCCTTTGAATACCCCTCACGAAAGGACATCCGTGTACTTCACCATATATCATTTGTTATCGAACCTGGTCAAAAGGTGGCTTTGGTAGGGCCGAGCGGTGCTGGAAAATCTACCATGGTTTCGTTACTGATGAGGTTTTATGAACCAACCAGTGGGTCTGTTAATTTCGACGAGAGGGACAGCCACGCATTTCCGCTTTCCGCTTTAAGATCTCAAATGGCCATTGTGCCACAGGATGTATTCCTTTTTGGCGGAACCATACGCGAAAATATTGCTTATGGTAAACCCACAGCCTCTGACGACGAAATAATTGAAGCTGCAAAGCAAGCCAATGCATGGGAATTTATTAAAGATTTCCCTGAAGTTTTAGGTACTGTGGTTGGAGAGAGAGGAGTACAACTGTCCGGGGGGCAACGTCAGCGAATTGCCATAGCGCGGGCGGTACTAAAAAATCCGAAAATATTGTTGCTGGATGAGGCGACATCTTCGCTTGACTCAGAGTCCGAACGTTTAGTACAGGAAGCGCTTGAGAAATTGATGCAGTGCCGAACCTCCATAGTTATTGCGCATCGATTATCCACTATCCGGAATGCGGATAAGATTCTAGTAATCAACGACGGGAAAATAGTTGAGCAAGGAACCCACAAAGAACTTATAGCCAATCCGGAAGGTCTTTACAAAAGTTTAAATGAGTTGCAGCTGGCTATATAAATGTTGGTATTAACAAGCCCTTTAGGGGATTTAGGGGCAAATAAACCGAAAGATATGAGTTTTTTCTTGCTATTGATTTTTTCACAGCCACGCGGGAATTTTACTTATGAAAAACATTTTGTCTCCAAATTCTTTGTAATTTTAATTTGAATATTTACCTTTGCAGCCCATTGATACAAAAAGTAGAAAAGTCATGAAGAAAGACATACATCCAAAGAATTACAGGTTAGTTGCTTTTAAAGACATGTCAAACGAAGTTTGCTTTATTACTAAATCGGCAACTGCTTCAAGAGAAACTATAACCATAGACGGTGTTGAATATCCACTCATCAAATTGGAAATTTCAAACACATCACATCCTTTTTATACAGGTAAGATGAAATTATTGGATACAGCAGGTCGCGTTGATAAGTACATGACCAGGTATAAAGATCACCTGAACAAGAAAAAATAAAAAACCTTTCATATATAAAAAGCTCCGGACCTTCATTAGGGTAGCGGAGCTTTTTTTTTATTTAAGCTGTTTTAAAGATAAACCTGAATGATAAAATATAAATTATCACCATCCAGGAGATTATCGGAATGCAGTAAATAAAATACGTTTAATCAATGAATTACATTCTGTTTGACGACGGTACCCGTGACAATCTTCTTCCCTTGACATTTACCCGTCCAGTAGCTGAAATCAGGATTGGAATATTAAAAATTTCCGAAAAATGGGAGCGGAGGCTGGGTGAAAAAATTTCTTTTCTCACCCAGGATTACCTTATGTGCAAATACCCGATGATTTCGGCCACAGACAATGTGCTAATTAATGGGGCAGTTTTACCTTTGCCAGAACTGATCACCGAAATTCACGATTTGAAATCAGGGCAGTGTTTAAGAAAAGAGAATGTCATTGTGGCTGCAAGATTAGATGATAATCAACTAAAAGCATTCAAAAACGGTAATATTGGCAAATTAGAAAATAAAACTTCATCAGTTGCGTTTATAAAGCTTGAATTTCCCTGGGATATTTTTTCGCATAATGAAGCGGCTATAAATGACGACTATCTGTTGCTTACAAAAGGTAGAAAGTCTGCACCAATCAGTAACACTAATAAAGTAACAGGAGTTGACAACATATTTATTGAAGAAGGTGCAAGTGTTGAGTTTTCAATAATCAATGCCAAAGTTGGTCCGATTTATGTTGGGAAAGACGCCGAAATTATGGAAGGGTGCTTGATTAGAGGACCATTGGCTCTTTGCGAACATTCCACCTTAAAAATGGGCGCTAAGATTTATGGAGCCACCACTATTGGCCCCCATTCTAAAATAGGTGGTGAAATCAGCAACAGTGTTGTTTTCGGCTATTCAAATAAAGCACATGATGGATTTCTCGGCAATTCAGTAATTGGTGAATGGTGTAATCTGGGGGCCGACACAAATAATTCAAACCTGAAAAATAATTACGGAGAAGTCCGGGTTTGGAACTATGCCCAGGAACATTACATTAAATCAGGATTACAATTTTGCGGCTTAATTATGGGCGATCATTCCAAATCGGCCATTAATACAATGTTTAACACAGGTACAGTGGTGGGTGTAAACGCAAATATTTTTGGAGCAGGTTTTCCGCGAAATTTTATCCCCTCATTTTCATGGGGTGGAACCGAAGGACTCTCCACGTTTGCATTAACTAAGGCGTATGAAGTGGCAAGCATGGTGATGAAACGTAGAGGTTTAGTTTTAGCGGACTGTGATATGCAGATTCTTAGATATATATTTGAACATACCGACAAGTATAGACATTTCTAAGTTTTTGAAAATGGCACAACTATTGACTATTTTACTATTCGAACAATTTCACAAAAACAGTGTCATAATGACAGCAAATAAATAATGTATGAGTAAAAATAAAAACATCATAATATCCGACTTATTTCTTTCTAATAGTGTTAATGACGAAACTGAATTTATTCCAATTCTCACTGAAGAAGATGAAAATAGTTCTGGAGTTGATGTCCCCGATATTTTACCAATTTTGCCACTACGAAATACTGTTCTTTTCCCGGGCATTATTATTCCTATTACGGTTGGACGTGAAAAGTCCATCAAATTAATACGCGAAGCCTATAAAAAAGATAAAATAATTGGTACCGTAGCTCAACGAAATCCTAATATTAATGAACCTACCGGAAAGGACATTTACAAGATTGGTACAGTGGCTCAAATTCTGAAAATTCTTGAAATGCCGGACAATTCAACTTCGGTTATTATACAAGGTAAGAAACGGTTCGAAATCAAGGATATAGAAGCTGATGAACCCTATCTCAAAGCCTCTATTAAGCTTTTAACTGAGAAGAAGCCTACCAATATTAACAAGGAATTTAATGCGCTGATCGATTCTCTTAAGGATCTTTCCTTACGCATTATACAAATGAATAATAATGTTCCGCCAGAAGCTGCTTTTGCTATCCGGAACATCGAAAACACCTCATTTCTTATCAATTTCACCTCATCCAATAGTGAGATTAAAACCGAAGAAAAACAAAAGCTCCTTGAAACCAACGATTTAAAGAAGCGTGCATTATTATTACTGGAGTACCTTACCAGAGAAATTCAGCTGCTTGAGTTAAAACAAGATATACAAACCAAGGTTAAAACTGATCTGGATCAGCAACAACGGGAGTTTTTATTGCATCAGCAAATGAAAACCATCCAGGATGAATTAGGCGGAAATCCGGTTGACCAGGAAATAGGAGACCTTGAGAAAAAAGCCAAGAAAAAGAAATGGGGTAAGGAAGTAGCCCAGGTTTTTCAAAAGGAACTTGATAAACTTCAGCGAATAAATCCTGCGGCAGGTGAATACTCGGTTCAGCTGAATTATTTGCATACTTTACTGGAATTGCCCTGGAATGAATATACGAAAGACAATTTCGATATGCAACGGGCTAAGGAGATACTCGATAATGACCATTTCGGCCTCGAAAAGGTGAAGGACAGAATATTGGAACATTTGGCTGTACTGAAACTTAAAGGGAATATGAAGGCCCCTATTTTATGTCTTGTAGGCCCTCCGGGAGTTGGCAAAACATCACTTGGGAAATCTATTGCTAAAGCCCTCGATCGCAAATATAACCGGATGTCTCTTGGAGGTTTGCACGATGAAGCAGAGATTAGGGGACACCGTAAAACTTACATTGGGGCTATGCCCGGTCGTATTATTCAAAGTCTGAAAAAAGTTAAGAGCGCCAATCCGGTTTTTGTACTCGACGAAATTGATAAAGTTGGTCAGGATTTTCATGGTGATCCATCATCGGCATTGCTCGAAGTATTGGACCCGGAACAGAATAATGCATTTTATGACAATTTTCTCGAACTGGAATTCGATTTGTCCAAAGTAATGTTCATTGCCACCGCAAATACACTTAGCACCATACATGCTGCTTTACGCGACCGTATGGAAGTTATTGAGGTGAATGGCTATACCATTGAGGAAAAAATTGAGATAGCCAGTCGTCACCTGATAGCCAAGCAATATAAAGAGCATGGCTTAAAGAAAACGCAGCTTGTAATTACCAAAGACGTACTGGAGTATGTAATCGAAAATTATACTCACGAGTCAGGTGTACGCGAACTCGACAAAACGCTTGCTTCTATCATTCGTAATATTGCCAAGAAAATAGCTTTTGATGATGATTATGTTAAAAAATTAACTAATAAAGAGATCCACAATATATTGGGAGCTCCCAAATACGCCAAAGATAAGTATCAGGGCAATGATTTTGCTGGTGTGGTTACCGGATTAGCATGGACAGCCTCAGGTGGTGATATTTTGTATGTCGAAGCCAGCCTTAGCAAAGGGAAAGGTAATCTTACCCTTACCGGCAATCTTGGTGAAGTGATGAAAGAGTCGGCAGTAATTGCCCTCGAATATCTCAAATCACACAGCGATGCCTTTGGATTATCACCAGACATGTTCGAAAAGTGGAATGTTCATATACATGTACCGGAAGGCGCCATACCTAAAGATGGTCCCTCAGCTGGTATTACCATGGTTACCTCACTGAGCTCAGCCTTTACACAACGCAAAGTTCGAAGCAAGCTGGCCATGACGGGTGAGATAACTTTACGTGGCCGTGTACTTCCGATAGGAGGTGTTAAAGAGAAAATTCTGGCAGCCAAAAGAGCAGGCATTACAGATATTATTCTTCCTTCCGAAAATCGTAAGGATATTGATGAAATTCCGGCACATTACCTTAATAATCTGACTTTTCATTACGTTGATAAAATTTCGGATGTGCTTGATTTCGCCTTACTTAACGAAAAAGTTGAGAAACCGCTTGAAATTTCTTAAATTGCCTGTCCTTAAAGACAAGCGTTCATGAATAAAATAGCCGTTTTCCCGGGGTCTTTCGATCCTATAACCATTGGGCACGAATCAGTTGTTTATCGCGCATTAGAGCTATTTGATAAGGTTATTATTGCCATTGGGCATAACGACAGTAAAAAGAGCTACTTCACATTAGATGCACGTTTATCCATGATTAACGATGTATTTGCAGGAAATCCCAAAATCGAAGTAACCCATTTCGAAGATTTAACGGTTGAATTTTGCAAACGCATTGGTGCAAAATATATCCTGCGAGGCCTTCGGACATCAGCCGATTTCGAATTCGAACGTGCTATAGCTCAGGTAAACAAAGCAATGTATTCTGAGCTTGAATCAGTCTTCCTGTTAACACTCCCCGAACATACCTCAATTAACTCTACCATTGTTCGTGAAATTATTCGTTATGGCGGAGATGCTGACAAGTTTCTGCCACACTCCATCGATCTTAAAAAATACGTGTAATGCCGAAGTCCCTTTTTCTGCTTATTTTTATACTTCATATCTACAACCTTTGCATTGTAGCTGAAAAAGTAATGATACAAGGCAATAATCCCGATTATGCAGGGCAAACGCTGCATTTTGAGGTTTACGAAAACCAGATAACCAATAACGAAAAAGCGGTAGCTACGGTTATTTTCGACAAAAGCGGCAACTTTAAAGCCGAATTCAGTATCGATAAAACGGAATTTGTTTTCGCTCATGCCGGTGTTTTTTTCGTTTATTTTTATGCCGAACCGCAAATGTCGTATACTTTTAAGTTACCCCCGCGAACCGACAAAAAACAAGAGGAAAAATTAAATCCTTATTTTGAGGAAGCCAATGTTCATTTAATCATGGAATTGGCCACACCCCTTGCGCAAAACATAAAGCTCGAAACCAAAAACGAGCTTAATTTTCTTATCCGGACTTTTGACGATTATTTTGATCCCTTTTATACCAAATTTGCTGTGAAAGTTTTTAACCAAACCGAAATAGCAGCAATGGATACTACTTTACAGAAAATGCAGACCATTTTTGGCGGCATCACTCATCCTTACTTTAAGGCCTATTATAATTACCGGATGGGGCTTCTGAAATTTACCTCAAGCCGGTTTAAATCCAAGAATATTTCGGATAATTACTTTCTTAATAAATCTGTTTTATATGATAACCAGGCTTACATGGAACTGTTTAACCATGTCTACGACAAGTACTTTGTTTATTTTGGCCGGTCCAAAACCGGGAAAGTAATCTATGATGATATTAATATTGCCAAAAGTTTAACCCGGCTCGAAGGCACTTTGTCTCAGGATAAGGTCCTTGATAACGATACCTTGAAAGAACTGGTTATTTTAAAAGGGATCCACGATGGTTTTTATGAAATGGAATTTTCACGTGGGGCGCTTTTGCAAATACTGGATTCGTTGAGTCTTACAACTAAAATAGAAAAGCATAAAGGAATTGCTAAAGATATTCGGGAAAAAGTAACTCGGTTATTGGTTGGTTATGCACCGCCACCTTTCAAATTACTAAATCAGGATAGTGCCTTGGTAAGTCTCAATGATTTTAAAGGTTCCTATGTGTATATTTGTTTTTGTACCACGCAAAATTATGCCTGTTTGAAAGAGTTCGACTCCATGAAAAAAATACAGGAAAAGCACGGGAAAACAATAACCATTATCACCGTATCTGTCGATGATGATTGGAGTGAAATGCGGAGTTTCGTTAAGAAATCAAAGTATACATGGGCTTTTCTGCATTACGGAGCACAGCCTGATATTATTAAGGAATATGATATCAGGGCTTTCCCAACTTTCTATTTCGTCGATAAGGATGGTAAGCTGGCCATGT
>CAYZNC010000267.1:0-9454 GCA_964478555.1 uncultured Bacteroidales bacterium | reverse complement strand
CGTGGCTGGATGGCAAGGCTTTGGAAAAAGCAACCCTGATAAAATCAAGACAGTTAGCACTGGATCTGGATCTTAAAATGAAAATAAGCGATGTCGAATATCAGGGGGATAGAAAAAAGGCAACTTTTTATTATATTGCCGATGAACGGATCGACTTTCGTGAATTTTTAAAGGTTTTAGCCAAAGAATTTGCGGTTAAAATTGAAATGAAACAAATAGGTTCGCGGCAAGAGGCAGCTAAAATTGGGGGTATTGGCTCTTGTGGAAAGGAATTATGTTGTTCAACCTGGCGCACTGAACTTCCTTCTGTTCCATCCAGAGCCATATATAGCCAGCAACTGTCATCGAGCCTCGAAAAGTATACGGGACAATGTGGAAAGCTGAAATGCTGTCTTATGTACGAGTTGGATTCCTATCTGGAGGCACAGGCCGACTTCCCAAAGGAGTTATTGGAACTCGAAACAGTAAAAGGGATTGCTTACCCGCAGAAAATCGATATTCTGAAGAAAACCGTATGGTATTCCTTCAATCCGCAATCAGCTGGTGAGGAACAAATAGAAGTGCCTTTAGACAGGATCAAAGAGATTATTAATTTAAATAAACGCGGAACTAAAGTTGAAAGTTTGGATTCTGCTGCTAAACAAGCAGAAACAAAAAGTTTGATCAAAAAATCATTATCGTATTAATATTTATGGAGTTAAAAATAAGTTCTTATAAAATAGGAGAGAGGCCCAGTGTATCTATTCCTGACCCTCATTTTTTTGAATTGCTTAAGGAAGAAGGAATGCGTAAGATGGTAAGCGATCATTACGATTTATTGGTTCAGAGTAAAATAAAGGACCTGTTTCCTAATAATACGGAGGCTTTAGAATTGGCGAAACAACATTCGGCGGATTTTTTAATTCAAATATGCGGAGGGCCTCGATATTACAACGAAAACAGAGGAAAGCCAATGCTGGTAAGTCGTCATGCCCCTTTTGCGATAACTCCTTCAGCACGTTTGGTTTGGCTGGAGTGCTATTCAACTGTTTTATCAGGACTTAATTTGCCCGAAGATATTATACTAACTTTTTGGAATTATATTAACGTTTTTTCCAGCTGGATGGTGAATTCTACCGAGTATTCAACCTTCCAGCCAGTCGTTAATTTCAAATCAACCTAGTTTGGCAGCGTAATACTCCCTGAAAAGTCGTGCAATGTTTGTGAGTTTGATTTCTTTGGGGCACTCAGCTTCACATGCACCTGTATTAGTGCAGTTTCCGAAACCGAGCTCATCCATTTTATCGACCATAGCCTGAACGCGCCGTTTAGTTTCTATTCTGCCCTGAGGTAATAAGGCTAGGTGCGAGACCTTAGCCGACACAAATAACATTGCAGAAGCATTTTTACAAGCTGCAACGCAAGCGCCACATCCGATGCATGCGGCTGCATCCATGGCAAGGTCGGCTTTTTCTTTGGAAATAGGGATTGCATTACCATCAGGAACACCACCGGTATTTACTGAAATGTATCCACCTTCCTGAATAATCTTATCCAAAGCTGTTCTGTCACAAACCAGGTCTTTTATAATTGGAAATGGCTTTGCTCTCCATGGCTCAATAATAATGGTATCGCCATCACTGAACTTGCGCATATGAAGCTGACAGGTTGTAATGCCGCTGTCGTTGCCATGGGGTCGTCCGTTGATGTATAGACTGCACATGCCGCATATACCTTCGCGACAATCGTGATCAAAACATACCGGCTTTTCAACTTTATCAATAAGCTGTTCGTTCAACTGGTCCAACATCTCAAGGAATGAACATTCCGCAGATATGTTAGAAACTTTATAGGTAACAAATTTACCTCTTGCCTGAGCGTTTTCCTGACGCCATATTTTTAAAGTAAAATCCATCTAGCAATTTTTTATTTTATATTTTCAATTTTTTATTGTTTTCGATTTTGAAGAGTTTTGCGGGAAGCGATAAAAATTGCTGTCAATTCATTGGCCTCCTTAAAAAGTGGATCAACCAATTCTTTTTTAATTAATTGTTCATCAATAATAAACTCCAGCCAAAATGAAGTCTCATCGACCTCTTCAATAACAATACCTAATTTAGCAACAAAACTGGCAGTTGATTGTGCCACACAAACTGCCCGGTAATTAGCTGCAACTGATGTAGAACATCTGATCAGTTGTTTTGATATATGACTTCCTAGTTGATTGACAGGCAAACTCAAAGCAACTTTTACACATCGGTGCCCAAACTGTTTAGCTCTTTGCTTTAATTCTGACTCAGTCATCAATATAAAATAGAAAATCAAAAATTACTTATAGTTCCGTTGTGCTACTTTAATATTTTCGTAAGCCAAAGGCTCTTTGTTAAGAACCGGTTCCTTATCGGAGCCTTTATATTCCCATGCTGACACGTACATAAATTTTTCATCATTACGAAGAGCTTCACCGTCTTCGGTTTGATATTCTTCACGGAAATGTCCGCCGCATGATTCCTCACGTTCAAGAGCATCTTTTGCCATCAGCTCACCTAATTCGAGAAAATCAGCTACCCGAAGCGCTTTTTCCAATTCGGGATTAAATTCAGTATCGGTGCCTGGGATAAGCACATCTTTCCAGAAATCTTCGCGAACAACTTTGATTTGGTCAATGGCTGTGAGAAGACTTTGTTTGGTGCGTCCCATTCCTACATTCTCCCACATGATGTGTCCAAGTCGTTTATGGAAACTATCCACGGAATGTTTCCCTTTGATGCCCATTAAGCGGGATACACGATCTTTTACCTTATTTTCAGTTTCGATAAATTGTGGAGTATCCGTACTCATACGTGGTGTACGAAGTTCAGCGGCAAGGTAGTTTTGAATGGTGTACGGTAGTACAAAGTATCCGTCACCCAAACCCTGCATCAGCGCTGAAGCCCCAAGACGATTAGATCCATGATCTGAAAAATTGGCTTCGCCAATAGCAAACAAGCCGGGTACGGTAGTCATTAATTCGTAATCAACCCAAAGACCTCCCATCGTATAGTGGACGGCAGGATAGATCATCATTGGGGTTTCGTAAGGGTTTTCATCTACAATTTTTTCGTACATCTGAAAGAGGTTGCCGTAACGTTCCTCTATTTCTTTTCTGCCCAATCGTTTTATGGCATCAGCAAAATCAAGATATACTGCAAGTCCTGTTGGTCCTACCCCAAAACCGGCATCGCAACGCTCTTTGGCGGCGCGCGAAGAAATATCGCGTGGCGATAAGTTTCCGAATGCAGGATAACGACGTTCGAGATAGTAATCACGGTCCTCTTCGGCTATATCTGTAGGTTTAATTTGTCCTTTGCGAATTTTCTCGACATCTTCTTTTTTCTTAGGAACCCAAATACGGCCATCATTACGAAGCGACTCGGACATGAGTGTAAGCTTACTTTGATAATCGCCGTGTACAGGTATACATGTTGGGTGAATCTGAGTGTAACAAGGATTGCCAAACATGGCGCCATGTTTGTAAGCTTGCCAAATAGCGCTTGCATTCGATCCCATTGCATTGGTAGACAAGTAAAACACGTTACCATATCCGCCTGTTGCCAATACCACAGCGTGACCAAAATGTCTTTCGAGTTTTCCTGTAACTAAATCGCGGGTTACAATACCGCGTGCTTTACCATCAACCATTACAATATCGAGCATTTCAGTACGTGCAAATAATTTTACGCTTCCTGCTTTGATTTGACGGCTGAGGGCCCCATAGGCACCAAGGAGTAACTGTTGTCCGGTTTGTCCCCGTGCATAAAACGTCCGCGATACCTGTGCTCCTCCGAACGAACGGTTATCTAGTAATCCACCATATTCGCGTGCAAAAGGTACACCTTGCGCCACACATTGATCAATAATGCTATTGCTGACTTCTGCCAGGCGGTAAACATTTGCTTCGCGGGAACGATAGTCACCTCCCTTAATAGTATCGTAAAACAAACGGTACACCGAGTCACCGTCATTTTGATAATTCTTTGCAGCATTGATACCACCCTGAGCAGCAATACTATGCGCACGTCGTGGACTATCCTGATAACAGAATATCTTAACATTAAAACCCAGTTCGCCAAGCGTTGCAGCAGCTGAAGCTCCTGCAAGCCCTGTACCAACAACAATAATATCGAATTTCCGTTTGTTGGCAGGATTTACTAAGCTCTGTGTGGCCCTGTACTTCGTCCACTTTTCAGCGAGCGATCCTTGTGGTATTTTTGAATTGAGGTCCATATATCTAAAATATTGAATTAAATTTTATGACCCAGTACTCAGTACTTAGTACTCAGTACCAAGTACTTTATTTATAAAAAAACATAAAATACAACGGAATAATAGCAAAACCGGCTGAAATAACAATCGAGTATATAATACCGATAACATTTATCGCAGGCGAATATTTCTTATGGTTAATACCCAGGGTTTGAAACGCACTTTGAAAGGCATGGATGAGATGAAATCCAAGGAATATCATAAATCCAACATATATAGTTGAATAAAGCCGTTGTGAAAATAAATTTATCGCCATATGATAAAAATCGTGTTTACCCTCTACACCTGCAGGAACTGCAACCAGGCCCAATTTAACAGCATAAAAATTCATAAGGTGTATAACCAGAAAAACGAAAATAATAGCACCCGTGTGAATCATATATTTGGAAAAAAACGAAATTTGAGAGTTATTAGTCACCGCATAACGCTTAGGCCTTGCGAGCCAGTTTTCCATCTGAAGTATAGTGCCCCAGATGATATGAATAAGGAAGCCGGCGAACAGGACGTATTCCATTATTTTAACAACTGGGTTTGTGGTCATAAACTCGACTCCGATTTTAAAAGCTTCTCCTCCGTCATTGCGTAATAACAATAAATTAATGGCGAGATGCACCACCAGAAATGTGCATAAAAAAAGTCCTGCAAGCGACATCAATAATTTTTTTCCAATGGATGAACTAAAAAGGGTGCTCATACGTACTATTTTAATGTAAGTTAATTATATTGCACTGAATAAATTTGAATTTGAAATATTTTGCAAATGTATTCGGTTTTATACTATTTGCAACGATTGAGCATAAATTTATCTATAAACTATAATCAAAAGAGCTTATTATGAGCAACATAAATTTACCTAGAAAGTTGTTTGAACAAAACAGAGCTAAATTGAGTAATCAGCTCAAACAAAACTCAGTTGCTATTTTTCATTCCAATGATGAGATGCCCAGAAACGGCGATCAATTTTTTACCTATCGTCAGAATTCGGATTTTTTCTATTTAACGGGTATCGATCAGGAAAAAAGCATATTAGTTATGTATCCGGATAATCCTGTTACCAAGAATCGCGAAATTCTGTTTTTGGTGAAATCTAATCCGTTGACAGAGGTATGGCATGGGAAGAAGCTTTCGAAAGCAGAAGCTACGGAGATATCAGGTATCGAAACCATTATTTGGCTTGAAGAGTTTGACCAGTTATTGGACGAAATGGTTTATTATGCTGATCATATTTACCTGAATCATTATCTAAACCCACGCTTTTCTTCGGATTTAGAAAGTCGTGATTTGCGATTTGCGCATGTCATAAAACAACGCTACCCATTACACAAGATCGAAAGGCTTGCACCTGTTTTAACAGAATTGCGTCTGATTAAAGAACCGGAGGAAATTAATGTCATTCGGCATGCTTGTTCAATCACTGCCAAGGCGTTCGACAGGGTATTAAAATTTGTAAAACCCGACGTGTACGAATTTGAAATTGATGCCGAAATTAGTCACGAATTCCGGCGCAACGCAGCCCAGGGGCATGCTTATCCGCCTATTATAGCTTCAGGCGAAAATGCCTGCATATTACATTATGAAAAAAATGCATCCATCTGTAAAAATGGAGAGGTTATCCTGTTGGACTTCGGCGCTGAATTTGCCAATTATAATTCTGATTGTTCCCGAAGTATCCCGGTAAATGGTAAATTCACGAAACGGCAAAAAGATCTTTATAATGCAACCCTCAATGTATTTAAGAAAACAAGGGCCATGATGATTAAAGGTACTTCGCTGAACCTTATCGGTAAACAGGTTGGAAAGTTATGGGAAGAAGAACATATCAAGCTAGGCTTGTATTCTTTAGAAGATGTTCATCGTCAGGATCCGGCAAATCCTATGTATACTAAATATTTTATGCATGGTGTATCACATTACATGGGGCTCGATGTGCATGATGTGGGTACACGGTTCCATACCCTCGAGCCTGGCATGATACTAACATGTGAGCCTGGTATTTACATTCGTGAAGAAGGCATAGGTATTCGCATTGAAAATGACATTCTTGTAACGGAAGAAGAACCTATCGACCTGATGCAAAATATTCCCATAGAAGCAGATGAGATTGAGGAAAGGATGAACAGGGGGTAGGGTGAGGTAGGGGCAAACCTCAAAGGTTTTTTTTCAACCTTTGAGGTTTCAAATCGAAGAACAAACTGTGTAGCAGAGCGATAGACCTCAAAGGTTTTTTTCAACCTTTGAGGTCTCTAAAATCAAATGAAATATATCAATCTCGAACCCGGAAAATATTATCACATTTATAATCGTGGTATTAATAAAGGAAATCTTTTCTTTGAACGTGATAACTATTTATATTTCATGAAATTATATAAAAAACATTTATTACCTATTGCCAAAACATATGCTTATTGTCTTTTACCCAATCACTTTCATTTTCTTGTTAAGATTAAGGATGAGGGAGATTTTCTGAAAGTCTCTCAAGACTTTGAACACAATCAAAATAACCTATGGCAACCCTTTTCGAATCTTTTTAATGCATATAGCAAAGCAATCAATAAAAAATACACTCGA
Organism: uncultured Bacteroidales bacterium; assembly: GCA_964478555.1. GTDB lineage: Bacteria > Bacteroidota > Bacteroidia > Bacteroidales > JAAUTT01 > JAAUTT01. Next base: position 2,602 of record CAYZNC010000267.1, on the reverse strand, counting down.
ACGGGGGGGTTATTTCAATATAAATTCAAAAGGATTGAAATAAAATCAGACAATTATTTCTACAATCTAATGGTATATATTCATCAGAATCCCTTAAAACATGAGATATTACGTGATTTTAAAAATTATGAATTTTCATCATACCAGGCGATTATTGGTAATAAAGCTACTAACATTGAAAGAAATGAAATAATTAAATGGTATGATACACTTGAAAATTTTATATTTTGCCATTCTAAGGAAATAGATGAAGAAACGATAAAGGAATACATCATTGAAGATTAGAAGTCGGGGTACGATATGGGCCTTGTGAGATACAAACCTCAAAGGTTGCCAAAACCTTTGAGGTTGCTTCGGATTGAAGACAAGGCTAATTTTTAAGGTATTGGCTTATAGGATACAAACCTCAAAGGTAATTTTCAAAACACTAACCATGAGAAAATTATTATTATTATTAGTACTATCCTTAAGTATTAACGCTTATTCCCAATATAATTCAAGGAGTTGGTTAAATCTTAAAGGAGAAGTAAAATCATTGAAACAGACCAAATACCAGGTTGGAATTGATACATTGATCCCTGAAAAAAGTGACCTGAATAGATTTGATGAAATGATATTTATGAGCCTGGGGCAACAGTTGCTTCTCGATAATTCCTTTCTCATATTTTCAGAGGCTGGAAGAATTGATAAATGGGTTGAATTAGATAGTCAGGGTGATACGCTTATCGAACTTAAAGTGACTTATGCCGATAAGCTTTTACCTAATAAACTTCAATTTTTAAAAAAACATAATGTTACCAAAACCGTTGAGTATGAAACCGACAGTTTGGGCTTATTTGCAACCATACAAACAAAGGAGATTCAATTAAAAATAAGTCGGGATTATAAGTCAAGAGTTATTTCTGAAATCATAAATGTGGGCGACGAACAAACCAAGTTAATTTATGAATATCTTAAAGATGGCACGGTTAGAGTTCACATGATCAAAAATGAAGCCTTAAAAAATACTTTGGAAAACACACTGAATGAGAACGGTGATTTCGAGTTTGACGGGGAATACAGGTACAAATACATTTATGATAAGAATAGTAATTGGACCAGTAAAACGGGTTATTCAGAAAACAGACCAGGGATAAAATTTATACGTGAAATAACATATTATTGATATACTTAATTTAAAACTTCAAGGTGTACCAACCTAGTCATTTCAATTAAAGAGCACAAGCTTATTTATTTTTCAAATTACATGAATTCATATCCAACTATTGGGCAACACAAAATACAGCTTTACAGTACTGTAAATGTTGTGATTAAATTGCATATTATTTAAAATTTGAGCTAAACGTTGACTCGTAATGTTTAATTTACTAAATTTAACAGTAATCTAAACTAAAAGAATTTGACGCGATGAATATGATATTTAATTTTATCCGTCAGTTTATTGGTAAATCAGCGATAGATAAAAAACAACTTAATAAACAGGAAGAAGAAACCTTTCGTTTGAACGAAGCTCGTTTAAAACGAGCCGAACTTGCTTCCAAGTCAGGAAATTGGGAGCTCCATCTGGATTCTGATTTAATAATTGCTTCTGAAGGTGCGGGTAAAGTATATGGGCTCAATAAGGAACAATGGGATTACGAATCTATAAAGGCAGTAGCATTACCTGAATATCGACCTTTGCTCGATTCAGCAATGAAAAATTTATTAGCAAAGAAAGGATCATATGATGTTGAATTTAAAATAAAAACATTAGATACTGGCCAGATAAAAGATATTCATTCCATAGCCATATTCGATAAAGAAAAAAGAACCATATTTGGTGTTATTCAAGATATTACGGATCGTAAACGTGCGGAAGAAGCCTTATTGGAAAGCGAACAGAAATTTCGATCGCTCATTGAAGACAGTGCGGATGTTATAACGATGATTGATGCAAATGGCATTATTCTATATGAAAGCCCCTCCTATAAAAGGGTTTTGGGATACGATCAGGAAATGAGAATCGGACAAAATACTTTTGAGTTAGTACATCCCGACGACCTAGCAAATGTTAAACAACTATTTACCGAATTAATTCAAAATTCGGGACGGGTTGAATTACCTCCAGTTAGGGTTCGGCATGCGAATGGCTCCTGGCGTTGGATTGAAGGTGTTATTAATAATCTGCTTGCTAAGCCCAGTCTACAGGCTATTGTTGTTAATTTCCGGGACGTTACGGAACGTAAACTGGCGGAAGAGCAATTACAAATTTTAAAGTATTCCATTGATACTGCTCCCGATGGTGCTTATTGGATGAACCCCGAAGGACAATTCCTCTATGTCAATGAAGCAGGATGTAAAGCGCTCGGTTATACTCATGACGAAATCCTTCAAATGAGGGTTTTTGATGTCGATCTGAATTCAACTCCCGAATTATGGGCTCAACTTTGGCAATATCTGAGAGAAAAGAATAATTTCGTTGGTCAATCGGTTCATCGACGGAAAGATGGCTCTGAATTTCCGGTAGAAATCACCTCGGCCTATGGAAAATTTGGAAATCAGGAGTATTGTAATGGATTTGCCAAGGACATTACTGAACGAAAAAAAGCCGAAGAGCAATTAT
>CAYZNC010000266.1:0-9456 GCA_964478555.1 uncultured Bacteroidales bacterium | reverse complement strand
TTGTTGCGGTTTGTAGAGCACAACCGCCTGCGGCTGTCATGGTATAAGTTACCGTATATATTCCGGCTGTACTGGTACTTGGTGTAATTGCGCCGGTTCCAACATTAATTGATAATCCTGCAGGGGCCGAATAAGCTCCACCTGCCGTGCCTGTTCTGGTTACAGCCTGCGCTGTGGCAACAGAAGTACAAAAAGGCGTACCTGCATAGGAAATAGTTGCCGAAGGTAAAGTTGTAATTGTAACCGAAGTGGTAGCTGTTACAACACCACATCCGTTTGCCGCAGCTATGGTATAAGTTACTGTATATATTCCTGCGGTACTGGTACTTGGTGTGATAGCTCCCGTTCCGGCATTAATCGATAATCCTGCAGGGGCTGAATAAGCTCCACCAGAGGTTCCGGTTAAGGTAACCCCTTGGACTCCTACTACAGAACTACAGAAAGGCGTACCTGCATAGGAAATGGTTGCCGATGGTAAAGTTGTTATGGTATTACCACTTGTTGCAGTAACCAGGGCACATCCCCCTGCCGCTGCTATGGTATTGGTTACCGTATAAATTCCGGCCGTGCTGGTTGCCAGATTTACCTGTCCTGTAGCCGTACTTACAAAGTTTAATCCTGCCGTAGATGAAAATGTACCTGCCGAACCCGTTAATGTTGGTAAAGGATTAGCTGCATTGCTGCAATAGGGTGTTCCTGTATAACTGAAAGTTGCAACAGGAAGAGCGGTTATGGTAACTGAAGTTGTTGCGGTTTGTAGAGCACAACCGCCTGCGGCTGTCATGGTATAAGTTACCGTGTATATTCCGGCTGCACTGGTACTTGGTGTAATTGCTCCTGTTCCGGCATTGATGGTTAAACCTACCGGGGCTGCACTATAAGATCCTCCCGCTGTTCCGGTTAAGGTAACTGCTTGTGCAGTAGCTACAGTACTACAGAAAGGAGTGCCTGCATAGGAAATCGTTGCTGCTGGTAATGTAGTCACTGTTAAAATGCCAGCATTACTATTTACACTACAACTAAATGCATTAGAAGCTCTACAACGATATTGGTAAGCATTCATTGTAGTGGTAGCTGCTGTTATGGTAAGTGTATTAGTTGTTACATTAGAATAAGGAGCTGTGTTAGTAAGATCATTCCAGCCACTTCCCTGATTTACCTGCCACTGATAGGCAGTTGCGCCTGTTGCAACAATACTAAAAGTAGTATTATTTGCCTGACATATTGTTCGATTTACAGGATCGGTTGTTACAGCCGGAACCGGATTTACCAAAATACTAGCTGTATTATTTAATTGTACACTACATGCATACTGATTGGTTGCTAAAACATTATAAATGGTATTGACAATTGGACCCGGTGTTACCGTAAGACTAATATTTGCACCAGCAACAGTATTATGGTACAACGCACCTGCTACCGGTGTGGTTCCAGTTCTTAACTGATAATCAGTACCACTACCATCAGCACCATTCACGGTTATAACAGCATCCTGACCATTGCAAATGGCCGGGGCAAGAACTGTATTGTTAGCAGTTGGAAGTGGATTAATGGTAACTGGCAGTGTACTTGATACTGTTGAACCAAATGTTTCAGCCACCTTCACGGAACCGCTCCCGGCAGTTAACCAGTTAACTATGATGCCAGCTGTACCTTGTCCTGAAGCGATGTTACCTCCTGTTACTGTCCATAAATATGTATGTGTTGCAATAGGACCGGGAGTTGCATAGGCTACATTATTATCATTTGCACAAACATTGGTATTTCCCGTAACATTGGGTGTTGGGGCATTAACAATGGTAACTGCAAGGCTCTTTGTAATGGAACAATTATTAGGTGCCCCATTGGTTTCTGTTACACTTACTGCAAATGTCCCTGTTGCTGCACCCCAGTTGACGGTTATGGCTGCTGTATTTTGTCCACCGGCAATAGAGCCTCCGGTTACTGCCCATAAATAAGTATCTCCTCCTACTGACGTTGTAGAATATGCTACGCCGGCTTCACTCGTTCCAACTGTTGTTCTTCCGGTAGGAGATGGATTTGGAACAGGCTTTATTGTTACTGTTGCAGTAGTGGTATAATCTTTAACACCAGGTATTCCAACTGCGTCATTTACATTGGTAATATTGAAACTAAAATTGCCAGTTCCAGTAATACCCGGAGATGCAGAGGTTATAACAATGGATGCCGGTGAAGATGCAATATTGGAAAGTGTTGTAGTTACTGAACCAAGCTTATAGGAAAGCGACCATGGTGCGGTACCTGTAAGGGCAACACTTATTGTGGTAGAACTAGTACCGTCTGCACAAACACTGGGTGTAAGCGAACTTGTTATGGTAGCTGTGGGCAAACTTTCCATTCCAATGGTAAGGTAATGTAAATTAGCCCCTGAAGCCAAACTAATGATATTATCTGTTTGAACAGTACCTGAATTAGGACCTCCGTCATTAAGTATCTTACCTCTGTATTCCCATTGGCCCGGCGTTGGATTCCACTCAATTGCTCTTATTTTAGATCTGCTGGCAAGCGTTGAAGATGTAAATCCGCTGTTGGCGTCCCATCTCAATATGACATTTCCCTGGGCTGTTGCAGGTCCGCTTACCCACCAATATTCATTATTGCTTACCTGATCGATTGGTGAAAGCTTAGAATTTACATTGTACGTTGGAGGGGCATTGAAGTATTCCCCAGTCCAGATACCTGCCGTAGAAATATTGGAAACATAAACATCGCCATATCTTCCGCTATTACCAACCGGAAAATCGAAATAAGAACCGCTGTTGATATTTTTGTACAAAGGACCATCAACAAATGAATTGGCATTGGTTCTGATGGCAGCGGAAGGACTTGTATTATTTAAGGTAAATGTATTGGTGGTATTTGTATATATTACACCATTCGCAAGATACAGGTTATCGGAAATTTGCACATCACCTGCGCCGCCACCAGCTGTAAGACTAAGTCCTGTTGGATTACTAATGCGGAAATCATAATAGTTTTCCGTAAGATTGCTGACCACGGTGAGTTGCTGTGCTGTTGTACCTTCAAAACTTACTAATCCGGTACCAGGAACAAAGCCGGAAGTTGTTATATTATTATCGACCCAATTACCAAGGACATATAAATTTTTATTTTGCAATGTATTATTTAAAGAGGCTGAATTATTAATGGTGAGGTTTTTCAATACTTTCATATTTTCAGCACTCATATATTTAATACCGGCATCAGAGAAAATTACATTTTGGAAAGGTTTGTAAACATTACCTGGCTTTAATGGTAGCGTTGCATTAACCGTACCATAAAATTCCACCGTGCTTTGTCCGGTAGGATCAGCCATAAATGCATCATAATTACCACCCGGGAAAATATAAGATCCTCCGGCAGTCCCTTTGAGTTTGATTCTGCCTGTTCCTGTTATAAATCCCAGATCGCTATATAATTTATCACTCATGTCTAAAACAGCAGTAGCAGGTATATCCACGGAATACGCAAAGGAATTGTCAATATTCATCGTAATGGTATGTCCGGGCATTATGTATGTGGGGTTGCCATTCGGATAGTAACCGCAAGGTCCATTTGAAGGCAAATCTTCCGCCCAAATATTATCAGTCCAGTTGCCGCTGCTCTTACTATATAATTTGTGCTTATTGGTAAAGTTAGCGGCTTCACCTGCTGTGTATTCTCCGTCTAAATATGCGCCTGTTACAGTGATGGTATGGTTTGTGGTATTTATAACCCCGGTTCCGAGATCGGTAAACTGTCCGTTTAAATAACGGGCACCATGATAAAGACTTTCATTACCTGACACATCGGCAACCAGGTAATTAAATATCTGAGTGGCCGAAGAAACTGTTAGACCTGTTGAAACAACTTTCCAGTAATAAGCTAATTCATTTCCGTTTGCATCAAAATCAGCAGGATGATCCATGTTGACAGGTAAAACTTTAACATTACCTGCCGTAGAAGAAGTTACGGAGAAAGTAGCCGGAGTATATTTACCAGCAACCCCCACAGGAATTAAATAATTTGTTAAAGTACCGGAAGTATTTTTAACAATACCCTGGTCACTGATTACCCCATTCAGTGCAATCATTTTCGTTGCATTAAATGTTCCGGCAATGGTTGCTGATGACCCCAATGTTAGCTGATAATCATCGATGTATAGGATACCATTGGAAAGTGTTAAGACTCCGTTAATGACGCTGTTATCGACAAGATTTACGCCATTACCATTGTTAATATTGATATTGCCAAATACGCCGGATCCACTACCTGAAATTATCTGTTCCTGGGCACCAGCCATTACAATACCATTACCTCCTGAGCTGGTATGTGTGGCGTTGTTGATGATGTTTCCATAGGCAGTGATAATATTCGCACCGTCGGCTAGTGTACCTGAATTCAATGATAAATTACCATTCACGGCCATGTTAGTGTTGGCACTTAACGTAACCGTGGATGAAGAAGCTTCCGCCATGTTTGCAAAATTGGTGAGATTACCTGCTGTTCCTGCAATTATTGCAGGGAACGATCCATTAAATGTGGTAACCTGGGTTGAACTGCCTGGCTGATAACCACCTACTGCAGTACCAACAGTGCTGACCGTATTATTATTAGTTAGGTTTCTTCCTATGTTAACATTTAATCCATTTGCATTAAAAACAGAACCGGCTCCATTAATAGTAAGATCATTAACGATGGTAAGCGGATTAACAGCCAAAGTAACCGTTTTACTTCTGGTTGTGCCGTCCACTGTCACACTTCCTAATGGTGATGAGGCATTCAGCGAAAATGTTGTTTGACCGGCTGGTGTGTTGGTATTACCAAACTGAACAATACCGCCTGATACATTGGAAGATGCCGGGACAATATAGGCATCGGCATAACCAACACTGCCTGAGCGTTCGATATTTAATGTACCACCTGACATATTAAACTGGCTACCGGCATTGATAACTTCAAACATACCGCGGGTATTATTAAACGCGATGCCACGAATAGTGACTGTGCCACCTGACTGGGTGTACCAAAGGGACCCCAGGGTATTGCTGAGGTTACGCCTTATTTGTCCATCAACCAGCAAAGTGCCACCTGAAACTATGATTTCCGGATTTCCGGCAGATGCATATTCAATATCATTATCGCTGGTAGCACCTGCAATCAAACCAATATTTACTGCCCCGGAGAGAATTTCCAAGCGGCCTTGCAATAGCAGGTCAGCTCCGGTAGTATTGTTTTGTCCAATATTAATAGTACCGCCATTTGCAGATAAACATCCGGATATCGGAATAGTAAAAGCTGCTGTTGTAGTCAAAGTAATGGCCAACGGACTTGTTAGCCTGAATGTGCCATTGGTAAGGGTTAAGGCAGTTGGCAAAGATGCATTTAAAGAAAAGGCGCTGGAAGTTACTTCCAGTAATGAGTTTCTGTCAGATCCCTTATTTACGGTTAGGATATCGAAACCGGTAGTTGCTCCTGTCCCGCTAATCCCTTTGTTCTGTGACCCAGTAAATATGACATCGCATACCCTTCCAGCAGCTTTGTACATATTAAAAGTTCCGTTATTTACGAGGTTTCCCTGTATGGACATGTTGTTTGTGGCAGTATTGACATTGGCCACATCGAATATAGCACCAGAACCAACTAATACATCGCCATTTACCACAATATTTTGGGCGGTATTGTTACCATTCATAAATTCCAGAGTACCCGAGCTTACATTTGTAATACCATTAACTGTAATTGTATGTGTAGTTGCCTGTGTATTTAACTCTGCAAGACCAGATCCATTAGCTGTAAAATTTCCATAAACTGTTAAGTCCGTGTTTGGAAGAATAACATTTTTACCGGTTGCAGGATTTAAGTTCAAGTTATTATAATTCGTAATATTAATGATTGTTGCCCCAACATTATAAGTGGTTGGTAAGGTAATAGTTGCATTCCCAACAGCCACTGTGTTATAATACTCAACAGTCCCTCCCCCCGTATTGAGAAAATTTCCAAAATCGCCACCCGGGAAGGCTGCTGTTGCAATAGATGAAGATATTCGCAATGTTCCTGAACCTGTGATCTTTTGATCTGGTGATACCCCAAAGTTATGGCCGGTGGTGGTGCCCAAATCCAACGTGCTTCCGGTATTAATAGTCAGAGACCCGACTGTTATTCCAGAGGCTGTGGTTGTAACATTATGGTTATATGTAGATCCATCACCAATTAAAACAATGTCGTCGCCAGCCGGGAAACAATTACAGGCTGCACCACCCCACTTCAAAACAGGATCAGTAGACCACATATCATTGTCGCTCCAGTTACCGATTGCTTTGCGACTATAAAAAATATTTACTGCACCAAAAGCATCAGGTTGTCCGGCAGTATATTCCCCATCCAGGTAACCGACATTGGTGAATAACACATTATAGTTGATTTTATTTACCTGGGAAACATCGTTGATATAAACCCAGGCATAGGGATTATAAACGCCCGGTACATAATTGGCTAAAGTTCCTGCATTGATATCGCCAGGATTAATGAAATGATAAGTGTGTGAAACCGAATTGGCCTGTATCCCTGTAAATCCGGTGCTGACTACTTTCCAGTAATATTTTAATGCGTTGGCTGAAGTTGCCAAAGGATGGACGCGAGCCCCTATTTTTACATTCACAGAACCCCAGGCTGTTGGTGCCTGAGAAAAAGCAATGGTTGCGGGACGATATCCACCTGCGTTACCAATAGGGAATAAAAACGAGCCAACAGCATTATAAGGCTTAACAATACCGCCATCACTAACCAATCCTGCAAAAGTAATCATTTTTGTATTCCCAAAAACTGCCGTTGTACCGGCAAGGGCATCGTAAACATTACTGGTGGCCGATAGCGTGAGTTGATAATGATTAATATCAAGTATGCCATTGGCAAGCCGAAGATTTCCTGTAATTGCTTGGTTGGCTGTAAATGATGATGTACCTCCAGCCTTGTTAAGTGCAAAGTTACCAAAAATGCCACTTCCATTACCTCCAATGGTTTGAGCGCCTGCTCCATTTAGTATAATAGCCCCATTGGCTTGACTGGTGTGGGTCCCTGAATTAACAATGTTTCCCCCAACATTAATGCTATTCCCCTGGTCATTAAGAAAGCATGAACTGTTGATGGTAAGGTTTCCCATTACCGTGAGGTTATTCGTAATAGTTGTATTGCTGGTATTGGATATTACTAAATTATTAAGCCCTGTAGTAATGGTACCGGCATTTGTAAATATTTGGCCGCCGCTGCCATTAAAAGTGGTTGTATTGTTTCCTGGAGTATAGGTTCCACTTGCAGCAATACTAAAATTCTGAGCGACATTTAAATTGATTGTGTTCGCATTCAAATCTAAAACGGAACCAGCACCAATACTCAAATTACCTAGAATGGTAAGCGGACTTGGAGCAGACCATTGAACTATAGTTGAACCTGTACCAGTCTGATTTGTAATGTTCATATTGTAAAACGGCACGCTCGAAATAGCAGTGTAAACTGTTGCAGAACTTGGTTCATTAATATTAATTGTACCTCCTGTTACCTTGTAATTTCCGGATGTTGCAGCAATATTCATAAGTTGAAAATCGTTGCCACCTATGTTGCCACTGAAATTTATAGTACCTCCACTCATGTTAAATACAGAATTGGTACTGTTTAGACCAAGCATAGCATTACCATGATATTCAGCATTTTGACCAAAATTTGTTATACCTCCAGTTTGTGTATAGCTTATAATGTTGGTTCCAGCTGAAGCCCAAACTTGGCTTGTATTAAATGTCCCAGTTCCTTCCACTAATATTTCTGGTGTTCCTAAGGTTCCTAATACAATACCCGCAGCATCGCCAGTAGTAAACTGACCAGCGCTAATGCGTAAGCGACCATACAGAGTTGCGGCCTGATAACCTGTTCCATTAACACCAACTACGGTGGTAGATACATTAGCTCCATTAACCCATAAAGCCGCAGTAGGAATAAGGTTATAATCTTGTCCGCCTTCTGTTAATGAGGGAACATTGATATTTGCCCCAAGTTTTAATGTTCCATAATGTATAAACAATGCCTTATAATAGGCTCCATAACCATATCCTTCCGGTCCACCATTAAAATTATTTTGACCCTGGTAATTCGGCCCATATAATCCAAAATTGTTGGTATTGGAAGAAATAATCTCCAATGTATAGGTCTGATCTGTTCCTTTCTCTACGATAAGCCTATAAAAATCGGTTACACCATTACAAGTGACTGTATTATTTGTGGGGCCTTCAAAATATACCTGTACATCACCATAATTGGAGCCCGAAGCTGTACTGGCAAGTGTATAATATGCATTTGCTGCAGGTGAAGGTAAACCAGTAAACCTGACTGAACCGTTGTTGGTAAAATTTTCATAAAGTTTTAAAGTATGTACAGGATATGGGGTAGTATTATTAGTAGCATCGGGAATGGCGTGGCCTGATGCAAAGTTATTGACCCTTAGGTTACAACCACTACTAACCGTAAAATCCCCCATAACAGTCATGTTGATAAGGTTATCCGAAGGTGTTGGGTTACCATAATTAAAAGTAAGGGAACCTGTTGAATTGTTTTTTAACTGAAAATAGCCATTGACAGTATAATTGATAGGATTAGTAGCGTTATCAAGAAAAACAGTATTTGCGCTTGAAGTATAATTCGAAACAATTAAATTATTATAAGTTAATTGTGTGTTACTGATACCCGCATTATTCAGGTTATAATATTCAACTGTGCCTCCTGTAGCTGCAACAAAAGCTATAAATGTCCCCGTTGGAAAATTCCCCGAGGAAAGCCTCAAAACACCTTGTCCTATAACCGTTCCAAATGTGTGACCGCTTGTGGTATTAAGATCTAAATAACCTCCAAGCCTTATTTCGAGGGAGCCAATCTGTTTTCCGTTAGAAGTTATACCTACCGTACGGCCATTTAAAATGACAACATTGTCGAGAATACCTGGAACACCAGGGTTTACAGAAAGAGTGCCTGACGGATCCGTTGTCCAGGTTAATGCTGTATTCCAATCACCTGATTGATAAGAATAAAATGTATTTGAAGAGCCAGCGGTCCAAAGGCCTGCAAGACTGGCATTTCCTGTGGATGTCATTGGGTTTACACCGGCTGCGGATGCCCCTGTGGCTAGTTGCCAACTGCCTGATGTGTTGGTATATGGTTGTAAAATTGTTTGGTTTCCGGTTGCATCACCTGCATTATACTGCAATGATATGGTGGCTGCACCAACCGTAATATTGGTAGTCCCTGTAAAATCCCAATATTTGTTGATACCATTTCCAAAAATAGCAGGGTTGGTAGGAACGGACCGGACATAAATACTTCTGGCAGCTGCGACTGCACCTGTCAAACCTGAAATTACAACTGGTTCGTAATATGCACCATTGCCCACTGGGAATGTCCCATTAAAAGAAG